>CAYHRD010000173.1:0-3787 GCA_964358925.1 uncultured Sulfurimonas sp.
ATAAAATGTATTGCGTTTTCTACAGGTACATCAGGAAGAATCCCGTGACCTAGGATGAAAATATGTCTTTTGCCGCCCATGATGTTTTGAAGCGCTTCTACGCACTGCGTTGTTGCCTCTTTGGAGTATAGTCTGCACGGCTCCATATTTCCTTGAAGTACATACTTCTCACCAAGCTTCTCTTTTGCAAGAGCCATCGGAGTCGACCAATCTACGCCGAACACATCAAAGTTTCCGTACACTTTGTCTAAAAATGCAGGGATTCCTTTTGGGAACATTATGATTGGAATATGTGGGTACTTTGCTTTAAGATAATCGGCAATCTCCACCATGTACTTCCAAGAAAATTCATCATATTTTGCAGGCTCAATAGCAGCAGCCCAAGAGTCAAATATCTGAACGACATCGATTCCCGCTTCTATCTGTTTTTCCATGTAGAGTTTTACAACTTCCGTTACTTTTGCGAGTATTTTATGCAAAAGTTCAGGATTTGAGTACATCATCTTTTTGCAGATATTATATGTTTTTGTACCCTCTCCCTCTATCATATAGGTTGCAAGTGTCCACGGTGCGCCTGTAAAACCGATTAGAGCTTTGTCATCTGATAGCTGCTCTTTGATGATTTTTATGGTCTCATATACATAGGTAAGTTTTGAAGCAGCCTCTTCGCCGCCCAAAAGAGCTTCAATGTCTGCCTCAGTTTTGATAGGCTTGTCAAATACAGGTCCCTCTCCAACTAGAAAATCAAGCTTCATACCCATCTCATTTGGAACAACCAATATATCGCTAAATAAAATTGCTGCATCAACACCGACGATATCGACAGGCTGAAGTGTAACCTCTGCGGCAAGTTTTGGATTGTGACATAAATTTAAAAAGTTTCCGGCTTGTTTTCTTACTTCCATATATTCAGGAAGATATCGTCCTGCTTGTCTCATCATCCAAACCGGAGTATATGGAGTCTCTTTGCCAAAGCATGCATCTACAAATATTTTACTCATGTTTATCCTTAAAATAGTTCAATTTTTAAAATTTTTACTAGTGATGGTGTCCGACTTTACTTAAAAAGAAGAGACCAATCGAAACTGCCGCGATGGAAAGCGCAAGATATAATAAATCAAGCGCACTGTTATATGCAGTGTGTCCGACTTTTTGAAAAAATCCGACAACCAATACCATAACGATTACTTTAGATATTTTATCTTTTAGCTGATCTAGCGAGTGAACTGCAAGGAGTTGATTCTCTTTTCCGTCTTCATCTTTTGCGGGGTCAATATCCGAGATAAAAAGTTCATACAGACCGAATGAGAAGATTATCATTACGACACCGATTAGGTACAAATCAACTGCACCTATAATCCCGCCGATAACTTCTTCGTGGAAATTTTCAGGATGAGCATGTGTAAGATATGTGTTTATTACATAAGCTGCAGTCTCATATACATCAAAACTAGCAACAATAAAGAGTGCAATCGCGCCGATAAGACCAAATACTACGGCAAGAATTATTACAAATCTTGAACTCCATAGACCATTTTCAAAAATATTCTCTAATTTATTCATTTTTCCTCTTCCATTTCTACCCATTTTTGGGCAATACGAACGGCATTTGTAGCGGCTCCCACTCGTAGATTGTCGGCTACTATGAACATATGAAGTATTGTTTTGTCAAAATTGTCAACTCTTATTCTTCCGACAAAGGTTTCATTTTTTTCTAATGCAAGTGACGGCATAGGGTAGATTGACTCTTCAGGAGTATCAAGAATGATAATATTTGGAGCATTTTTTAAAATCTCTCTTGCTTTGTCTGCATCTACTTCACGAGCAAATTTTACGCTTAGAGCTTCTGCATGTCCTCTAAGAGTCGGAACACGAACACAAGTTGCACTTAGAGGAATTTCTTTGTGCATGATTTTGGTTGTTTCATTTACCATTTTCATCTCTTCTTTTGTGTATCCGTTATCTAAAAATTTATCAATTTGAGGGATAACATTGAGTGCAATTCTATGCGCAAATGCTTTTACCTCTGCTTCATCAAGTTTAAAAGTAAAAAATGACTGCATTTGAGCTACCAACTCTTCCATTGCAGTTTTTCCTGCGCCTGAAGTCGCTTGATAAGTGCTTACATCGACTCTCTGGATATCATATGCATCATCAAGCGGTTTTAACGCTTGAACCATCTGAATAGTAGAGCAGTTCGGATTTGCGATAATTCCTTTAGTTTTATAGTTTAAAATATCCTCAGGATTTACTTCAGGAACAACAAGAGGGATATCTTCAAACATTCTAAAGTGAGAAGTATTATCAATAACAACGGCACCTGCTTCAACTGCAAAAGAAGCAAATTTTGCGCTCACGCTTCCACCGGCTGAAAAAAGAGCAATTTCTACATCTTCTTTTTCAAATACATCTTCCGTAAGCTCTAGAATAACAACTTCTTTACCGTTATACTCAACTGTTTTTCCGGCACTTCTAGCACTTGCCAGCGGTATGAGTTTACCGATTGGAAAGTCTACCTCTTCTAAAACCCTAAGTATCTCTTCCCCGACTGCTCCGTTTGCTCCAACTACCGCTACATTATATTTTTTTGACATTCCTACTCCTTATAGTTCATAAATTTTTATTTTTTTTACTAAGTTTTCTTTGCTCATACTTAGCACTTCAGATGCTTTGTCAATATCACCGCTCTCTGAATTTAGGACTTTTTGTATAAGTTCTCTTTCCATAGTTGCAATATCTTTCTCTTTGGTCAATCCTCGATGTTCTAAAAATAGCTCTTGAGGTGTTATCTCATCATTATCACTTAATATTACTGCTCTCTCAACAACAGAGATGAGTTCTCTTATGTTTCCCGGCCAGTTATAAGACAAAAGTTGCTTTTGCGCCTCATTTGAAAAATTTTTTAACGCAAAACCGTATTTTTTACAATTTTGCGCTAAAACTTTTTGTGCAATTTGTAAAATTTCATCTTTTCTCTCTCTAAGAGGCGGAATGTTTAGAGGTATCGTATTTAAACGATAGTACAAATCTTCTCTAAACTCACCGTTTTTTATCTTATCGGTTAAATTTGCATTTGTTGCAGAAATAACTCTTATATCAATCTTTATGCCCTTTGTCGAGCCGAGTCTTCGTACCTCTTTTTCTTGAATAGCTCGAAGGAGCTTAGCTTGAACGCTATAAGGCATCTCACCTATCTCATCTAAAAAAAGCGTTCCGCCGTTTGCCAGTTCAAATTGTCCGATTTTAGCTTCACTAGCATCGGTAAAAGCACCTTTTTCAAATCCAAACAGCTCACTCTCGATGAGATTGTCCGGAATGGCCGCCATATTTATCGCAACAAAAGGCTTTTTTGCTCTAGATGAGTTTTCGTGTATATAAGCGGCGAAAATCTCTTTGCCGACACCGCTCTCACCTAAGAGCAAAATACTAGCATCTGTTTTAGCAGCTTTGTTAGCAATATTTAGAGCTGCTTCCAATGCTTTTGATATGCCTAAAAAACTGCTTAAACCGTTTTTATCACTACTTTGCGTAAGAGTTTTTTTTACTTTTTGTATTTTATCTTCTCTTTTGATAGCACTGATGAGAGTATCTACATCAAAAGGTTTTAGTAAAAAGTCTTTTACACCGAGATGAATCGACTCAATGGCTCTTTGTAGAGTTGCATTTCCGGTCATTATGATAACTTCGAATTTGCCTTTTAGCGCTTTTACAAACTCTATGCCATCCATACCCGGCATATTTATATCTGTAATAATTAAATCAAAACTATCATCAATGCTCTTGAGTG
>CAYHRD010000174.1:0-3691 GCA_964358925.1 uncultured Sulfurimonas sp.
ACACTAACTTTGCAGGTCGTTTGGATCTAACTACGGATTTAACAAAAGGTGTTTCTGCCGGCGTAGGTATGCAAGTTGTTACAACTTTAGGCGTTGAGCATAACTTGGTTGACAGCGTTTGGTCAAATGCGCATACTGCCGCAGCCTCTAGCGGTGCGGCTTTTGCAGGCGGCGCTCAGGTTGACAGTGCTATGTGGCTTGATGAAGTTTGGTTGGCGGGCAGTGCATTTGACACTACTCTAAAAATCGGTCGTCAATCGCTTGACACGCCACTTGCTTTTACTGAAAAATGGGGTGTAGATAAAAATACTTTTGAAGCAGTTGTTTTAATCAACCAAAGTATAAAAGATACTACTTTGGTAGGTACTTACATCGGTAAATCAAACGGCAGTGCAGACGATAGAGCAAGTGCGAGTGAAGGCGGTGCGGGCAACTTAAATGATATCGGAGTAGCAACAAACGGAGCTATTTCTGCAGCTGCAGGATATGTTGCCGCAAACGGAGATTTTAGCACATTCGGTACGAACGGTACATATGCATACGGTATCGTAAATAACTCGGTTAAACCTTTAACTGTTCAGGCTTGGTATTATGATATGGTACGACTTGCTAAAGCATACTGGCTACAAGCTGATTTAAATATAGACGGCGTTTTAGCAGGTGTTCAATATATGAATACTAAAGCAGATGCGGCATCATCGGCTGATACGACAGGATACTCTGCAATGGTAGGATATAAGATGAAAGATGTCGCTACTTTTAAAGCTGCATACTCTTCAATCGACGATGACGGTCTTTTAGGCGTGGCAAATACTGCAACAGGCTCATTTGCTACAAAAGGCGGAAAATCAAAATTATATACTGAAATGTGGTGGAATTACGGTAATGTATCTGCTGTAGGCGCTGACTCTTACAGCATTACAGCCGAGACGACTGTTGGTCCGAAAATCGGACTTCTTGCAGGTTTTTATGTTGCCGACATAGCGCCAAAAGGTGCAGGATTGGCTTTATTTGAAGAGAAAGAAGTAAGAGAAATTACACTTGCCGCTTCTAAATCTTTCGGACCGCTTGATACGGCATTGGCACTTATTTTTGCCGATACGGATGCGCTTAATAATGCAAACGATGTAAAAAGTACAGATGTTCAAGTATATTTAACATATAACTTCTAATAGTGCTACATATTAGAATTATCCTCTAAGAATAGCCCATTTTCTCTTTTCTCTTTCCTGTTTTTGGAGAAAATGGGCGCTCTTATAAACTTTTTGCTATAATCACTATATGATGAAGTTACTGAAAAAAATCTCTTATATTTTGTTTATGCTTTTTTTAATATCCGTTATTTCATTTTTGGCGATTCATGCGGCACCCAATAGTTTCTTTGGGGCAGGTGAGTTAAATCCAAATATGACGGAGGAAGCCATAGCCGCACTAAAGGCTATTTACGGGCTTGATAAATCACTCTCTCAGCAATATATAGATTGGGTCGTAAATCTTTTTTCACTAAATTTCGGTATCTCTTTTGTAAGCGGTCAAGATGTTGCAAAAGAGATATTCAAGCGACTGCCGGTTACTTTGATTATGAATATCACTGCACTTGTCGCCGTCTTTGTTATATCTTTATATCTGGGGATAAAATCGGCTCTTGAGTATGAGAAAAAGAGCGATTATATTATTCGTCAGATATCGCTTGTCTCTTTTTCTATGCCGTCATACTATTTGGCACTGCTTTTTATAATCTTTTTTTCCTTAACGCTAGACCTGTTTCCAATAGCAGGATTGCACTCAATCGAGCCAAAAGAGGGATTTTCTTACTACCTTGATATGGCATGGCACTTGGTTTTGCCGATCGGAGTTATGATATTTGTCGGTCTTGGAAGCATGATAATCTATATCCGCTCCCTAACGCTGGAGATACTAAAGAGCGATTACTATTACTTTGCCTTATCTCGCGGACTCGATAAAAAAAAGCTGCTTCGTTACTATATACTGCCGAATTTGCTTCCGCCGATTATTACGCTTTTGGGATTGTCTTTGCCGGGGCTCATAGGCGGCAGTGTGATTTTAGAGTCTATTTTCGGCATAGAGGGGATGGGTCAGCTCTTTTTTATGAGTGCTCTGAGTCGTGACTATCCGATAATTATGGGTACTTTGATGATAACGGCATTTTTAACGCTTTTGGGGAATATGATTGCGGATTTGATACTACTAAAACTAAATCCGTATATGAAGAGAAGTTAAAAATAAAATTTAAGATTGCCGCGCTTCTTGTAGAAGCTCGCAATGACGGTAAAGATGAAAGATTGCCGCACTTGTCATTGCGAGGCATAAGCTGCGGCAATCTCAATGACTGTCATTGGGAGACTATGAAAGAGGCGCGATAACCCTATAATCTTAGCTTTGAAAAAGCTAAAGCTTTAGTAGCCACAGCGGCTAGCGAAGCAAAAGGAATTAACTTTCTTTTGCGGACTAATTAATTGAAGAGCGCCTTTAATGCATCAACACCCTCTTTTTGCTTTTGTGGCTCATTCTTTTCGAGAGCTTTGCCTATCTTATCATTTTCAACAAGTTCGATATTTAATCCGCTTAACATTGACGCTAAACGGATGTTTATACCGTTTTTACCGATAGCTTTTGATTTTTGATCTGAGGGAAGTGTAATAATTGCTTTGGTAGCCTCACCGTTCTCATTTCTTATAATTTCAACGGCAGATATGATAGCAGGACTCATAATTCTCGATAAAAAAAGTTCCGGTATAGATGTGTACTCTATACAATCTATATTTTCCCCGATTAACTCCTGACTTACGGCATTGATACGAACACCTTTTACGCCGACGGTAGCACCTACTGCGTCTACTTGCGGATGCATGCTGATAAGTGCTATTTTAGCTCTCTCACCGGGAATTCTGGCGCTTTTTTCTACGATAACGGTTCCATCCGCAATTTCAGGAACTTCAAGTGCCAAAAGCTCTTCTAAAAATTTTGGCGAAGTGCGTGAGAGTTCGATTTGGATACCGTTGTCTTTATCCATATTTACATGACGGACTACTGCTTTTAAGTGGTCGCCGACTTTAAACTTCTCACCTTTTATACGGCTTTTCATCGGCAGTACGGCTCTGATTTCATCAATTTCTATGTAAGTAGCATTTTGAGGATCGACTCTGGTAACTCTGCCTGTGACAAGTGTGCCGATTTTTGATTTGTATTTGTTAAAAATCTCATCTTCTACCAATCTTTGAATATGATACTCTATCTCACGATGAAGCGATGAAGCGGCTGTTCTGCCATACTGTTCCAAATCATGCGGGATTTGAAGTTGATCGTCAAGCTCTACTTGGTCATCATACCCTCTCGCTTCTGATATTGAGATATAAGCCGGAGCTATATTTTCATCTTGAAGTTTTTCATCATTATCTTCTACAACGGTAATTGTTTGAATGATATCAATAGCTTTTGTTTGGTTGTTTATAACTGCCTCAAAAGCAAATTTCGGATTAATAACCCTCTTTGCCGTTTGAACAAATGCTGCTTTTAAAGCTTCGGTTACTTTTTCAGAGTTAAGACCTTTTTCATGCGCAATTGCTTCGACTATATCTAAAATTTTTTCCATTATTGTATCCTAATACAGGGGTATCTCATAAAAAACAGTGTTAAAAAATATAGGGATTTCTTATGAAGTTATGACATT
>CAYHRD010000175.1:0-3687 GCA_964358925.1 uncultured Sulfurimonas sp.
TTTGCGTTGCGGCAACAGGCATGAATAATGTCGATTTGGAAGCTGCAAAAAAAAGAGGCATCGAAGTTAAAAATGTTTCAGGCTACTCAACGGCTTCGGTTATTGGGCACACTTTTTCTATGCTCTTTTATCTTGTAGGACACTCTAAATATTATGATGAGTATGTCAAAGACGGTTCTTATTCAAAAAGCCCGATTTTTACGGATATAACAAAACCGTTTTTTGAAGTAAAAGGCAAAAAATGGGGAATTATCGGTTTGGGAACTATCGGTCGCGGAGTTGCAACCGTGGCAGAAGCGTTTGGTGCAGAGGTTTGCTACTTCTCTACAAGCGGTAAAAACAGCTCAAAAGATTATCCGCAAGTAGAACTAAACGAACTTCTTAAAAGTTGCGACATTATCTCTATTCACGCACCTCTAAACGAGAAAACTCTCAATCTTTTAGGGTATGAACAGTTGTTAATGTGTAGAGACGGAGCCGTAATTTTAAATCTTGGACGAGGCGGAATCATCGATGAAGAGGCAGTTTCGCGCATCGTGGATAAAAAAAATATCTATTTTGGTTTGGATGTCTTAAGTCGTGAGCCGATGGAGCAAAACCATCCTCTTTTAAATGTGAAAAACAGAGACAATCTCTACATAACGCCTCATATAGCGTGGGCGAGTGTTGAAGCAAGAGATAAACTTATAGCCGGTATAGTAGAAAATATCAGGGAGTTTGTCATTGCAAGATTATAATCGGGATAATCTTTATTTTTTAGACTGCCGCGTTACTTCGTTTCTCGCAGTGACTGCTTCTTCGTCATTGCGAGGCTTTAGCCGTGGCAATCTAGTTATAAAGTAGATAGCATAGCGGAATTTACACTTTTCTTATCGGCTTTTTTGGCGGCAACTATTTTGCCCTTTAGTTCTGAAGTTGCATTTATTGCAGCTTTGGCTAATGATATGCCAAAAGCAAATGCGCTTACCTTCGCTTCAAGCGGGAATATTCTTGCCATAATACTAAACTACTTTTTGGGCTTATGGTTTTATGAAAAAACCAAAACAAAACTTCTTTCTTCAAAAATAGGAACCGCGTCGTATAATCATGGGCATCGTTACGGCTACTACGCACTTTTGTTTTCGTGGCTTCCGATTATCGGCGACCCGCTAACACTTGTAGCCGGAGTTGTTAGGCTTAGATTTGTTTGGTTTGTTATAATAGCGGCAACATTAAGAGTTGCAAGATACTACGCACTAACGCTGGTAGTATAATGATTATATTTTATAGATAGGCATAGACATGAATCGCGTAATAGTTATAGGCGCAGGCGGAGCGGGACTCGTTGCCGCATTAAGCGCCCATGAAAACGGTGCAAAAGTAACGGTTATAACAAAAGAGTATCCGACAAGAAGTCAAACGAGTATGGCTCAAGGCGGTATAAATGCCGTTTTATCTGATGAGGGCGGCGATAGCATAGAGACCCATATACAAAACACTCTAAAATCCGGCAATGCTCTTTCAGATGAAAAAGCAGTCAATTTTATGTGCAAAGAAGCCCCAAACGCTATCAAGTGGCTAGATGGCATGGGAGTGCCTTTTAGCAGAACAAAAGAGTCAAAAATTGCTCAAAGAAAACTGGGTGGTGCAGCAGCTCCAAGAGCTTGTTATGCACAGGATTATACAGGTTTAAAAATTCTCCATACACTATATGACAGATGCCTTGAAGCGGGGATTGAGATTTTAAATGAGCGATATCTGTTAGAGTTTATAACAAGCAAAGATAACAATGGTAAAAACTTTGTTTGCGGTGTTAGTGTACTCAATAAGCGAAGCGGTGAAGTTGAAGTTTATGAAGCAAACAGTATCATAGTGGCAACCGGCGGATACAGCAGAGTTTATAATAACTACTCGACAAACTCCGTCTCTACGACCGGTGACGGAGTCGCATCAGCTCACAGAGCCGGAGCGAGACTTAGCGATATGGAGTTTATACAGTTTCATCCCACGGCTCTTAAAAACTCTTCCATTTTGATTTCCGAGAGTGCAAGAGGTGCAGGCGGATATCTGCTTAACTCAAAAGGGGAGCGGTTTGTAAATGAACTCTTGCCTCGCGATGAAGTAGCACGCGCTATTGATGACGAGATAGCAAAAGGGTATGCCGTTTTTTTAGATATTCGTCATTTGGGAGCAGAATTTATAGAAAATGAACTTCCGCAAGAAGCAAAGCTTGCAAAACTTTACGAAAATATCGATCCATCGGTTGAACTCATCCCAATCAAACCCGCAGCACACTATACGATGGGCGGGATAGAAGTAGATGAAGAATCTTCTACTTCTATAAGCGGGCTTTTTGCAGTCGGGGAATGTGCAAATCACAGAGTTCACGGAGCAAACAGACTTGGCGGAAACTCGCTTTTAGAACTTGTCGTATTTGGCAAGCAGACTGGAGAGAATGCAGCAAAATATGCAGACAGTTTTTATAAAAAAGTAGATTTATCGGAGCAAAAAAAGAGCTTTGAAGATAAAATCGCTAAGATAAAAGAGTTTTCAAATGAGATAAATTTTTATGAAAAACAAAGAGAGTTAGGCGAACTTTTTTATAAAAATCTCGGTATAAAAAGAGAAAAATCAGCTATGCAATCTCTGCTAAATGAAGTAAAAGAGATGAAAACGGCTCTGCCGAAGATGGGTGTGAGTGACAAAACAAAAGAGTATAACACAAACCTTATAGAGTTTTTGGAGTTTAAAAATATATTGGAGTTAAGTGAGCTTATTTTAATCTCCGCTATAAGCAGGCAAGAGAGCAGAGGAGCACATTTTAGGGTTGATTTTCCTTCACTTGATAATAAAAAGTTTCAAGCTCATACGATTATAGATAGAGACGGAGTACTTAGCTATGAAAATTAATATTAAAAGAGATAGTGTTGTTTGTTATGAAATAAAGACAAAAAACCAAACTCTACTAGAAGTATTAAACGAGATAAAAACTACGCAAGACGCATCCATTGCATATAGCAGCGGGTGCAGAAGCGGTGTTTGCGGAAGCTGCGCTGTTAGGGTAAACTCAAAAGAGGTTTTAGCTTGCTCATACCATGTTCAAGACGGTGATTTTGTAGAGCCGTTAAATAACACACCACTTATTCGTGACTTAGTCGTAGATATGGACAGAGCTTATAGTTTTAATGCAAAAGCAAAAGCTTGGCAGAGCAGCATTGTAGATGATGTTTTACTCTCACGAGAAGATGAAAAGTTAAATGAAGTGCAGAGCGATTGCATATTGTGCGGTTCGTGTTATAGTGCTTGTCCCGTTTATGCGGTAAATAGCGAATTTCTAGGACCATTTTCGCTAACAAGAGTTTGGAGACATGTTAGCGATAAAAGAGAGCAAAATCCAAAAGAAAAAATCGATAATATTCAAACAAACGGTGTTTGGGATTGTACGCTTTGCAATGCATGTACGCTTGTCTGCCCGCAGGGGATTTCAAGCAAAGCAGATATAGAAAAACTAAGGGCAAGAAGTGCTTCGTTTGGTTATATGGATCCGAATTTTGCTAACTTTGGCGGTGGATTCGGATTTGACGGAAGTCCGACATTCTAACTAACACTATTTTTTATGTTATAATTGAATATTCTGATTAAACATAGATTGCTTCGTCGCAAGCTCCTCGCAATGACCGTCATTGCGAGCTTCTTTAGAAGCGCGGC
>CAYHRD010000176.1:0-3678 GCA_964358925.1 uncultured Sulfurimonas sp.
GTCTCTTGGTTTACCTTTTAGCCATTTTCCGATTATCGTCTCGGTTATACCTGCATCTTCAACCCTCGGCGGTACGGGATAGAGTTCGGCGGTGTCAAAAAAGTTAATCCCTCTATCATAAGCCTTATCCATAATCCTAAAAGCCTCCGCCTCATCACTCCAACTGCCAAAACTCATTGTCCCTAAACCGATAGGAGTTACTCTAAGTCCCGTTTTTCCTATGTATCTGTACTGCATATAAAGCTCCTCTACCAAAGAATTTTCATTTTTAATAACAATCCAAATCTTTTAAATTGATAAAAAAATCTATCTCATCTTTTTTAAGCACTCTTATCATATTTGTACTGCCTCTGACATCGGACGGGTCGCCTGCCGTTAAGATATAGCCTTTATCAGGGCTGATAAAATTGCGGTTTACTCCGTCTGTAAATACTTGATTTAACATCTGCCCGATTGAGCCTTTTTTTACCAAAAATGCGGGAACTACTCCCCAAACAATGGTTAGCAGTCTTGCGGTTTTTTCTGTATGAAAAACAGCATAAATGGCTTGGCTCGGTCTGTATCTGGCTATCTTTTTAGCACTGTCGCCGGAGTTTGTCATAGTAAAAATTCCGTCTGTTTTTAGATGATTTGACAACCTCGCAGCCGAATAGTTTATGCTATCGGTAGAGTCGTGCATCTCAAAATCTCCAAATTTATAGTAAGGATAAGTGGATCTCTCGGTAGCCTTGATGGTTTCCATCATAATCGTTACTGCTTCAATCGGATACTTGCCTACGGTTGTCTCTTCGGACAACATCACGGCATCGCTGCCGTCTAATATCGCATTTGCAACATCGCTTATCTCGGCTCTTGTCGCGCTTTTAGAGTTTGTCACGGAGAGAAGCATTTGAGTAGCTGTAATTACGGGTTTACTCATCTCATTTGCTTTTTTGATAATCATTTTTTGAACTTGCGGCACTTCATAATATGGAATTTCTATACCCAAATCACCCCTTGCAACCATTATTCCGTCACTGACATCTATGATTTCATCAATATTTTCAACGCCGTCAAATTTTTCTATTTTAGCAAAGAGTTGCACATCTCCGCCAAAAGAAGTCACAATTTCTCTGGCTTTTATGATATCCCCAGCATGCTGCACAAACGATATTGCCATAAAATCCACATCGTTTTTTACACCCCATTCTATATCCTTGATATCTTTTGGCGTAAGCACATCAAGCCCAATCTTTGTATTTGGAAAATTTACCCCTTTAAAAGATGACAATATGCCATTGCTAAGAGCCTCTACCACAACTCTATCATCTCCGATTTGCACTACTTTTGTCTTAATCTGCCCGTCACAAAAAAATATATAACTATCCGGCTGAAGATTTTGCAAAATTTTAGGTTCACTAATACTTAGCGTATAGCTGCTATTTTGATTTTTATATCCGACTACATCATTTTTTAAAATCTCTATTCTTTCGCCTACCGCTATCTCAAAAGTACCCTCTAACGCCCCTACCCTTATCTTTGGACCGCTAATGTCTTGTAAAACTCCGATAAACAAATTTGTCAGTTTACCTGCCTCTCTAATCCTTTGTAAAACACCGGCGTGATACTCGTGAGTACCGTGAGAAAAATTTAGTCTAAAGACATTTACTCCGGCTCGCACCAAAGCTATGATTTTTTCTAAACTGTCGGATGATGGTCCAAGCGTTGCTACTATTTTTGTTCTTTTTTTCATGATTAATAAGTATCCTTATATTTTTTTTGGATAATCAAATGATATAAGTTTTGCATTTTTCGCACTTATATCAGCCCATTTATCGCAATCAAACTCTATCTCGACAACTCCGCTCGTAGGTATGTTTTGGCTAAAATCGACATAATATTCTGCCAACATATTTAGAGAGGGGTTGTGTCCTACTAAAAAAAGTATGCCGCACTTATCATCAATTTTAGTCAATATCTCATGAAGCGTGCTTGGGCTCGACTCATAGATATCTTGGTTAAAGAGAATATCTTTGGCGTACTTTATCTCTTTGGCAATCAATTTTGCCGTAGTTTTTGCTCTCAATGCAGGGCTTGATACGATAATATCAGGCATTATGCCATTCTCTTTTAGTCTTTTTCCCATAAAAGGAGCGTTTTGTTTGCCTCTTTTGTTTAACGGTCTATCAAAATCATTTATCACTTCATCTTTCCGACTTGATTTTGCATGTCTTATAATGTAGAGTTTTTTCATAACGCGTATCCATACTCATCTTCTATATCTTTAAACTCTTTAAAAATTCTCAAATTTTCCAAATTTGTGAAATCTTGAATCTCTTTAAAGAGCTTATGTTTAACGGCAAAGCGCTTCAATCTTTTCAAACCGTTATAATTATCGTTTATCTCTCCAAGCAAATCTTTTATTTTTGTAAGAACCTCCACCCTCTTCTCATCAAAAGGAGTGCTGTTTTTTTCGTTATACAACCTTTTTTTTATGTAAATCCTGTACT
Source organism: uncultured Sulfurimonas sp. (assembly GCA_964358925.1). Taxonomy (GTDB): domain Bacteria; phylum Campylobacterota; class Campylobacteria; order Campylobacterales; family Sulfurimonadaceae; genus Sulfurimonas. The sequence continues at coordinate 2,490 of CAYHRD010000176.1, forward strand.
TATGCAGCTCTTCTTGATTTAGCGTTTCTATTTTTCTGCTCTTTAAAGATTTGTTACGCACATTTCGTTCAAACTCTGCACTATGGGGAATAACTAAAGATTTTAAATAAAGACGAAGCTTTTTTATCTTCTTTTTTCTTTTTTTCTTTATAGACTTTTTGATAGTTTTGATGTCTAATTTTAAAATATATTTTTTTGGCAAAGAGCCGAGATATGCTTGGATAAACACATCCATATCCCGTATCTTGTTACTTTGCTTGATTACTTTTTTAAGCTCCGTTGAAAACGAATCATCTGCACTTACCAAAGATAGCAACTCCCTGCCGTTGACTCTTAATGAATGGATACTTTTAACACTGCTTTTTTGCTTTACTATAAACCGAGTGATATATATTTTAAACTCTTCTAGTTTTTTTGATAAAAGTTCATTTTTCATAATATTTCAAGCTCTTTCATTGCTCTGTTTTTTTGTAAGAAACCATAGTTTTCCAATGCCCACTTTTCAAACTTCCAACTCTTATAAGCTTGTTTTGTTCTTTTAGTTTTGTAAGATCTCTCTTTACTGTTTTATCACTTACATTCAATATTTGTGCTATTTGCAAAGATGTTATATCTCTATTTTTTTCTATAAGTTTTAAAATATCATCAAGACGATTTAAAGGGACATTTAAAGGGACATTTAAAGGGACATTTTTATTATCTTTAATGAATTTTTTTAGAGTGTTCAAAATAATATCCAGCATAAATTCTATGAAAGGCGTACTCTCGCCTGCACTTCCGGCATCTTCTAGTGCTTTATAATATTTTTGTTGATTATCCCTTACAACACTCTCTATCGGTATAAATCCAAAAAACTTTTTATAATTATGAAGTATTACACTCTGCCAAAGCCGCCCGACTCTACCGTTTCCATCACTAAAAGGGTGAATAAACTCAAACTCATAATGAAATATGCAAGAGACTATCAACGGGTGTTCTTTAGTACTCTCTAACCACTCAAACAGCTCACCCATAAGTTCAGGTACTCTAAATGGCGGTGGTGCAACATGCGTCACTCCATCCTTGCCGCCAATTCCTACATTCGTGTTTCTATACATACCGGCATTTTTTAAAAGTTCATCCATCATTAATTTATGAGAATAAAGTAAATCTTTTTCAATATTAAAAGAGTAGTAATCAAGATACTCAA
>CAYHRD010000177.1:0-3671 GCA_964358925.1 uncultured Sulfurimonas sp.
CAGCGTATTTGTGTGCATTCATTGCACCGATATTTGTATTTATTCTAAATCCCATTTTTAATCCTTTGTTTTAATATGCAAAAAAACAAGCATTTACTATTCCCTTAAATCACCAAAATTGCAACAAACTTGCAACACTACGGTTGTAAGCTTTCGTTACTAGAAACAATAAAATCGGTAGTTGTTGCTAAACAATCACACTCTAAAGCTATGTTTGGGAAAGTTTTTAAGAAGTAAATAGATAGATTGCCGCGCTTGTTACCCAGATTGCCGCGCTTCGCTCGCAATGACAAATACTCTCGTCACTGCGAGGAACGAAGTGACGCGGCAGTCTCAAAATATTATTTTAGGCTCTTTTTCAAATCTTTTACAAACTCTGTTATATCGTCGTGAAGTGTCTGTAAATCTTCCTCATGCGCAACTTCGTCTGCAAGGATTTGAGAGGCGATATCGTATGTTACGATATCTTTGTCTTTTACAAGGTCAACTATGCTTGAGTATGTTTTTATTGCGCACTGTTCACCGTTTATAGCATCTTGCAAAATCGCTACGACATCAAAATTTTTAGGTTCGCCGTAACCGCAGTTTGCTTTTTTTATCCACTCTTTTGGGCTTAGAAGAGGTGTTCCGCCAAGCTGTATGATTCTATCTGCTATCATAGTTGCGTGTCTTAGCTCATCTGCAGCGTGTTGATTTAGCTCTACGATTGCGGCATCTTTCATAATCCCTTTTACTACTTTGCTCTCGATAAAATATTGATAATACGCCAACCACTCATCCGCATACGCTTTGTTTAAAAGTTTAATGATTTCTGAGACTTCTATACCTTTGATAATCGAGTTACCTACTCTAGCCATATTGCACTCCTCTTAAAAAATTTTAAATCGCTCCATCTTACAGCTAAGTTTATTAATTTCGTTTTAAAAATTTAGGCTAAAAGATAAGCAAATCTCTTAACCCACTCTTTAAAAACCTCCGAGTGTTCCATTCTCACACCGTTTCTTTGCAAATCTTGAACTATCATAACCGCAAATTCGCTCTTTAACTCAAGCGTATACTTGAGTAGATTTTCCAACCTCTCATCTCGCTTATCTTTCAAATACCCGCTGACAAGTCCGGTACTTAGAGCATAAAGAACATCAACCTCATTGCTGTACTCGCCGTCCTCACCTCTTAATATATCTTCGATACTAGGTAACCTGTCTGCAACTTTTGCAAATGCCAAAAATGAGACTGCAACCTCTCGCCCGACTGCTCCGCTAAGAGTATCTAAAAGCAGCTCTTTAGTAATAGTGCTTTTTAGTATCTTGTCTACATACTCCCAACTTCTTGGGGTTGCAAAGCTTTTTAAATCACTCTTTGCATCAAAAGTGAACAGATGTTCATTTTTATATGAGATGTATGAAATAACCCTCGTATCAAGTCCTTTTTTATAAGCCCATAACCGCCAATCTCCGACATCGACTTCCATCTCAAAGTGAACAAATCTATTTGCCAAAGGACTTGGCATACGGTAAGTCACGCCCCTGTCCCCCTCGCGGTTTCCCGCAGCTACTATCGCCCAACCGTTTGGAAGTTCATACTCACCCACTTTTCTATCAAGTATAAGTTGATATGCGGAGGCTTGAACGCTTGGCGGTGCAGAGTTTAACTCGTCTAAAAATAAAATTCCCTCACCGCTCTTTGGTAAAAAAGCGGGAGGCGCCCAAAGTGCGGTATGTGACTCTTTATCGTAAAACGGGATGCCTTTTAAGTCGGTTGGATCCATAAGAGCAAGTCTTAAATCAATAAAACCGACTCCCCTATCTTCAGCTATCTGCTTTACGATGGATGACTTTCCTATCCCCGGAGCGCCCCATAAAAATGTCGGAACTCTCTGTTCTACCAAAGAGGTTATCGTTGTTATTAGATTTGTTGCTCTCACACTTCCCATCCTATATTTTCTTGTTGTATATGTCTGCCGAATGCCGGATTTTCTTTTACCGCACGGGCAAATCTGGAGTCTAGCTGCAGTTGGTATAAAATCTCTACCGGAGTGCTTGGATTTTTAGCCAAACCTTTTAAAACTTCCGCATCAAGCTCATCTGCCATTGCCGATAGTATATATGTCGGAGTGCTTTCGTTGTGTGCCAAAGAGATATGGTTTTGTTCCTCTTTGTATGCCTCTTTGAGCATCTCTACGGGAGTAATCGGGTTTTTATAAACTGCCGACTTTATCTCCAAAGAGTCATAAGAGAGCAATTTTTTTACCACCCAATCACCGATATTTCTGTTTGAAGCCAAAGAAAGATTTACGGCTTTATCATCCAAAGCAATTAACCTCTCTTGCATCTCTTGTGTTAAAGTGCCGTTTTTAGCCAACTCTAGCGGATTGTTTTGTAAGAATCTCTCAAAAAGTTCATTATCAAGTTTTGCGTGTTGTGCTAAATCGTCTGCATATCTCTCAATACTCAAAAGTTTAAAAAGTACATTTTTGGATAGATTTTCATTTCGGCAAAGCGCTTCGAGTACGCTCTCATCCATAGAGTTATAAAGAGCCGTTTGCATCTTTTCGTCACAATCATTTCGCATCGCTATAAGAGTTTTAATCTTTGAATTTTCGCTGTTTTGCAGCGGTTCAAGCTCTAAAATGACCTCTATGAGCTTTTTATTATCTGTTTGCGCTATCAAATGCACAAACCCTGAAGTCGCATACTGAACATTGTGATTTCGCTCTATATTTTTGTAAAATCTCAAAATTATCGCTGCACTCACATCACGGTTAGAGTCGTTTTCAAAAAAATCTTCGCCGCTCCATTTGTACATCTTTAGGAGTTTAAAAAAGAGCTCATCGCTTATCGTAGAGTTTTGTATAAAGCTCTTTAGCCTCTCTTTATCGTGGCTAAGTTTCAGACTCATCAAAAGAGTACTTTCGTCAATCTCTTTTGCCAGCTCTTTTTCTAACATATCTATAGACACGAACTCTAATTTTTGAGACTTTTTTTCGTACAGCTCATCACTTGCTCTCTGTTCATAAGGCGTCATCATTTTGCCCTCAACAATAAGCTCTATGCCATCCTCAAACTCGGATGCCAAACCTATCTTATGAAACTTTAACTGTGCTAAAAACTCACCCATCCCAAAAGCGCGGCTTTTACCAAAAAGGAGTATTTTTTTATCTTTTAATTCTTTTAAATTCATAAATAAATTATACCAAATTAAAGGATTTTATAGAGTGCGTGTTATAATAAAAGCCTGATTTTTAGGAGAGTGTATTATGAAAAATTTATCTCTATTTTTGGTTTTGGCTTTTGCTCTGTTTGCCAACGACGGCGTTTATGAGTTTGCCCAAAGCAAAGAGTGTCAAGCGTGCCATCCGCAAATTTACAGCGAGTACTACGGCTCAATGCACGCCAACTCAACGCCTGATAAAGATGTGATTCATAAAGCTGTTTGGGATAGACACCCTCATAATACGAAGCTTGAGCAATACTCTTGCGGAAAATGCCACTCTCCTGCTGCCGATAACTTAGACAAAATGCTTGCAAAAGAGCAAAAAGCTATGCCCGATGTTAAAAACCAAACTCATCAAGAGGCGGTTAGCTGTGCATATTGCCACCGCATAGAAAATATAGAGAAACATAAACAGAGCAACACAAATATCATAAGCAAAACTAAAAAAGAGTATTACG
>CAYHRD010000178.1:0-3660 GCA_964358925.1 uncultured Sulfurimonas sp.
CTAAATATAACTTTGTATTTTTTGTTAAAGCCTCTTTTTTTCAGTTCATAACGGATTTTGGAGCCAAACTTATCGCCGTAGCTTTTCCATACATCGCCCACTTGAACTTTTGTAGGGTCAAGCCGTTTCGCACTCCCGAGCGATGAGATCAGTTTTTTATGGCATTTTTGAGCAAGAGCGAGTTTTGCTCTGATGTCGTCAATCGCATCAAGAACCAAATCATACTCGTCAAAATTAAAATCCCATACCCACTGCTCGTCTATTTTTGCGTTTATAGTCTCTATATGCGGATAATGTTTTTTGAGCGATTCGACTTTTATCTCACCCTCGTGCAACTCCGACCACATCTGACGGTTTTGATTTGAGAGGTCATAAGTGTCAAAATCTACGATTGTTATATTTACCACGCCGCTTCTGCTTAAACAATCAAGGCAGTGTCCGCCGACTCCGCCGACTCCTAAAAGTAAAACTTTTGCATTTTGAAGTTTGGAAAAATCATCCCCAAGAAGAGATTTTATGCGTTCGTATTTCACTTTTGCTCTATCCACTCTTTGAGACTATTTATACTTTTATATGCGCTCATATCAAGCTGTATAGGCGTTATAGATATATTTCCCTCTACAATCGCCTCATAATCACTTATACCTTTGTTTCCTCTGCGTGCTGAGAAATTTAGCGGATGAAGCCCCAGCCAGTAGTACTCCTCGCCTCTGGGATTTCTATGCAGATGCGAATCATTTGCATACATTCTGTATCCTGCATAAGTTATGAGCATTTTTGGATCTTTTACATCAATAGCCGGAGGAATGTTAACATTTAAAAACTCTCGTTCCGGAAGAGGAAAAGAGCCGTTTTTTATCTTTAAAACCAACTTTTTAATAGTCTCTTGCGCCAACGAAAAATCACCTTGAGGGTCTGAAAAATCCATTACCTGCGAGATGGCAATGGAGGGAATATTATGCAAAACTCCCTCCATCGCTCCAGCTGCAGTTCCCGAATATGTAATATCTTCACCCATATTTGAACCGCGGTTTATTCCGCTGATTAGAAGGTCGGGTTTAAAATCTACGAATATCGTACTAAGCGCAAGATATACACAGTCGCTCGGCGTTCCGTCGTCAAGCTTAAAAAAATTATCCTCAATCCCTATAAAGCGAAGCGGTCTAATGAGAGTAAGAGAGTGTCCGCAAGCCGATTTCTCGTTTGCCGGAGCCACGACGATTACCTCGACATCATCCAACTCTTTAAGCGCTTTTACCAAACAAAGCAAACCGTTTGCTTCATATCCGTCATCATTTGTTACTAAAATTTTGTATTTATTATTATTTTTCATAAGTCGCATTTTAACACACTTGACATTACAACTTCTATTAGTGTAAAATTACGCTATCAAAATGTATGAAACATATCTTACACTTTCCCAATGCACGATACAAAAAATGCCCACGGTGCAAAATCCAAAAACATTAAGGTAGCTATCTTATGAGCGAAATCGATTCACAACAGCCTCGCAAAAACAGTAACAGTAACAACAAAACGCCAAGTACAGCAAAAGCAAGAACGCACAAACCTGTAAAAGGTGCTAGTGTTGAAGACCTTCGTATTAAAAGTATAGAAGATTTAACGGCTATGGCTGTTGAACTAAATATCGAACAGCCAAATGAGCTAAAGCGACAAGACCTTATCTTTGAAATCTTAAAAGCGCAAACAGAACAGGGCGGTTTTATCCTATTTATGGGTATTTTAGAGATTATGCAAGACGGTTACGGTTTTATCCGCTCAATCGATAAAAGTTTTGACGAGAGTATCAACGACGCTTATGTTTCAAACACTCAGATCAAACGCTTTGCTCTTAGAAACGGGGATGTCGTCACTGGACAAGTAAGACCTCCAAAAGAGCAAGAGAGATACTACGCACTCATAAAGATAGAAGCCGTAAACTCGCTTCCGCCTGAAGAGAGCAAAAAAAGACCTCTTTTTGAAAATCTAACTCCGCTTTATGCAACAGATCAGATAAAACTAGAGTACAGAGAAAAAGGGCTAACTGGTCGTATGATGGACTTATTTGCTCCTATCGGCAAAGGTCAACGCGGACTTATCGTTGCACCTCCAAGAAGCGGTAAAACGGAACTTTTAAAAGAGATTGCTCATGGTATCACTCACAATCACCCTGAAATAGATTTGATGGTTTTACTTGTTGATGAGAGACCCGAAGAGGTAACTGATATGGAGAGAAGCGTCAAAGGTGAGGTTTACAGCTCAACTTTTGATATGCCTGCAAAAAACCATGTAAAAGTGGCTGAAATGGTAATAGAAAAAGCAAAAAGAAGAGTCGAACTTGGAAAAGATGTCGTCATACTTCTTGACTCTATCACTCGTCTTGCCCGTGCTTACAACACTGTTACACCTTCAAGCGGCAAGGTTCTCTCGGGCGGTGTGGATGCAAATGCTCTACATAAACCAAAGAGATTTTTCGGAGCTGCAAGAAATATAGAAAACGGCGGAAGTTTAACCATTATCGCAACTGCTCTTGTGGATACGGGAAGCAGAATGGATGAAGTTATCTTTGAAGAGTTCAAAGGTACGGGTAACTCGGAAGTTATCCTTGATAGAAAAATCGCAGATAGAAGAATCTTCCCTGCTATCGACATCCTTAAATCTGGAACTAGAAAAGATGAACTTCTTATCGGTCCTGATGTACTGCAAAAAGTATTTATTCTTCGTCAAATGATTCATAAACAAGATGATGAAGTCGAAGCGCTTAAATTTGTCTACACGACTATGGGCAAAAAACCGACTAACGCAGAATTTTTAGAAAGTATGAATCCAAACCAATAAATTATGAAAGTAGGTGTATTTGATAGCGGAATCGGCGGTTTAACGGTTGTAAAATCACTCTTAGAAAACAAACTCTTTGAAGAGATTGTCTACTTTGGCGATACTGCACGCGTACCTTACGGTATAAAAGACAAATCAACTATCATTCGTTACGCTATTGAAGCTGTCGAGTTTTTCAAAAACTTTGAACTTGATCTAATCATCGTTGCATGCAATACCGTAAGCGCCTATGCACTAAATGAGATGAGAGAAGTTTCGCCCTGCCCTGTTATAGGAGTTGTTGAAGCCGGTATCTTAGCAACGGCAAATGCCCTCAAAGATAAAAACTCAAATATTCTAATCCTTGGAACAAAAGCAACAGTTAACTCTAAAGCTTATGAGATAGGTTTAAAAGCCGAAGGCTTTACGAATTTAGAAGCAAAAGCAACGGGTCTTTTTGTCCCTATTGTCGAAGAGGAGATTTATGAGGGTGAAATTTTAGATGCTACTTTTAAACACTACTTTAAGAACATTACAAAACCCGATGCCGTAATACTCGGCTGTACGCACTTTCCGCTAATCACAAATGCACTAAAAAATTATTTCAGCAAAGATACCGTATTTATACACTCCGGCGATGCCATTGTCGAGCAACTTCAAAAAAATTTTTGTTTTGATACGAGATACCAAACAACAAAACTAGAATTTTTTGCCTCCGAAAATCCGGAATCTCTAAAAGCTATAGCTAAAAAGTGGTTAAATCTATAAACTAAATCATTGTAATCTTCTTGAAACAATTCGGCACTAAAATTGTGCCATGAAAAGTAATTTACCAAAAAAATG
>CAYHRD010000179.1:0-3659 GCA_964358925.1 uncultured Sulfurimonas sp.
TCTTTTGTCAAGCCGTTTTTAGAAATGGGACAAAAAATCGGTTTCTTGGAGTCTCAGCTTAATAAATCTCAAATTGTTGCCGTAAAAGTTAGCGGACAAGGCGAGATAGCTAAATATGTCGATTCACTTGCTACTTTTGTAGCAGTTGGCGCAATGAGTCAAATCAGTGACGATACGATTAACTATGTAAATGCTGATTTTGTAGCAAAAGAGAAAGGTATTAAAATAGAGTTTGAAGCTCTAAACGACTCTTCTGTTTATAAAAATTTAATCACTATAAAGTTGACTACTGCCGAGGGCGGAACTACAACAATTAGTGCTACAATTTTTGATGATAATATTTTTAGAATTGTTTCAATCGACGGATTTGATATAGAAGTTGCAATTAAAGGCGATATGATAATACTTAAAAATCAAGATGTTCCCGGTGTTATCGGAAATATCGGTACTACTTTAGCAAAACATAATGTAAATATCGCCGACTTCTCATTGGCTAGAAATGATAAAAAACAAGCGCTTGCGGTTATCTTGGTTGATAGTATTATTAGTGATGCTACTTTAAGCGAACTTCTAAAAATTGATGCTTGTTCAAGCGTTCAGTACGCTAGACTTTAATATTCTTCAATTAGCTTAGAACCCTGAATCAAGTTCAGGGTGACGGCAGTTCATCATTAGACTTCTTCATAACATAGATTGCTTTATTGAGATTGCCACGCTTCGCTCGCAATGACAATGTGGTCCGCATGACTATCCACTGCAAACGGCACACCGTCATTGCGAACACAGTGAAGCAATCTGTTCTTTAGTCGATTGCTTCCCCACCTGCAGTCCCACATGAAACTGCATAAAGCTTACTTATTTATCTAAATTAAAGTGTCTTTTTAAATCCGCATTATATAAAAGTATAGGAACGACTATTAAAGATGCAACGACTGCCGCAATCGTTCCAAATATAAGAGCGACTCCAAGACCGCCAAATACTGCATCTCCCGCTAAAAGTGTTGAAGCTAGTATTATTGCCGCAGCAGTTAAGAAAATAGGTTTTGCACGCGTTGCCGTTGCGTACGCAATAGCTTCGGCTTTGTCCATTTTGCCGTCTTTCATTAAAGAGGCGGTAAAGTCTATTAAAAGAAGCGAATTTCTTGAACTTATCCCTATGAGGGCGATAAAGCCTATAAGTGAAGTAGCGGTTAGGAAAAATGTATCCGTGCTAAATAAATCCATAATCCAATGACCTACAATGACACCTATAATCGATAAAAATGAACCTAATAGTATAATCCCGCTTAGCGTATAGCTTTTATAGTAGATTACCATTAGTAAAAATATAAGCACTAAAGCAGCAATAAAAGCAGCACCCAACTCGACAAAAGTATCAAGAGTAACCTCCATCTCCCCGTCCCAAATGATTTTATAGACCTCTTTGGATTTTTTATCGGTTAACATAAGGTTAAAAAGCCCGATTTTTTCAATATTATACCTGTCGCTAAATGTGTTTATAATGGTATCTCTTGCTTCCATAAGAGGGTACACTTGCGAAACCATATCGGTTTCAGCCATAACATTTGTCATCTGATGCAGATTTTTGCTCATAATCATAGGATTTGATTTTTTAGGTACGATTTTTACCAGTTCCGTAATGGATGTCATCATTCCCGTATGACTCATAAGTTTCAGTGATGAGAGTTTTGCTTTTATCGCATTTATATCTTTTGATGAAAACTTTTTTGATTCAAGACTGAGTGAGAGATATATAGGAATTTGATCATTTACTACATCCGAGTTTTTAACCGCAATCTGCATACCCTCAAACGCTAAGTAAAGGATGTCGTTTAACTGTTTTACATCTACGCCCGAGAGTGCAACTTTGATACTGTCGACTTCGACTTCGATTTTATCGTAAATCTCATCTTGCATAACTTCTACATCTACTAATCCCTTTGTATTTTTAAATACGCCCTCAACCATAGAGGATAATCCTCTGATTCCATCCGAATTGTCTCCGTATACTTCTGCTACTATTGCTGCTAAAACAGGAGGTCCTGCCGGAGGTTCTACAAATGAGATTGTTGTTTTATCATGTATTGAAGCACACTTTTGTACAATGTCGGGTCTTATTCTTTGTACCATTAAGTATGATGGTTCTTTTCTATGATGTTTTTTTGATAGATTTACTACGATTTCGGCTACATTTTCAGAATTTTTAAAGTGTGAACCTTTAATGAGTCCCGCAAAATCAAGAGGCGCTCCCATTCCTAAAAACACCTCAAAATCTTCTATCTCTTTCTCTTTTTTGATAAACTCTGCTACACACTCCGTCACTTCTTTTGTCTGCTCTATTGAGCTTCCTTCGGCTAATGTCGTATAAATCGTAAAAGTATCGTTGTTTTTTCCCGGCAGCATTTTTGCTAAAACCATTTTACTCGGAGCTATCATCAGCACCGATAAAACAAAGGCAGCAAAAGTTGCCCCAAGGATTAGATTTCTCTTGGCAGGACTCTGGATACCGTAAAAAACGGCATTTTGAAATTTTTTAAACATTAATGTTTCTCCTCGTCGTGGAAATCCGGTCTTTTTAATATTCTGGCTGCTAGATACGGTGTAAAAATATACGCTACAAAAAGCGAAGCGATAAGAGCAACAGGGACATTTGCCGGAATCGGTTTCATAAACTGCCCCATCATCTGTCCTACAAAAGCCATAGGTACCATAGTCATAATAATTGCTAAAGTTGCGATATTTGTAGGCGGTCCAATCTCATCCGTTGCTTCAACCATAATATCATCCACGCTTTTGTTTGCAGACTCTTTTGAATGGAAGTGTCTATGGATGTTTTCGATTACGATAATTGCCGCATCGACTAAAAGTCCGAGTGATAACAAAAATGCAAAGAGAGTTATACGATTTATGGTCTGTCCGGTTAGATAAGCGACAAAAAGCGTAATAGCAAGAATTGCAGGAACGGTAAATGTAACGATAAGAGATTCTCTCCAGCCGAGAACTAAAACAAGCAGTATTGCAATAATTACTATGGATAAAAGAAGATGATAAACTAACTCATTAACGGCTTCATTTGCTCTCTCGCCGTCATTTCTGGTAATAGCATAGTTGATACCGTTGTTATGCAGGTACTCTTTATAACTTTCAAGCTCCGTTTTAACGGCATTTGCTATAACTACCGCATTTGTGCCTTGAAGCTTTGATACGGTAAGTGTTACCTGATTTTGCAGAGGTGAAAAATTTCCGCTTTCATCTTTTTTGCTGATAGTTGCAGATTTAAAGTTTTGTATATCGTGTGAATACGCAATTTTTGCAACTTGTTTTAAGTAAATCGGTGAACCCATATACTGTGCAACAATAATATTGCCGATGTCTTCAACACTCTCTATTGCATTTTTAACACCGAGCATAATTATCTCATTGTCTTTAGTTCTGTTTTTAACTGCGGGAACGCTGTACGAGAGTGATTGAACGCCTTGAACTATCTGACCCATAGATATATTGTAGCCTGATAGTTTGTTTAGGTCTACTTCAACATTGAATTGATGTTTGTTTCCGCCTTTTAATTCGGTTACCGCAACATTTTGCAGTCCGTTTATGCGATGCTGTATATCTTTGACTTTGTCATAGAGTTCTGTTTTGCTCATATTTTCGTCTTT
>CAYHRD010000180.1:0-3641 GCA_964358925.1 uncultured Sulfurimonas sp.
AGTACCGTCACTGCGAGGAACGAAGTGACGCGGCAGTCTGAATGACGATAACCGTCATTGCGAGCGAAGCGCGGCAATCTAAATAACAAAAATAATAATTATGGAAAATAATAATGAAAAAAAAGATACTTTTATCACTACTGACCTCAACCATATTAGTCGCTCAAAACATTGAGTTAAAACCCTTGGATATTACATCAACGGCTATAAAAACGGATGAGTTAAAATCAACCGATGCCGTAGAAGTCTACATGGCGGATGATATACAAAAAGCTCATGCACAAAATCTTTATGAGTTTTTAAATCAGCAAACTTCAGTTGTCACAATGCCATCTTACGGAAACCCGTTTTCTCAAAGGCTGGATATGAGAGGATACGGTATCGGTGACGGCTACCAAAATATCGTTGTAACGCTTAACGGCAGAAAAATCAACAATATCGATATGGTAGCACCTCTTCTAAGCGCCATTTCACCTGATTCTATCGAAAAAATAGAGATTATAAAGTCTAGTGGTATAGTTGTCGGCGGTGACGGGGCAAATGCCGGTGTTATAAACATCACTACCAAAAAGAACAACGACAAAGAGGTCGCATTTTACGGCGGAAGTTACGGTAAAACGAATGGCTCTTTTTACTTGGGTCACAGTGACGAAAAATTCTCGATAAATGCAAGTGGTGAAGCGCAAAACAGCGACGGGGTTCGTCATATTAACAGCAGCGGCGATAAAGATGAAAACAGATTTAAAACTGCCGCTTTTAATTTTGCGTACAATCCCGTTAATGAGTTGGAATTAAGAGCCGGTGCGGCAACGGCTAGAACGGATGTAATCTATGCAAGCTATCTAACGCTTGGCGAGTACAAGGATGACCCGAAACAAGCGGGGGCTACAAACTGGGGCGCATCCGAACAAAAGTTTGACACGGATGCGGTAAATGCGGGCTTTAGTTACTATTTTAGCAATAAACTCTCTTTAAATGCAGATGCAAATCATGAGGAAAAAACTTCTAATTATGTGACTTACTCCTCTATTGCCGATTATATTTATAACTCTGCAAAATCCACGCTTAATTACGATGGCGAAAATGTAACTATTTTAGCTGGTTTTGATATTTTTGACGGAAAAAGGGAGTCTCATGCAAATAGTTATAGAACAGAAAATGAAACCGCAAAAAAGAACTTGGCATCTTTTTTTATAAGCAATTTTAAGTTTGACAACCACTCTCTAAAAGCCGGTGCAAGGGTTGAAAATGTAGAGTACAGATACGATGACGCAAACAACGCTTTAGAAGACAAACACTCGCTTTTTGGGGCTGAACTCGGTTATAACTACACTTTTGACAAAGCAAATTCTGTTTTTGCAAACTATGCGCATGCTTATCAAGCTCCTGATATTGACAGATTTTTTAACAAAGATTGGTTTGGAACCGTCACTTTTAACGGGTTTATAAATCCTATGAAAACAGATAGTTTTACGCTCGGGTTTAACAACATCACTCCCCTAAATAAGTTTAAGATATCGCTTTTTTATGTTAATTTGAAAAATGAGATTTACTACTTTGCCGACCCGTCGTTTATGAACTCAAAAAATACCAATATAGACAAATCATATAAATACGGTTTGGATATTTACGATAAATGGCTAATTACGGATGAGTTCAATATAGCACTGAACTATAACTTCGTTAAAGCGGTTATAGACAAAGAGCTTGAGGGCGGCAACGACTACTCAGGCAACGATTTACCGGGTGTTTCGAACCATAACATAAAAGCAACTCTAAGCTATCTTGCGACTAAAAACACTATACTTTCTCTAACTCAAGTGTATCGCTCAGAGGCATATGCGGCAAATGATTTTAACAACAACTTTGCCCAAAAACAAGATGCTTACGGCTATACGGACATATCGGCAACTTATACGAGGGATAATTTGGAACTTTTTGCTAAAATAAACAATCTGTTTAACCAAAAGAACGGTTTGTGGATAGAGGATAATGCCATCTATCCTATAAACTTTACCACAACTGCAATCGCAGGATTTAAACTAAAAATCTAAGGATACCGCGTGAGTATAAAAACTCTTTTTTTAGTGCTGTTTTTTACGCTCACGCTTTTGGGCAATGAGAGAATCGTCTCTCTTAGCCCGTCTGTTACGGAGATAGTTTATGCGCTAAAAAAAGGTGATGCTCTTGTCGCTACGAGTGACTATTCACTCTACCCTAAAGAGGCTCAAAATCTGCCTATCATCGGTGGTTATTCAAACCCGAATTTAGAAAAAATCATCGCACACTCCCCCACTTTGGTAATCGGACAAGATTTTAACAAAGAGACTTTAGAGAAGTTAAAAAGATTCAATATAAAAACTTTAATGCTTAAACTCCAAACCATTGACGATATAAAAAATTCCATCCAAAAACTCTCAAACGAGCTGCATACGAATCCAAAAATTCTAATAGACGACATAAACAACGCAATAAAAAATGCCCCTAAAAGTAAAAAGCCACATACGGTTATGATAGTTTATGGACTGCATGAAGATTTAAGAAGCGGCATCTATATAGCGGGAGGCGAGATATTTTTTAATGACATCATCTCGATATGCAAAAACACTAACGCATATAACGCTAACCAAACTAACCAACCTGTTTTAAGTTATGAAAATGTTATAGCATTAAACCCCAATCAGATTATCATACTTCACTCAAATGCCTCAAACGGGTTGGTTGACAAGCAAAAAGCACTCGGCGCATGGCACTCACTCCCGACTAACGCAAGTAAAAACAAACGCATAACGGTAGTCGATGAGAGTTATATAAACATACCATCACACAGAGTCGCTCTAACAATCGAGAGGCTTTGCGAGGAGATGAACAGATGATTGAGCTAAAATCTCTCTCGTGCAGTTACTCGGATGAGAGTATCTTAAAAGATGTAAATCTGAGTGTAGAGTCACATTTAAGCATACTCGGTGCAAACGGTTCGGGCAAAAGTACTTTGGCTCGCGCGATTTGCTCTTTGATAGAGTACGACGGAGAGGTACTCGCAGACGGGGTAAATATCAAAAATTTGTCATATCAAGAAAGGGCAAAAACAGTCGGCTATATCCCTGCAAAACTGGAGATTTACGACTCCTTTATAACAGTGCAGGATTTTGTTCTGCTTGGGAGATTTGCTTATAAAAAAAGCTTTTTTGAGTACTCAAGCGAGGATAGAAAAATAGCGGATGCAAACATCAAACTTTTAGGACTAGAGCATCTAAAAAATCACACTTTAGTTTCGCTAAGCTCTGGTGAACAGCAGCTCTCTCTCATCGCGGCGGCTCTTTGCCAAGAGAGTAAAATCATCATTTTTGACGAGCCGACGGCAAACCTTGACCCCCGCAACTCTCGGGTGATAGCAAAATATATAAAAAAGTTAAAAGATACGCATCAAATCATTCTTATCACGCACGATTTGCATCTTGCCTCTTTCATCGGCAGTCCGATCGCTTTTATAAAAGATAAAAATGCCCATTTTTACGAGGATGGTTTTTTTGACGATGAGGTTTTAAAAGAGCTTTACGGAGCCCCATTTTGCTCATTGGCGGTGAAGTATGAGTAAGTTTTTGGTATGGTTTTTTTTAATAGCTATTTTTGTTATCTCG
>CAYHRD010000181.1:0-3637 GCA_964358925.1 uncultured Sulfurimonas sp.
AGTGCAAAAAAATCACGGAGGACCTTTTGGCGCCGTGGTAGTAAAAGATGGCAAGGTTATCGCAAAAGCTCATAATCAAGTCTTAAAACTAAATGACCCAACCTCTCACGCCGAGATAAATGCGATAAAAAAAGCCTCTAAAAAACTGGGTACATATGACCTTAGCGGGTGTGAAATCTATACGACTTGTATGCCTTGCCCTATGTGCAACGGGGCTATTAGATGGGCAAATATAAAAACTATCTACTACGGAGCGACAAGCGCGGATGCAGATAACATCGGATTTAGAGATAAAGAGTTTTATGAGAAAGAGTTTTTGGAGTTAAAAAATATCGACAGAGAAGAGTGCCTAAAACCCTTTAAGGTATGGCAGGCAAAAGAGGATAAAATCCTCTACTGAAAGGCAATAAAAAAGAGAGGTTTAATACATTTTGAGTGCTTTTAGTGTCGAGACGCAGGAAGTTATTAGTGTACAAAAAGGGCAATGATGTTTAAAAAATTTACAGACTTATTTAAAAGAGGAAATTTGCCTGATGACACACGCACTGTGCCAAACTGGCTCAAGATAAAAAACGCCCAATTTGATGGCGTTGATGTTTCAAACAATACGGTAGATGAGATAGTTAGGCTCACAAGCGATGAGTTTAACGAACTGGTTTCTAGCAGTGACAACGGGCTTCTGTTTACATTTTTAGCAACTTTGAGTAAAGAAGAGCTTGAGAGGTTTTATGATTATAACGACAGAGTTGTCAAACTTGCCGATGGTGCCGAGATGTCCGCAAGAGAGCAGTTTGAAAGTGCAATGGCAGGCATAGATATGAGCCAACTGACGGATGAGCAAAGAGCAAGAGCCACTTTAGAGATGCCGCTGATGATAAACTTTGCGAAAAATATCTACCATAAAATAACCGATTTTATGGAGTATGCAAGAGCGGATTATTTTGACTTTGAAAATGAAAGCTTTAGAATGTACGAGGGACATCTTTCAAAAATCATGTGGGATGAGATGAAGTACATTCCAGACCATTTTGAGCAGGTAATCGACCACTTTCAAGGCTTTTATGATGAGAACAATGAAGAGCATAGAGCTTTTTTTGCACACCTTTGCCAAAGGTTTGGACTTCTTATTGCTACGCTTAACAGACTCGTTGCCATAACGGAGAATAGAGAGTGTTCGTTCAACTGGTTTACGGGAAAAATGGTGGAGTATGACTTGGTCGGCGATGTAGCAGTCTCAGTTGATGAAAGTAAAATACTCACAACCGACAAAAAACTCATCAACTTTCTTACTTTAACATTTGCGGGGATTTGTGACGAAAGCGAAGATAATTATCTATCAAATCTCATCAATGTAGTTGAAACGCTCTTTGAGTGGTACCCAGTAAACCGCACGGCGTGTGAATACGCCATGGTGGAGATGATGAAAAGCGTAGCGATAAAAAAAGTAACCGTTGAAAATGCCAACGCTTTTTTGAGCTTTTTTGAGGAACTGCCAAGGTTTTATGAGGTGCTAAGTTTTGAGAAAATCATGGAGCTAAAAGAGCTGATAAACCATACTTTAGCCACATATAAACCGCAAGACAACGAAATATTTGACAATGAGAAAGTAAAAAACAAACTCATACTTTTAAATTATTTTGTTGATATGGAAGATTTGTATTATGAGTCGGGCAAAAAATTTTAGAAATAAAGATAAAACGATGTTTTTAAGCAAAGATAGTATCAAAAAACGAAAGATTGTGCATCAAGACAGTGATGAATTTTTTTATGACGATGCGACAAAGTATCTCTTTAGCGATATAACATCCCACTACTACAAAGAAATATCTCACTATACAAACAGCGTGTATCAGGGGACTTCACTTCTATTTACGGTTACATTTGCCAACACAGAGAAGCCCTACCGCATAGAAATCGATAGCAACAAAGAGGCGAAGTACAAAACCATCTATCTTCTCTCTTTTGCCATAGCAACTTACAGAGCAAAGATGTTGCGCAAGGCATTTGAAGAGGAACAAGAGGTACGCTTTCATACTTTAGATAGTTTTGATATTGTTGTGAAAAACGGCGGCATGTTTTTAGAGTATCCAAATAAAAACCCCACTAGAATAGAAAAAATCCTCCAAAGCCACGATAAAAGACGCCTTGAGTTTATAGCGCAAGAGACAAAAGAGCATATAGAGACTAACTCTATTTCAGACAAAATGGTCTTTTTAGAACTTTGCTCCAAAGTTGTCGCCGTGGAAGAGAAACCTTTAAATTTTTTCCAAAAAGCTATGCAAAAAATAACGCCCCTTGCAACAAAACTCTACCTGCTCTACATCGCTACTTTTGGCACAGCTTATTTTTTACATAGCTTTTGCTGCGAAGCGATACCAATAAACGGCTGGACTGAGACGGGAGGCATTTTACTGGTATTTACGGCGATTATGTATGTGCTTATGAACTTTTTTGTAGTACCTGATGAGATAAAAAAGAGAGAGAAGGAGATGGATAATCTATTTAAGACGCACTAGGATTTGAGGCGCCCTTAATTCTTATTATTTCCAAGACTAAAATGATAAACTTACTTTACAATAAAACTTTTTATTGTTATAATGTTAAGTAAAATTATCATATTGGAGAAAGCTTGAATAAAATAGATGTATTGATTGATAATCAAAAAGCGGGTGAATTGTTTTTTGAAAAGCAAACGAATCGTTATGGATTTAACTATACATCAAACCAAAAACCAATCTCACTTATCATGCCGTATAAAAACTCAACTTATTTATGGAAAAACAGACTCCATCCGATATTTGATATGAATATGCCCGAGGGGTATTTGTTTGAAATTCTTAAACAATATATCTCAAAAGAGTACGGCTATATAGATGATTTTTTGATTTTTTCTTATCTTTGCTCAAATATACAAAGCAGACTTACATATAAAAGTACTTTGCTTAAAAATCAATTTTTATCTTATGATTTAGAGGATATTTTGCAAAATGATACAAAAGATACATTTACCAAACTGGTTTCTACTTTTTTAGCCAAAAATGCAATTAGTGGAGTACAACCAAAATCTCTGGCTTTATTAAGGGATAAAGAGAGTCTTACGACAAAAGAGTACATCATAAAAACTTGGGGTGATGAGTATCCAAATCTGGCATTAAATGAATATTTTTGTTTAAAAGCACTCCAAAAAACAGGAGTAAAAATACCAAATGTACAATTATCTAAAAACAATAAATTTTTAATAATCGAGAGATTTAATTATGACCAAGAGAGTGATATATTTTTTGGGTTTGAAGAGATTTTGGCACTTCTTGGAAAAAATAGAGATGAAAAATACAGCGGTAGCTATGAGGCGGTAGCAAAAGTTGTTTATACAATCACCACCGATAAAATAGCCTCCATAAAAAATCTTTTTAAAATTATAGTGATGAATTATCTGCTTAAAAACGGGGACGCTCATCTTAAAAACTTTGGGATACTCTACGATAGAGAAGTTGAAAATATTTGGCTCTCTCCTGCTTATGATATAGTAAATACGGTTGTATATATTTATAAAGATAGACCGGCTCTTACTATGTTTGGCAAAAAAATATGGTTTGGTAAGAAAGAGCTTGTAAAGTTTGGAATACAACATTGTTAT
>CAYHRD010000182.1:0-3629 GCA_964358925.1 uncultured Sulfurimonas sp.
AAAACTTCAATCGTTCCATGCGTTCCCTCGCCCTCTTCATCTGAGGTTAAAAGCAGAGAGAGCGTACCGTTAAACTCTTTGCTCTCTTTTACAGCCTGAGTAAATGCGGCGACACCGCTCTTCATATCTTGAGTTCCGCGACCATAGATGTAACCGTCTTTTTGGGTAGCTTCATAAGGGTTTGTATCCCAACCGCTACCTGAGGGAACAACATCGACATGACCTGCAAAACAGAGATGCTCTCCCTCGCCGAATTTTTTATAGATAAAGAGGTTTTTTACACCCTCTACATCTACTCTAACTGCCTTAAAATCACTTAGATAACTCTCTATAAAGTCTAAAAGCCCGCCGTCATCTGGCGTTTCGCTTTTCTGTTCTATCATAAATTTAAAAAGCTCGATTAATCCCATCTATACCATCCTCACTTATTAAACTATAACATGCCCGACGAATTTACTCATATTGTTCATAATTTCACCGCCTTTTCTAAAGCCAAGCCCACATGCTTCATAAGCAAAGAAAACACCTGCTTGATATTTTACTCCGCTTTCATCTTTTGGAAGCTCTGTATACTCTTGGTAAACTTTTTTATGATTGCCGTACTCTCCGCCTTGTTCATTTAAAACAGCTCCGTCTGCACCGACTATCTTAATATTTGCTCCCTCTCTGCCAAAGGCGCATTTTTCTACATATTTCATCCCTTTTAACGGTTCAAAAGATGTTTTTAGAAGATACGGCGAATCAGGAAACAGATCATATAGAATCTTCAACATACCTTTTGATTGGAACAAAAGCGTATATGCAGGGTTTAAGATAATTACCGCTTGATTTTGCATAATAGTCGTTAGAGTGGTTGCAAGTTCAGGCTCATCTACGGCAATATCTTCCCACGGATAGAGTTTAAACCAATATTCATACTGATTCTCACTTTTATCATAGATTCCGTTTTCATCAAACTTTACATTTTGAAGATACTCAAAACCTGTGTTAAAACCTGCATCCGTAGCTATTTGTCGAAGCAGTCTTGTAGTAGCCTCTTCCTCGTCGTTGCCTTGGATTGAAGAAAAGAGTATTTTCCACCCGTCATATCTCTCATCAAAAAACTCCGTATCTTCAAAAAGAGTAATTAATCTTTTGAAGTTTTCTCTAATGGCATCGTAGACATTATTGAACTGTCTATTTTCATCCATTCCGTTTTCTTTTAAGAGTGCCCACTGAAGCAGAGCCGTTTCAAAAAGCGCTGTCGGCGTATCGGCATTAAACTCTAAAAGTTTTATGGGTTTGGAGTCTACTCCGCCTGCTAAATCAAATCTGCCGTAAATATGCCAGTGAACATCGTTTTCCCAGCTTTTTTTGATTGCATCTACTAAATTAAAAGGTATTCCGAGTTCAAAGAAAAGGTCATTTTCTATAACATACCCTGCGGCTTCAGCGTACATATCGTATATCTCGTTTACCGCTTCATAATATGCTTCTGCTTCATCTTGTGTAATTTGCACAAGAGTATCGCTTATGTATCTGCTGCTGTCACTATCCGTATGCCATGTAAAACCAAGCTTTTCAAGTTGCTCATTTTTAAGAGGTCTGATATTTTGTAATTTAACCATTTTAACCGCCGTATGTTGATGTACTAGATGATGAAGGTGCAGCGCTAGGTGCGCTTGCAGGTGTGCTTGAACCGCCAAAGTAGCTCTTTTTAGGCGAGGATGAAGAAGCTGCACTGCCGGGTGCGCCTGCAGGTGTGCTTGGGCGACTGTATGCGCTCTGATTTGCGGTTGATGAGCGGGATGCAAAATTCTTATTGCTCATCAATGCATTGCCTATCATATTTCCTAAAAGCGAACCTGCGGCAACGGCAAGTATAGTTCCCCCGAGTCCCATTCCCGCACTACTCTCGCCGCTTTTTACTGTCTCAGAGGTGCCGTCTTGAACTTTTTTATACTCTTGCTCGGCTAATTTTTTCATCTCCTCTTCGTTCATAAATCTCTCAACCGTATTGCCGTTAGCATCTTTTTCACGAATAAGTGCTCTACTTGGTCCATCAGTCGGCAGGCTTTCGACTACAACATATTTACCGCCTGCCTGCTGCTCAATAATTAAAAATTTATTTTGCTGTTTTTGCTCTTCTTGCTTCTGTTCACAGCCTGCCAAAACGCTCATTATAACTACACCGGCACTTCCGAGTGCAATTTTGCTTGCTATCGAAGAAATATGTTTCACTTCTCTTTGTCCTTATTTATCTTAGTTTTCTCTTTTTTTTTCTGTTTAGCTTTATAAGAGCCGACGAATCTTTTTCAACTAAAGAGTTTATATATTCTATTATTATATCAGCTTTTGATTCACAAAAATCTCTACTAAATCTTTCACTGCTTCTGTTTGCAGATGTAGAGTAAAACCATGAACTATCTCGAAATATCTGAGAATTCAAAGTAAACGGTGCAATTCTAAATGAAAAATTGTTGATTATAAATGTAGTTTTTTTGGATCTGCGAACTAATTTTTTTCTGCTATTTATAACTCTATTGCCGTCTTGCAAAAAACTTTTGAAATTTTTATAAACTTTAATAAACGGTTTTGTTGACGGGCGGGATTTTATTTCGTATAATTTTTCTATATTTTGAGACAAAAAACCGACAGTAGTGTCGGTTTGAGTTAAGATTATCGGCATTTCTATGCTAGAAAATCTTGTAATGCTTTTGAGTTTGACCACGAATCGTTTTTCATTTCATCAAGGGCAAGAATAAGCGCTCTTGCTGCACTTAAGGTTGTAAAATACGGAATATTTCTCTTCAAAACTTCTTGACGAATAACAAGTGCATCTTTTTTTGATGTGTTGTTATCAGATGTATTAATCGCCATATGGATAGCATCATTTTTCATACTATCTTCAATATTTGGACGACCTTCAGAGATTTTTAAAACCACCTCACAAGGAATGCCTGCCTCTTCTATAACGGCTTGAGTGCCTTTTGTTGCAACAAGTTTAAAACCGTGTCTATGAAGTCCGCTTGCTATTTCAGGTGCATGTTTTTTGTCTGTATCGACAAAAGAGAGGAAACATGTTCCCTCTGTTACGATTCTGTTTCCTGCTGCTATTTGTGCTTTTGCAAAGCTAATTCCGAAATTTGAGCTGATTCCCATAACTTCGCCTGTTGATTTCATCTCAGGTCCTAAAACCAAATCCGCACCATAAAGCTTATGGAATGGGAAAACCGCCTCTTTAACAGAGATATGACCTTTTAGACGAGGCTTAAGAAGTCCATTTAACTCTTCAACGATGTTATATTTGTCATAGTAAGCAAGTGCGTCTCTTAAAGTCTCTCCGACCATAACACGAGTTGCAACTTTTGCCAGCGGCATACCCGTCGCTTTACTAACAAAAGGAACGGTTCTACTAGCTCGTGGGTTTACTTCGATTAGGTAAATCTCATCTTGATAAATCGCATACTGAACATTCATAAGCCCGACAACACCAAGACCGAGTGCGATTGTTTTTGTCTGCTGCTCAACTTTGTCAATCATCTCTTTTGATAAATTTACCGGAGGAAGAGAACATGCGCTGTCTCCCGAGTGGATTCCAGCCTCTTCTATATGCTGCATAACTGAACCGATATAAACATCTTTGCCGT
>CAYHRD010000183.1:0-3624 GCA_964358925.1 uncultured Sulfurimonas sp.
AATAGACGATTTTGAATCTTTATGTGAGGTATTTGGAGATAGAATATTTTAAAGATGTATTTTAAAAATTGTTTTTATAATTTACTTGAAATATATAAAATAAATTTTTAAGATTGCAACATAAATGCAACACTATGAAGTTAAAATTTTGAATTGCAAGCTAATAATCATCTTGAAACATCTCACCTTAAAATATCTAAAGATACAATTAGCTTGCATACTTAATTGATAAGAGTCGTTCATGCAAAAGATATTTTTAAGATTAGTTTTTCTAGGTATACTTTCAGTATCATCAGTATTTGCCGCAGAAGATGATTTACTATCTAAAACTATGAACAGAGCTATTGTGCTGACTAAATCCGATATGATAGTACTAATTCCATACGATACAAACAAAATTAATAATAAAGCTGTTCATAATAAAATTGACAACACTTATTATAATGTCAATACTAAAACGGTTTTTCCCCCTTATAGCAATAAGCGACAATATTTATGCTATAGCCTTTTTACAAACTAAAGCACAAGCTCTTTATGAGAATTTATGAAAAAAAACAATATGTATTACAATGCATAATCTAAAAAAAAAGGTTGTTAATGGCAACTATTACAAATAAAACCAGAACTAATGTTTATCTTGATCTATATATTAAAAATAAAGCTCAAGCAATTTTTAATCAATATGGAATTTGTTTAAGTGATGCTATTAATATATTTTTAGCTCAAACAGTTTTAGAAAAAGGAATACCTTTTCAAATAAAAGTACCAGATATAGAGACAAAACAAGCGATTTTAAATGCAAATACTAAAGTAAATATGTCTAAAATATTAATAAATACTTTAAAAGAAGAAATAGATACTTAGTAAATTTGCCCCAAAAAGCTCATACTGAACAAACATAGATTGCTTTGTCGTAAACTCCTCGCAATGACGGTTATTGCGAGTCCACCCCCTCGTCGTTGCGAGCGAAGCGAAGCAATCTCTCTCTTTCTCTCAGACTGCCGCGTCACTTTGTTCCTCGCAGTGACAATGTCACGCTTGTCATTAAGTTGAAGGTCTTTTCCAATCTCCTTTAATCATATAAAATTTGTTACTAATATAATTAAAACTTTTTGCAACAGACTTGCAACACTACGGCAGTAAACTCTCATCTCATAAACAATAAAACAGATGAAAGGGTGTATAATCTTATGTTACATAAACAAATAATTTTACTTGCCCCTACATCTGTTTTTACCTTTAATACTATAAATAATTTTAGTTGGAGAAAAAATTTTTTCTCAGCTTTAAGCTTATTTTAATATCATGTATGATAGAGAGAGAGACGACAAAATAATGATAACAGTTATCACAATCTAGTTTACTCTAAATACTCTCTTTGTCTGCTTCTTTTTACTAAAAAATCTATCTCTAAATTCAAATCTCACTTTTTTACCCTAATTAAAAACATAAAAAACAACCTTTCTCAGAAAATGCTTCTATTCTTTATCGCTTATAAACTATTTTCTGATTCTATATTTACATATCACGCTTCTTCTTATCAAATTTAAATGCAAAATAAAAAAATAAAATAAGGAATAGATATATGAAATTAATAAAATTAAGTTTAGCAGCGATTATGACAGTAAGTTCTGTTTATGCGGCAGATAAAGAAGCAGAAGCACAGAATATTTCTGAAATATTTACTAAAGCAAAAACAAGCGGAGAGATTCGTTTAGGCTATGTCGCTCAAGACAACGAAGACAACACAAAAAATAAAAACGGTGCGGCAGGCGGTCATTTAGCGATAGAAACGGCTTCCCTTAACGGTATAAGCTTTGGAACTGCTTTTTATACTACAAACACTTTACAATCCAAAGACATCGACACTTTGGGAACATCACTTTTTAACAGTAATGACGAAAGCTATGCGATTTTAGGTCAAGCTTATGTAAATGTATCTCTTGATAAAACAAATCTTAAAGTCGGTAGACAACAGATAGATACTCCATTTATCGATAGCGACGATATTAGGATGATTCCTAATCTTTTTGAAGCGTATATGCTAAGCAATAATGATATAGAAGATTTAATACTCACTGCCGCGCATGTAAGTAAATGGTCAGGTGTTGATGCCGTTACTCCCGAAAAATTTCAAAAGTTAGTTGAGAACGGAAACGGTGCAACTATGCTTGGTGCAATATATAGTGGAATAAAAGAGAGTGAATTATCGGCTTGGTACTATGATATAAATGATTTTACAAAAATAGCATATTTAACTGCTTCTACAAAATTAAGCTTAAGTGATGGAGCTACATTAAATCTTGCTGCACAATATGCTAATTTTTCTGAGTACAGCGTAAACGGCGCTGCTACAAATATAGATGGTAATGTATGGGGTGCAAGTGCAGAACTCGCTTTTGAATCTATCGGCACAACATTTAGCACAGCTTATAACAAATCCTCAAATAAAGCCGGAAAATCAGTTTCTAACGGTTTTGGCGGTGGACCATTCTCAACATCAATGGAAGAAAATACTATTGACTCTCTTGAGGGAGCAAAAGCCTATGTTGCCGGAATCAGTTTTGATTTTAGTGCTGTAGGCGTTGACGGTTTATCTTTAGCTTATGCTAAGGGAAAGTTTAGAGATTCGTTAACAACTTCACATGTAGAGATAGATGAAAGTGATTATACGCTTGAATATTCTTACAATGACAATCTTTCTGCAGTGCTTTTATATACTGATGCAAAAACCAAAACAGACGGTATCGTAAATTCTGATGATACTACATTTAAACGCATACAAGCTTATGCAAATTATAAATTTTAAGGAAAACAAATGACGGTAAAACAAAAACTCACATTAGGAATAGGTTCGATAATAGCCGCTGTCGCAATAAATACAATAGTAAGCAGCATGAACTTAAATACTATTGACACATTAAGTACGCAAACCGCAAAAGAATCTGTTCCATTTGCTGTCATAGCATCAGATGCAAAATACCAAAGCTGTCAAATGCAACAATTTGTTACAGACAGCTCTTTAACTAAAGATGATGAAGTGTTAAAAGAAGCTGATGATGCTTATGCCAAATTTATAGCTGATATAGAAAAATTTGAAGTTATGTTTAAAAGTGAAAATGACAATGAAGCTCTTAAAGAAACAGCTCAAATGAAAGAGGCTGCTAAAGAACTTTTAGATACGGGCAAGCGTATGAAAATTGCATATGCTAAAAATCAGCAAGAAGGCGACAAAGTTATGGAGGAGCTAGACAAAGATACCGAAGATTTAGCTGCTCTTGTCGATAAACTACAACAAATACAGATTGACGAAGCTATAGCAAATTCAGTATCTACAATGGAAAAAGCAAGTCTTTCATTTAAGATGGGACTACTTTTTGGAGTGATAACACTTATAATAGGAATTGTTGTAGGTTTCATTTTAACCAAAGGTATTAGTAATTCTATCTCTTCCATCCAAACAGGCTTAAGCTCTTTCTTCTCCTTCCTAAACAGAGAAACAACAAAAGCCGACCTAATCAACCTAAACTCCAAAGACGAGTTTGGTCAAATGGCGGTTATTATTAATGAGAACATCTCTTCAATCGAAAAAGGACTTATTGCAGATTCTGCTACGGTAAATAA
>CAYHRD010000184.1:0-3618 GCA_964358925.1 uncultured Sulfurimonas sp.
CGCGCTTGTCATTGCGAGCGAAGCGCGGCAATCTCAATGACAAGCGCGGCAATCTCTCTCTTGCTCTCAGACTGCTGCTTATTTAGCGCCTACTTTTAACACTACCGCATTAATTGTTTTAAGAAAAATAACAAAATCCATCCACAACGACCAATTTTGTATATACCAAACATCCAAATCGACTCTCTCTTTGAAAGTCAGTTCATTTCGACCGCTGACTTGCCATAAACCGGTCAATCCCGGTTTTACTTTAAGTATTATCTCTTTATTGTCTTTGCCCATGTCGCCTAGTTCTTCAGGCATATAAGGTCGCGGACCTATTAGATTCATATCGCCCTTTAGTATGTTATAAAACTGCGGCAGCTCATCAAGCGATGTTTTTCTTAAAAATCCACCAACTTTTGTAATCCGCGGGTCATTTTTGTATTTATGAAACTTCTCATAGTACTCTACCTCATCAGGGTTTTGCAAAAGGTATTCATCTAAGATATTTTGGCTGTTCTCATACATTGTGCGGTATTTATAACACTCAAATAGTTCAGAATTTTTGCCGAGTCTTTGCTGTTTAAAAAAGGTCTCTCCCTTTGAATCCGTTTTTATAAAGTAGCGAATAAAAAGATGCAAAATAAGAACAAAAGGGAAAAGCATAATTACGACTATTTTTTCAAAGAAATATTTTATAAATATATTTTTATAGTTTAATAGCCTATTTTCTATATGCAGAGCCGAAAATCTTATGTTTGAAAAATCGACTATCGTAGTATGCGAAAAATCTAGATTATCCAAATATGGAATGAGATATATATCTTTGGTGTTATGTGAAAACTCTCTTATGCTCTCTTGAAGCCTGTTTATCTCAAAACCTTTTGAAGAGATTATGACTATATCGTAGTTCTCATCATTAACCTCATATCCAAAATACCAGTTTTTCTTTATTTCACCGCATATTGTTTTATAACTCTCTTCATCAGCCATAACCATAACTTTGATTTTAAAAAAGTCAAACGAAAAAAGAAGTTTTTTTAACAATCTTTTAAAAAAAAGGGTGGCAAACATAGCTATAACAAAAAAATTCAGTAAAAACGGTACTGAATATACATCAGATATTTTAGCAAGAGATATAACCGTAAAAACAACAAAAAAGGAGAAGAAAAACACTTTGAGTATTTTTTTGGCATCACCCCAAAAATCATACCTAATCACATATATTTTTTGGGTAGCAAAAGAGGATAAAATAAAGATAGGTATCCAACTATAAGAAGCTATATCCACATTTAGGCTCTGCGTGAGTTGTGCTGCTTCTAAAGAGAGATATAGCACTAAGAAGTCCGCACTTACAAGCAAAAACGCAAGCAAATAGAGCGAAGGTTTAAATTTGAAACTGTTCATAAAGCAGATTATACTTCAATACTATTTATAAACTCTTTTATCTCATCTTTAAATCTTTGCGTAGCATAACGCTCGGTATTTTTGGATATATCGGCTAGATTAAACTTCAACTCTTCAAACTTATAAACTGCATTTATGATATCTTCTTTTGTCTGTTTTTCAAAATGCACTCCGTTTACACCATCTACAACGGTTTCAGCCGTAGCGCCGCCATTTAGTGCTATAACGGGGGTTCCGCATGCCATAGCCTCAATCGGTACTATGCCGAAATCTTCAACGGCAGCATAAACAAACGCTTTTGCTCTTTGCATATAATCTATCAAATTTTTATCTTCGCAAAAACCTAAAACAGATATATTTTCTTTTGCAATCTTTTTTATAGCCTCATATTCTTCGCCGCTGCCGATAACGAAAAGTTTTTTATCACTCATCTCATTAAATGCTTCGACTATGAGTTTTGTTTTTTTATAAGGAACAAGCCTTGATGCGGTTAGATAAAAATCCTCTTTGTCCGCTTTAAAAGTAAAATTTTGCGTATCGACCGGCGGATATATGACAACCGAATCTCTGTTGTATGTTCTTTTAATTCTCTCTTGTACGAAAACTGAATCGGCTATAAAATAATCAACTCTGTCCAGTGTTTTTATATCCCATTTTCTTATATACTGCAGCGTTAATTTTAAAATAATTTTTTTTATGCCTTTTATCTCTTTTGTGTACTCGTCATAGAGATCCCAAGCATAGCGTATCGGAGTATAACAGTATGATATATGGAGCTGATTTTTACTTTTTTTAACGCCCTTTGCGACTGCCCAAGATGAACTAATGATCAAATCATACGAACTGACATCCAAACTCTCTATCGCTTTTGGAAAAAGAGGAAAGTAGCTTCTAAAATGTTTTTTTGCAAAAGGGAGTTTTTGGATAAACGATGTTTTGGCAAACCTGCCGCCGATAACCGTTTCTCTGTCATTATCGCTTAAAAAATCGACAAGAGAGAAAATATCGGCATTCGGATAAATATCTACCAAAGCTCTTAAAACTTTCTCTGCTCCCGCATTTGTTACAAGCCAGTCATGAACTATTGCTACTTTCAACTATAACACCTTTTCATATCTAAACTTCAAGCATATCTCGCAATGTCTCTTTAAACTCTTTTTGTTTTACTTCGCCTATAAGCCCGAAGAGTTTATCGCAAGAGCCTGTAAGAGTTTTTATCTCGCCTTTTCTTACAAAATCAGGATTGATTTTAACCTCTATCTTATAACCCGATATCTCATTCATCATATCTATCACATCCAAAAGCTTTATGCCTCTGTTTGATGATATATTTACAACTTCTGAGGAGATAGCAGATTCTAAAAGTTTTTTATAAATTTTGCACACATAACCGACATCGTTAAACTCCCTGCTTACATCTATGTTGCCGAGTTCGATAGTTTGCTTCTTCTGTTTAAAATGTTTTACAATTTTTGGAATTAAAAAATTATCTTCTTGATTTATGCCCGTATAGTTAAACGGTCGCGCTATTATGATATTTAATTTTTCAAAGTAGTTTCTTGAGAGTGACTCCATAGCATATTTACTGGCACCATAATGGTTTGTAGGTTTTGGGCAGAGAGTTTCATCCAGAACTTCCAATCCTTGATTGCCGTATACGGTTGCGCTGCTTGCCATAATTATTTTTTTTGGATTTTGGTTTAAATGTACCAATACATCAAGTATATTTACGGCACCGATTGTGTTGATTGCATAAAAATCTTCGTTATGTCCGTGCGCAGGAAAAGAGATGCCTGAGAGCACAATGATAAAATCAGGCACTACTTCTCTTAAAACGCCGTCTATATCTGCTTTGTAAGTGATATCTACTTTAAATATGTTACCACCTGCTTTGGAGTATGAAGTTCCGTAAACCTCATAACCGGCACCCTGCAGATAGGCGGATAAGTGATTTCCCGTAAATCCGTCTATTCCGAAAATAAGAACTCTCTTAGAAGCTAAACCCAATCTCATTCCTTTTTAAATCCTCTTTCACCATCATTGCACAAAGCTCTTCAAGCGTGCATTTCGGCTCCCATCCAAGCTCATCTTTTGCTTTTTGTGGATTGCCTATAAGAAGCTCAACCTCGGCAGGTCTGTAGAATTTAGGATTTACCCTTACGACTGTTTTACCGCTTGCCTTGTCAATTGCTACTTCATTCTCATCACTGCCACTAAACTCAAGCTCAA
>CAYHRD010000185.1:0-3610 GCA_964358925.1 uncultured Sulfurimonas sp.
CTTGACTCACTCGGCGGCAGAGAGATTTATGTAGTTGAAAAGGAGAAAGTAAACGGTGACACTGCTGTTTGTAATCTAGCTTCGGTAAATCTCTCCCGCATAAACACAAAAGAGGATATCGACAGAATCGTTCCTATTGCAATCCGTGCTTTGGATAATGTAATCGATTTAAACTTTTATCCGATTGAAAAAGTAAAACGAACTAACATGAAAACCCGCGCAATAGGTCTTGGTGTTATGGGTGAAGCTCAGATGTTAGCACAAAAAGGTATAACTTGGGGAAGCCAAGAGCATTTTGACAAAATAGACGAGGTTATGGAAGCTGTTAGCTTTAACGCTATCTCTTCATCTTCCGACATAGCACTTGAAAAAGGATTTTATCCTGAGTTTGAGGGTTCTAAATGGAGCAAGGGTGTTATGCCGATGGATTATGCTAATGCAGAAGTTAAAAATCTAATTGACCGCGGCGGACTTTTTGCTTCATCTTACGAGTGGGAAGAGCTTCGTACAAAAGTGAAAAAGCAGGGTATGAGAAACGGTTATTTGATGGCAATCGCACCGACAAGCTCTATCTCTATATTAACCGGAACTACTCAGGCAATTGAGCCGGTATTTAAAAGAAAGTGGTTTGAAGAGAATCTCTCGGGACTCATCCCTGTTGTCGTGCCGGAACTCTCGCCTGAAACTTGGGCATACTACACTCCTGCATATGATTTAAACCAAACGGTTCTCATCAAAGCGGCGGCAATTCGTCAAAAATGGATAGATCAAGGTCAAAGTCTAAATATCTTTATAACTCTTGATAAAGCAAGCGGAAAGTACCTAAATGAGATCTATATGTTAGCTTGGAAGTTGGGGCTAAAGTCTACCTACTATCTTCGCTCACAATCTCCAGAAATGGCAAAAGATGTAGAAGACAGAAGCATGGAGTGTGCAGGTTGTCAATAAAACCTCTTTTAGATAAAAATTTAACTCCGTTTTTAAAGAGATTTGATGGCTTCATAGATGCAGAGTTTCGCTTTATAGAAATCATCTCTTCTAGCGCCGTTAAAATCACTCTAGCGGCACAAGACAGTGCCAGAGGATTTGACTGGATAACGATAGAGTTAGAATTTAACGGCGTGAATGATGCAAGAGTGCTTGATAACTCAAAACTTTTGCATATAGATATGAGTAACGGTATAACTTTAATATATACGGATAACCAGTTTATTTTTGGAGTCGGAGATTATAACTACTCAAATATAACGGACTCCATATGTTATATAAAAGCTATTTCATTAAAATATTTAGAAGGCGAATTTTAATAAAATTTTTTGTTAGTAATTTGTAAACCGTTTATGATATAAAATATTCTCATTTAATTTTAAAGGAATTGAAATGAGAAGATTGTTTTTATTATGCTCACTGGCACTAACACTCGTTTACGCAAAAGATGGCGTTGAGTTTAAATACGCACCGAAAAACCTTGAAAGAACTTACCCCACTGCTCAAAATCAGATACTCTCTTACAACAATATTTTAGAAAATGTAAGAACAAGTATCGTAAATATCTCTATAAAAAAAGAGGTAAGCAGCAATCAGTTAGGTGCAAATCCTTTTTTTAACGACCCGCTTTTTAAAGAATTTTTCAAAGGATACGGAGATATTCCACAAGATAGAATTCAACAAGCGTTAGGTTCAGGTGTCGTAGTTTCGCAAGACGGTTACATTGTAACTAACAACCATGTTGTTGAGGATGCAAACAAAATCATAGTTAATCTGGCAGGCGACAAAAAAGAGTATGAAGCTAAACTTATCGGCAAAGATGAAAAGAGTGATTTAGCTATCATTAAAATAGAAGCAAAAAACCTAAATGCCATAACATTTTATGACTCCGACAAAGTAAAAGTAGGTGATGTAGTTTTTGCGCTCGGCAATCCGTTTGGAGTCGGTGAGACTATCACTCAGGGAATCGTCTCGGCAACGGGCAGAAGCGGTGTAGGAATCGTAGAGTATGAAGATTTTATACAAACGGACGCTTCCATAAATCCCGGAAACTCAGGCGGAGCGCTTATAAACTCTGCAGGGCACTTAATAGGGATTAACTCGGCGATTATCTCAAAATCGGGCGGAAATGTCGGCATCGGTTTTGCAATCCCATCAAATATGGTTACAACCGTAGCAACAAGCTTAATAGACAGCGGTAAATACACTCGTGCATATCTAGGAGTAAATATCTCAGATATCAGCGATGACATGAGTAAATTTTATAACGATAACTACGGAGCTCTCATAACAAGCGTAGAGGATAACTCGCCGGCTGCAAAAGCGGGGCTTAAAAGAGGGGATTTAATTATTGAAATCAACGACAAAAAGATAGGAAGTGCAAGCGAATTAAAAAATACGATAGGTTCATATGCTCCGTCTAAAACGGTAACCGTAAAGTTTCTAAGAGATAAAAAAGTAGATACGAAAAATGTAATGCTAGCAACACTTGATAGCAAAACCGTAAACGGCGAACTTGAGTACAAAGGCTTAAAATTAACTCAAATTAACTCTACGCATAAACAACAACTAAACATTACTATTAACGGAGTGTTAGTCATCAATGTAGATGAAAAAAGCGAAGCTTACAGTGCAGGCGTGAGAAAAAATGACATAATCATACAAGTAGAAGATAATGAAATCGCTACCTTAGACGACTTTAAAAAAGCAACTTCGTCAAAAGATAAAAAAAGAGTCTTTATCTATAGAAAAGGCTATATATTAGCCATTGTACTTTAAGGAGGCTTTATGAGAGTGGTATGTCCGCATTGTAAAAGCGTCAATAATGTTCCACAAAGAGACTCTTACACAAAAGCCAACTGCGGAAAGTGTAAAAGTTCGCTTTTAGATACAAAACCCGTTGAGTTAACAAGTGTTAACTTTGACGAAATCATCGTAAACAGCGACATTCCAGTAATAGTAGATTTTTGGGCGCCGTGGTGCGGACCATGCAAGATGATGGCTCCAAATTTTGAAAAAAGTGCTAAAAACTTTCCTATCAAAGCGCTCTTTGCAAAAGTAAACACGGAGAATGAGCAGCATCTAGGAGCAAGATTTGGGATACGAAGCATCCCTACTATCATAATTTTTAAGAGCGGCAAAGAGGTACATAGAGTCTCAGGCGCTTTGGATGAGACAAGTTTAAACAGATTGGTTACACAATTTATATAGTATAATTATTTACTATCAAAAAAGGGGCAGATTATGAGTAGAGACACAGTAACACTAACAAACAATCGAGACGGCAAAAGTTATGAATTTCCTATTTTAGATGCGACGGTAGGTCCGTCCGTAATTGATATTTCAACTCTTTACAAAGAGACTAAAATGTTTACTTATGATGAGGGTTATACATCCACGGCATCTTGTAAATCTGATATAACATATATAGACGGTGATGCCGGAAAACTTATGTATAGAGGGTATGACATAGCATACCTTGCAAATCAAAAAAGTTTTTTGGATACTGCCTATCTTCTTTTAAACGGAGAACTGCCGACTAAAGAGGAGCTTGAGAATTTTACTATAGAGATGAAAAAATTCCGGGTTTCCGGAATAATAAATACGGGCTACTATGAATTCG
>CAYHRD010000186.1:0-3604 GCA_964358925.1 uncultured Sulfurimonas sp.
CTCGCGACCCCAACCTTGGCAAGGTTGTGCTCTACCACTGAGCTATTCCCGCAATTTTTGTCACTTATTTTTTAAGTGGACGGAATTATAGCCATTTAATTTTCATTTGTAAAGAGCTTTTATAAAAAAGTTTGAAAAAAATGCTATAATCTCGTAAATACTAAATATATAAGTTATAAATTAAAGGATTTTTATGAGAAGTGATACTATAAAAAAAGGGTTTGACAGAGCTCCTCACCGCTCATTGCTTCGAGCAACAGGCTTAAAGGATGAAGATTTTGACAAACCTTTTATAGGTATAGCAAATAGCTATATAGATATCATTCCGGGGCATTTTTTCTTACATGAGTATGGTGAAATTGTAAAAAAAGCTATTCGTGAAGCAGGAGGAGTACCGTTTGTTTTTAACACAATAGGTGTTGATGACGGAATTGCAATGGGGCATGACGGAATGCTTTACTCTCTCCCCTCTCGTGAAGTAATCGCAGACTCTATTGAAACGGTTATGAACGCGCATAAATTAGATGCGATGATATGTATTCCAAACTGTGACAAAATTGTTCCCGGTATGATTATGGGTGCGCTTCGTGTTAATGTTCCGACTATTTTTGTTTCAGGCGGTCCGATGCCGGCTGGACATAAAAAAGACGGTACACCGATAGATTTATCTACTGCATTTGAGGCAGTCGGAGTTCACGCTGAAGGAAAAATGACAGACGAAGAGTTGTACGACATAGAGTGCAACGCATGTCCAAGCGGTGGAAGCTGTTCAGGTATGTTTACTGCAAACTCTATGAATACTCTTTGTGAGGCTATGGGTATTGCGCTTCCCGGAAACGGTACTATTTTAGCGATGACTCCGGAGAGAATCGAGCTTGTTAAAAAAGCGGCTAAGAGAATCGTAGAGATGGCAAAAGCAGATGATAGTAAATACAATTTACAAAATATTTTAAACGAAAAAGCAGTTCACAATGCGTTTGTTGTCGATATGGCGATGGGTGGAAGTTCAAATACTGTTCTTCATATGTTAGCTATCGCAAGAGAGGCAGGAGTTGATTTTCCAATCGAGAAAATTAACACGATAGCAGATAATGTTGCTCATATTGCTAAAATATCTCCGTCATTAACAACTGTTCATATGGACGATATTAACCGTGCAGGCGGTGTAAATGCTGTTATGAAAGAGGTTAGTCGCAGAGGCGGGCTTCTGTATCTTGACAATCCGACGGTAACAGGCGAAACACTTGGCGAACGCATAGCAGATGCTAAAATTTTGGATGAGAGCATAATTCATACAAATGAAAATGCTTACTCGCAAGTAGGTGGACTTTCAATCCTTTTTGGGAACCTAGCCCTTGAAGGTGCCGTTGTAAAAACTGCCGGAATTGAAGCTAACATGAGACAGTTTAAAGGTACGGCAATCTGTTTTAACTCTCAATCGGAAGCGATAACCGGAATCATGTCGCATAAAGTTAAGCCCGGAAATGTCGTAGTTATACGCTATGAAGGACCAAAAGGCGGACCGGGTATGCAAGAGATGTTGGCACCTACCGCACTTATTCAAGGAATGGGTCTCGGGGATAGCGTAGCTCTCATTACCGACGGTCGCTTTTCGGGTGCTACAAAAGGTGCAAGTATCGGGCATGTATCTCCGGAAGCTGCAGAGGGCGGTTTGATAGCCCTTGTAGAAGACGGTGACGAGATAGAGTTAGATACTGATAAACACATATTAAGATTAAATGTAAATGATGAAGAAATAGCAAAAAGAAGAGCTGTTTGGAAGCCTTACAAAAATGAGGTTAAATCAAAGTGGCTTAAACGATACCAACTTTTAGTTTCAAACGCTTCAAATGGCGCAGTTTTAAAGACTGAATTGTAAAACAAGGAATATATATTGAACGCAATAGCAATAAAACACAACGGCGAAAT
Organism: uncultured Sulfurimonas sp.; assembly: GCA_964358925.1. GTDB lineage: Bacteria > Campylobacterota > Campylobacteria > Campylobacterales > Sulfurimonadaceae > Sulfurimonas. Next base: position 1,930 of record CAYHRD010000186.1, read on the forward strand.
AATTGATCTGCAAACTGCTAAAGAATCAGGTTTTGAGGGGGAGCAGATACTTTTAGATAATTCGGAAGAGTCTTTAAATATTCTTAGACACTCAACTGCTCATTTGATGGCTCAAGCTATAAAATCGCTCTATCCTGACGCAAAATTTTTCGTGGGTCCAAATGTAAAAGAGGGTTTTTACTATGACTTTAAAACAAGTCGTGAGATAGGTGAAGCTGATTTAAAAGAGATTGAAAAAGAGATGCTCTCAATCGCTAAAAAGAAGTATCCGATAGAAAAATATGAGATTACTATGGATGAGGCAAAAGAGAAGTTCAAAGATGACCATCTTAAACTTTTTGTTATGCAAAGAATCCCAAGCGAAACAGTTTCTATCTATAAGCAGGGTGATTTTGAAGACCTTTGCCGCGGTCCACACTTGCCAAATGTAGGGCTTATAAGATATTTTAAGCTTACTAAAATTGCGGGTGCTTACCTTGGCGGAGACTCTAACAACGAAATGCTTACTCGTATATACGGTATAGCATTTGCAGATAAAGAGGCTCTAAAAGCTTATCTTGATATGATGGCTGAAGCTGAGAAGAGAGATCACCGTAAGCTTGGTGCAGAGATGAAAATGTTTACATTCCGTGAAGAGGTAGGAGCAGGTTTTCCTATATGGCTTCCTGCAGGCGGAAGACTTCGTGCAAGATTGGAATCGCTTCTGTTTAAAGCTCACCGTAAACGCGGTTATGAACCGGTTCGCGGACCTGAGATGCTTCGTTCAGACTTATGGAAAACATCGGGTCACTACCAAAACTACGGCGAAAATATGTATTTTACAAATATTGACGAGATAGAGTTCGGTGTAAAACCTATGAACTGTGTCGGTCATATTAAGATATATGAAGAAGATTTGCACTCATATAGAGATTTACCTCTGAAATATTTCGAGTACGGTGTAGTTCACCGTCATGAGATGACGGGTGCGCTTCACGGACTTTTCCGTGTTCGTGAGTTTACCCAAGACGATGCGCATATCTTTTGTAGAGCAGATCAGATAGAAGAGCAAATTATAGAAGTTGTTGATTTTGTCGATAAGATTATGTCAACTTTCGGATTTAACTATAAAATGATGCTCTCGACAAAACCGACAAAAGCAGTCGGAAGCGATGAAGTATGGGAAGTTTCTACACAGGCGTTAAAAAATGCGATGGATAAAAACTCTCTTGTTTATGAGGTAGATGAGGGCGGCGGAGCTTTTTACGGTCCAAAAATCGATATAAAAATTACAGATGCAATCGGGCGTGAGTGGCAATGTGGTACAATACAGCTAGACTTTAATCTGCCAAGCAGATTTGAGCTTGAGTATAACGGCGAGAATAACGACAAGATTCAGCCGGTTATGATTCATAGAGCAATTTTAGGTTCGTTTGAGCGTTTTATTGGTATATTAACAGAGCATTACGCTGGAGAGTTTCCAATGTTTATCGCTCCGACTCAAGTTGCAATCGTTCCGATTGCTTCTACGCATAACGATTATGCAAAAGAGTTGGCAGATAAATTGATAGATTTAGGCGCAGACAGCGAAATCTACTCAAAAAATGATTCTTTAAATAAAAGAGTAAGAACAGCGGAAAAAACAAGGGTTCCTATGTTAGTAATCATAGGAGATGAAGAGGTAGAGTCTCGTAGC
>CAYHRD010000187.1:0-3599 GCA_964358925.1 uncultured Sulfurimonas sp.
GTGCCATAAAATATTTTATTTCCCTTGTTTATTGCATAATTATAGTATAAGTTTCATAATAGTTAAATTTGAATATAATCAAGCAGTTTTTATCAAGGATTTAATAATGGTAACTGTAACATCATACGGAGCGGCGCAAACTGTAACGGGTTCATGTCACTTGCTCAAGATAGGCTCTATACGAATATTGATTGATTGCGGTATGTTTCAAGGCAACGGCGGTGATGAAAAAAATTATAAGCCTTTTGAGTTTATCCCCTCAAAAATAGACTATCTTATTTTGACTCACGCGCATCTTGACCATATCGGAAGAGTGCCAAAACTAGTAAAAGACGGATTTCACGGCACTATAATTGCTACAGAGGCAACCTGCGAGATAGCAAAAATAATGCTTCTTGACAGTGCTTCAATACTTCAAGAAGAGTATAAGACGATAAGAAAAAAAGCGAGAAGACGCGGCGAAGAGGATGGTATATTTGAGCCTCTGTACAGCAAAGAAGATGTAAAAGAGGTTTTTGCCAAAAAATGGCGCACGCTTGAGTATTTTGAAGAACATAAGCTAAAACAGCATATAAGAGTATCTTTGGGCAATGCAGGACATATCATGGGCAGTGCTTTTGTTATGATTGATTATCAAGAGGAGAATCAACATAAGCGAATTGTATTTTCAGGCGATATAGGTTCTCCACAGAGGATGATAATAGACAGTCGCGACAATATCGGCGAAGCGGATTCACTCTTTATCGAGTCAACATACGGAGATCGCAATCACAAACCGTTAGAGCAAAGTATAGAGGAGTTTAAAGAGGCAGTTGTCTCAACGCTTAAGCATAACGGAAATGTTATCATCCCCTCTTTTGCGTTAGAGAGAACGCAAGAGATACTGTGGCTTCTTCACGGGATGCATGATAACGGTGAGCTGCCGAAGTGCCGCATTTTTCTCGATAGTCCGCTTGCTATAAAAGCGACAAAACTCTACAATCGTTACCCGATTCATTTAAGCGATGAAGTTGAATATTCAACAAGCAGCGGGAAGGATCCGTTTTCATTTGCGTGGCTTGAGCCGACTACGACAAGAGAAGAGTCTATAGCTATAAATAAAGTAAAAGATAAGTGTATAATAATTGCAGGCAGCGGTATGTGTAACGGCGGACGGATAATGCATCACTTAAAACATAGACTTTGGAATTCAAAAAATGCAGTCGTTTTTGTCGGATATCAGGTAAAAGGTACATTGGGACGAAGCATAGTAGACGGCGAAAAGTTAATCAAAATTTACGGTGAAGATATTGCCGTAAAAGCCAACATTTATACTATTAACGGCTTTTCGGCGCATGCTGATCAGAGTGAATTGATTGGTTGGATGCGACCGATTGAAGGTTTAAAAAATCTTTGTCTGATTCACGGTGAAGTCGATAAGATGGAAGTATTTGCCGATGTTATTAAAAGAGAGTTAGGGCATGATAGCCACATTATGATTCACGGCGTTCCTATGAAGCTCTAATGAGCCTCATAGCATAACTCTTTTGCCGTATACCAATCGGCTATACCTTTATCGTTATAGTGATACTCTCTTTGAGCAGGAGGGATTACGCTGTTTCGTAGTATTGAGCGAATTATGCCCATTACTATAAAAGTTAGAACCAGAGTTAGCATTGCTATAAAATAGTCATACAGATACCATGCCGCTAAACTCGACATTACCGTAGTAAGTTGTAAAAATAGTTTCAGTAAAAAAGAGATAAATTTACATTTTTTTGAATAAAGTTTAGGTGTCGGTTCAAGCATCTCTATATAATTGTCTGACATATCACCCTCATATAAAAAATCTATTTTAAAATTATATCAAAAAAAATATTAATAAAATTTAGACTAAATATAGTTGAGTAGACTGGACTAAATTAAGTTGATTTGATTTATACTCATTAACTTTTTTTTGTTAGAATCACAAAATATTTTAACCAAAAGGATTCAAAAGATGGCAAAACATCAGTTTCAAACAGAAGCAAATCAAATATTAAATCTTATGATACACTCGCTATATTCAAATAAAGAGATATTCATACGCGAGTTGGTTTCAAACGCATCGGATGCACTTGATAAGTTAAATATGTTGGTTTTAACTAATGATGATTATAAAGGCGTAAATTTTGTTCCTCGCATAGATATCGTAGCAAATAAAGAGACAAAAACTCTAACTATAAAAGATAGCGGTATCGGTATGAACGAAGAGGACTTGATGAATAATCTAGGTACTATCGCAAAGTCCGGCACGAAAGCGTTTTTAGAGAATCTAACGGGTGACCAAAAAAAAGATTCAAATCTTATAGGTCAATTCGGGGTAGGTTTTTATGCTTGTTTCATGGTTGCACATAGAGTTGAAGTAACAACAAAAAAAGCGGGCGAAGAGCAGGCTTACCTGTGGATAAGCAAAGGTGATGGCGAGTTTGAGATAGAACATACGACGCAAGACGGTCACGGTACAACGATAGTTATGCATTTAAACGATGATGAGAGTGAATTTTTAGATAGTTACAGAATTGAAAATATCATAAAAAAATATTCAAATCATATACCGTTCCCAATTTTTATGGATAAAGAGAAGTTTATTGCAGCCGTAAAAGATGATGAGGGCAAAGAGACAGAGTCTTCAAGAACAGAGATAGAAAATGTACAAATCAACCGTGCAAACGCACTTTGGACAATTTCAAAAAATGAGATAAGCGATGAAGAGTACAAAGATTTTTACAGCTCAATCGCCCACTCCTCAGAAGAGCCTCTTGCTTGGATGCATAATAAAGCAGAGGGTGCCATAGAGTATACTACACTCTTTTATATCCCGTCAAAAGCACCGATGGATTTGTATAGAGTAGATTATCAAACCGGTATAAAACTCTACATCAATCGCGTATTTATTACCGATGACGAAAAAGAGCTTATGCCGACATATCTTAGATTTTTACGCGGTGTGATTGACTCTAAAGATTTGCCTCTAAATGTATCTCGTGAGATTTTGCAATCAAATGCAGTTATGGCAAAAATCAAAAATGCTTCCGTTAAAAAAGTTCTCTCAGAACTATCTAAAATGGCGAAAAACGATGCAAAAAAGTATGACGACTTTTTTGCACAGTTCGGCAATGTTTTGAAAGAGGGAATTTACAGTGATTACGGTAATCGTGAAAAACTCTTAGAGCTTATGAAGTTCAATACTCTAAACTCAAGCCAAAAGGTGATGATAGAGGATTTTGTAAAAATCGTAGATGAAGCTAAAAAAGAGATTTACTATATTACAGGTAAAACTTCGCTCTCAATGCTTAGAAATTCGCCGTCATTAGAGAGATTTAAGTCTCGCGGTATAGATGTTTTAGTCTTAAACGAAGAGATAGATACGATAATCTTCCCGATGGTAACGGAGTATAAAGAGTACAAATTAGTTCATGTAAGCGATGCTAAGTTTGAAGAGAATGAAGATGATAAAAAAGCTCACGAAGAGAGTGCCAAATCATTTGAAGGTCTGACTAAAGAGCTAAAAGACGCACTCGGCGAGAGTGTAAAATCCGTTGAAGTAACTTTTGATTTGGTTGACTCCCCTGTAAAAC
>CAYHRD010000188.1:0-3587 GCA_964358925.1 uncultured Sulfurimonas sp.
TTGAAACAATTCGGCACTAAAATTGTGCCATGAAAAGTAATTTACCAAAAAAATGGATACAAAACCTAAGAGTTTTAGATGTTGCGTTTCAACCTATCTTAAACATTCACACCGGAAAGATTTTTGCGGTTGAAGCACTTCTTAGAAACTATGAAGAGGTAGGATTTAGCTCTATCTTTGAACTTTTTGACGAAGTATATAAAGACAATCTGCTCTACTCTTTTGATTTAAAACTGCGAAAAAAGGCGTTAAAAAAATTTATAACTATTGAGGGTTATGAGAACATTAAACTCTTTTACAATCTTGACAACAGACTTCTTGAGATGCCTGACTTCTCAAACGGAAATACAAACAAACTTTTAAAACGCTACAATGTAGATAGAAACAGCGTCTGTTTTGAGATTTCAGAGAGATACGAAGTGTCAAACAACTCTAATATGCAAGAGGTTCTCAATCACTATAAAGATGAAAAATTTTGCATAGCGATTGATGATTTCGGAGTAGGTTACTCCGGCTATAAACTTCTTTATGAGTGCAAACCCAATATCATAAAAATAGATAGATTTTTTCTAAGTGGCATCCAAAACGATATCAAAAAAAAGATTATGACAAGAAGCATAACCCACTTAGCCATTCAACTGGGCATCAAAGTAATAGCAGAGGGAGTTGAGACCAAAGAGGAGCTATTTGCCTGCAGAGATATCGGCTGTCATTTTATTCAAGGTTATCTGGTTCAAAAACCGACTATAAAGACGGCAGAAATTTTAACCGAGTATCCGCATATCTTAGATATTTTAAACATAGAAAAAAGAGTTATAGACAGCAACTATCAGGTAGAGACATATTTGGACAAAAAAGCTCCTCTTTGTGTTGATACCGATATGAATCTGGTTCTTGAGTATTTCCGAAAAAACCCACAGACAGATTTAATTCCAGTAGTAAATTCAGACAACGAACCTCTTGGCATCTTGTATGAGAGCAAAATAAAAGAATTTGTATATTCACCTTACGGCAGATCATTAATCATAAACAACGGTACAAAAAATTCAAAACTTAAAAATCTCATACTTCCTTGCGGCATTACGGAGATAAACTGCAATATTTCAACCATAATAGAGCTTTTTTCAAATAACCCTGAATCTAGCGGAATCATAATGACTAACAACTCAAAATATTACGGTTTTTTATCCGTCAGAGCTATCATCTCCATCATAAATGAGCAAAATCTACTATACGCAAGAGAGCAAAATCCGCTAACCAAACTCCCCGGAAACGCTATGATAGAAAGGTATCTATCCGATGTAAGCCAAAGCAAAACTTCCTATATTTTATGCTACTTCGATTTGGATAACTTCAAGGCGTTTAATGATGTATACGGATTTAGAAACGGTGATAGAGCCATTATACTTTTTGCGGATATTTTGAGAAAAAATTTGCCACAAGAGTTTTTTAAAGCTCATATCGGCGGAGATGATTTTTTTGTCGGCGTAGAGTTAAATGATGATAGCGAACTAGCATATATAAAAAATATATCCGATATAGTCTCAAAATTTAGAGATGACGCAAGGGAACTCTACTCCAAAGAGGATAAAGAAACAGACTACATAATTGCAACGGATAGAGACGGCAACAAAAAAAAGTTCGCCCTCTTAACCGCCAGCGCTTCAATAGTTATCATCCATAACGCAACAAACAAAAGAAATATTGAAAATATCAATGAGATACTCTCAATTCAAAAAAAAGTCGCAAAACAGGATATCAATCATATCTCGATGAGTACGATACTATAAAATTTACATTCCAAGCTTAATTTTACCGATAGCATAACTATGAACCAATGCCTAACTCTTTATTCATAGCGTCACACCTTTTTGTAAATTTTTTTAATGACAATATTTTATCTATAATAGTTGCTATCTATAATCGTTCCTATAAGGTTTTGATATTACTCATGAAACACCTTCCACAATCTTGATTTTATTTTTCGAACTCTTATCGTCACTATACTTTTATTTTATTTGTTCCAAATTCGTTTGATAGTTAGGATTGTATCTAATATCTCCCTAGACGCGCCAGAACCTAGTTTGACCATTTTCGTGACATCACGAAAATGGTTCGAGAGTTTAATTTTGAAATTTTTACAAGTAGTTTTAAATAGCTGCATTGATTGTCCTAAACATAAAAGTAGTATGCTATACTTTCAGACAAAATTTCAAAGGAGGGTTCAACAATGGTTATAAATATTAAAAACGAAACTGGCGGTTTTGAGTTTGTTGGCTCACGAGGTGCTGGAGAAATTATAAGAAAAAAGATGAAAATAGAATTAGATAAAGGGAACCATGTTACACTTGATTTTTCTGGTGTTGAACAGGTTACTCAATCTTTTATCGATGAATTTTTTGGCATCTTCATTAGAGCTTTTGGTGTCGAGTACATCAGAGGCAAAGTCAGACTAGTCAATGAAACGCAAGGCATAAAAGATACTATAAACTTTGTCATCAAATATTCTAAAGAGAAGACTGCCTAAAAGTAGTCTTCATCTTCATCATCTATTATTTCACTCCACAAATAATTTCTCTTAAAATAATCCATATCATAATCTATGTTTGCTTCATCAAATTCAAATGCGACTACAACACCTCTCCAAGGATTTTCTAGCTTCTTTGTTTGAAAATTATTACCTTCATATCTCAGCAGCGTATCATTTGAAATTATGACAAATCTACCGCCTGTCATTTTTAAAATCTCAAACATAGCATATAAGCCGTACCCTGCATTTTTTTCCTGCCCATACATCTTTTGAACAGTAGAAGTCACACCCTTTTTAAGTGCCTTAAATATGGCTTCCTCTTCATTGTCAATGTCACTAAAATTGAGTTTCATATTTTCAAGAAAAGCCACACCTCTATCGGCAACTACAAATTGCACCTTTTTATTTTCAGGATAGTATTGTGTCATAACATACCCACCTACTTTTGAGTGAGCGTGATCTGCAACATTATTCATAAGTTCTAAAAACAGGTATTGCAAATAATCGCGTAAATCTCTAGTATCTTCAGGTCTCAAAGAAAAGTTTTTTAACATAATGGATGTCAAATGGCTAGATATTTTTTCTAATCCTTTTCTGTCATGTATTCGCTCAACAGGACTATATGTTTTACCCTCTTTAAATTCATTTTCTATCATACTTTTTAAATACTGATTGTTAGTTTGGATGTCAATTTTTTTATCATTCTGATATGCTCTTGCCATGGCGATAAAAATTGGCTCTACCCATTGAATATCATTAAATTGATTATTTTCAGCATTAAACATGTATAAATAATTTTCAATGTTAGATATATTTATATTTTTCATCAAGCACCCTTCACAATCTTAATCTCATCACTCAACCCATAAAGTTCATATACCATTTTATCTATAATAGTCGCTATCTATAACATATATTGCAATTTGCAATGCTTTTTTTCCACATATCGAGTTGTTTCTTTTTTTTGTTAAAAGTGGAGATTCATTCTCAGTGGCATTTTTTTATCGACATGCACATGCCATCATCACTTATACGAGATTCTTCAATATGAACAGCA
>CAYHRD010000189.1:0-3551 GCA_964358925.1 uncultured Sulfurimonas sp.
AGTTGCGTTGCAATTTCTATAAAGTACTATGATTGATAAATAGGCTGGGGGGGGTAAAAAGATATATCAACTCTTTAACCGATTGTGTTACATAAATGTTAAAAGATATTTTCAACAATTATATTTACAATCAATAAAAGAGTTTGAGTTAATTTGCAATTGCAATTCTACACATTAATTGTTGCAAATAAGTTTCATTTTTATAAATGCCCTAAAATATTGCACCGGTAAAATCACAAAATATAGTATCTATTCCTGAAAAATTTACATTTTTCAGGTTTACATGTCTAAAATTGCAATCTCTCATAACCACATTTGAAAAATTACAATGTCGTAAATCGGCAAATGAAAAATCACAACTTTCTAAATAAGATTTACTAAAATCACAGCCACGCATATCAGCAAAAACAAAGGAAGCCCTGATAATAGTAATTTCTGCAAATGCAAGATTTACAAATTCACCATCATCAAGAACAGCCTTGCTGACAAGTTTGCTCAAAGCATTTTTATCATTTTTTTTTGCTTTTATATCTTTTACGGTTATTTCTTCTTTTTTTGGAGCCTTTGTAAAATCTTTTTGTAGAGTACCAAATCTTTTTTGATATTCTAGACGATTAAAATTTGCTTCCAATATATCGGCATATGATTTTTTTTTGTTTATTTTTTTCATGTTTCACATATTGTTTTTATAAGCTTAAAGAGCTTAAACCTCAAAAATAGACAGCGTTAAAGTATTTGCTTTTAGATTGCTTCGTCGCAAACTCCCCGCAATGACGGTTATTGAAATTGCCGCGCTTGTCACCCAGATTGCCGCGCTTCGCTCGCAATGACAAGCGCGGCAATATAATCTTGATTTAATCAGAGACTTCAATTATGATTTATGTGAACAATTTATATATTTCACTTTATCTAAACCGTCAAACACACCTACCGTTGCCTTTTCAAGTTCTTTAGTTATGTTGTCAAAAACTTCCATAGATACTTCATCAAAGTCGGCATGGATAAGAGACTGCACACCGCTGTGAACTCTCTCATGTACGGCTAAAAGCTCTTTCCATTCCGGAGTTTGTGCAAATTGCTCTTTTGCATGTGCATCAATCCATTTACCCAAGTTACATTCATGATGATTTACAACTTTCCATGGGGTAGACTCTGTTTTTAATTTCTTATAATTATTCTCTTTAAAGTTAAGATGATCTATCTTTAACTTTGCAGTATCAAAAGACATAGTTATATCACAGCTCTGTGTTTGTGATTTACTATCAAACTTTATACGAGAGAGCATCTGCTCAAACTGCTCTGTTTTTCCTAAAATTTCATTTGCAATTTGAGCAACATTGCCTGCAGTTTTTGCATTTTGCTGTGTCATTTGGTCTAACTGAGACACCGCATCATTAATTTGACCGATACCTGCCATCTGCTCACGGCTGGCATTTGCCACATCTCTTACCATCTCATCTGTTTGAGCGATTTTTTCTGAAATAAGAGCAAAACCTTCCATCATATTTTTTGAAGTCTCTAATCCGCCTTGAGATTTCACACGCGCTGTGCGAGCCAGTTCTTGAATCTCTTTTGCGGCATCGGCGCTTCTATTTGCAAGATTGCGAACCTCTTGTGCAACAACTGCGAAACCTTTTCCTGCATCCCCTGCCGTTGCAGCTTCAACTGCAGCATTAAGTGAAAGTATATTTGTTTGAAATGCTATGTTGCCGATAATATCTACCGCTTGGTTAATTGCTTCAGTTGCATTAACGATTTCATTCATAGCATTAAGACTCTCGCGAGCTACAATATTTCCTCTTTCAGAAGCTATCTTTGCTTCTTTGGCAACATTTGTCATATCTTGCGCTTTAGCTGAATTTGCAGAAACATTAGATGTCAACTCTTCTATCGCGGCGGCTGTCTCTTCTAAGCTGGAAGCCTGCTCATTTGCACTTGTACTAAGTTCGTCACCGGACAATGAGAGCATATTCGCATCTTGAGAAAATTCACGAGAAAATCGTGAAATTAAACTAAATGTTTCGCTATTAGAAGACGATATAGCTTTCATGGCTTGTTCTACGGATGCAAAGGAGCCTCTGTTGTTATTATTATTGGTAGTAGTCTCATAATTGCCTTGAGCAAAGCTAATCAAAACAGATAAAACATCCGCAAAAGTTTTCTCAATATTATCAAGCAAAAGATTTAAAGATTTTGACATTTTATTAAGTGAGTCATCACTGTAAGAAGTAGATGCACGATGAAATAAAAAACCTTTGCTAGATTTATTACAAATGCTTTCAAATTCAATAATGCTTTGTTGTTGCTCAGTAAATTTTTTCTCTAAACTTTGAATATTTTCATTAATCACTCCAATCATTTTGCCAAATTCATCATTTCCAAAACATTGAATTTTTTCAACTTCTTTTTCTTTCCCGCTTAAAAAGTTAAAAAATGAAAATAGACCTAGTTGAATTTTTTCAACTTTACTTGCAATGCTCTTACCAATTAACCTAGAGAAAATAAGTACTAACAAAATCAGAACCAATAAAGTGCAAACTGTAAAAATAATAGTATTTTCCATTGCTGCAATTTTTTTATCAATAATTACATCAATTTTAGTAAAAAGCATTTTTTCAATTTCTCTATAATCATTAATAACATTCGTAACTCTAGTAAACCAAACGGAAGCATCCATGTTAAATTTACCTTCAGGTTTAGAAATTGCCAACGCTATAGTATTTTTAACAAATACCGAATCTTCGCTTAGTTTATTTTTCTTAAATTGATCAAGCATCTCAGGTAACGCCAATAGTGCAAATTTATGGTCATTACACTCAATTATTCCACTATTTATACACAACCCGACATACGCATTGGGAGCAAACGCATCTTTTATAAAAACTCCGTTTAAATTGGCTCTTGTTTTTCCTAACGACTCTTTTGACGATGTTATATGCGTATAAGCTTGTATAGCGCTTGACACTTCTGCATCACTAATCAACGAAGGTATTTTTGTAACTCCTTCTAATAAAGAAGCTATCGCGTTAGTATAATATGCAGTTGCGTCTTGTAATGAGATATTAAGCGAATCTACAACTGCTCTGTTTTTAGAGAGATTTTCACTAAATGTATTTGATAACAAGTTTTTAACATCAGCCAATACTTTATCTGTATTTTTTCGTTGATTAAGAAGCTGTTCTATTTTATTGTTTGCTCCGTTAGATGCAATAACTCCAGCCGTTAATCCGCGTTCTGTTTGAAGTTCATGAACCAAGCCTGCGAATTTTTTTACTTCTAACGCTTTGTCTTTAACTAACAAAAGAGCTTTTTCTTCCTTTAGAACAGAAGAAACAGAGTTGAACCCAAGTATAAAGACACCCATTATACTTATGAAAGAAAGTAGATACAGCTTCTTTGAAACTGATATATTGTGTATAAAATTCATTTTTTCACCTTTTTATTTGATTTTAAACGCTAATCGGAACAAGTCCCGCTTAGCTACGCTCGCCGCTATGGCACTAAAGCTTGACACTTTCGTGTCAGAATGATTTTAAACGCTAATCGGAACA
>CAYHRD010000190.1:0-3551 GCA_964358925.1 uncultured Sulfurimonas sp.
CTTGCTGCTGAGTTGCTGCAATATTTTCTATTTTTCCATTGAAAGTACGAAGCATAGCCCCGATTTCAAACTCGTCCCACCCTTTTTTTGCCATCATAAATCCCTTATTTCACTTCATCAAAAGCGCGTTGAATTGCAAGCATATTTGCATCAATTATCTTTTGTGGTAATTTTCCAAGAACTCTCTTCATACTATCTTTAAAAAATTCGATGTCATACATTCCGGAAACTTTCATAAATGCACCGAGCATCGGCGTATTAGGAATTGCGCGACCGATAGTCTCATTTGCAATTGTTATACAATCAACAGTATAAACGGCTTTCCCTTCAAGCTTAGGCTGAGCCTTAATCAACTCCTGCGTAGTCATGTGAGTTGTTATTATATACTTAGTACTATCTTTATGGTTTATTGTAATATCAGTAGTAATTGCTAACGCAGGGTCAATAACAAAAACATAATCCGGTCTCATATATTTTTCATGATTCATAATCACTTTATCATCTACACGGTTGTAAGCTGTCATCGCAGCTCCGCGTTTTGCAGATCCGTAAAATGCAAACGCTTGTACATGCTTACCAGTTGTAGAAATAACATCCGCTAAACCTTTAGCGCCAGTAACAGCGCCTTGTCCAGCACGACTATGCCATCTAATTTCTAGCATAAACTCTCCTTCTTTTTAATAAATATAAGAACCATCAATTCTATTTTAACCGCTTATTTTAGACAAGTTGCTCTTAAATATAGCTTGAAAGCAGGCTCTTTTTTAAGAAGAAAAAAAAGTGTGTTATTTTTTCCTATTTTGCAGATAAATCATAGCTTCAAGTGCATCATTAAATATAGTATTTGTATGTTCTTTTAAACTCTCATAAGTATCATAGCCGCTCAAAACTCCTATTGAATTTATATTTGCATTTTTTGCAGATATTAAATCCAATTTCGTATCTCCAATCATCCATATCTCTCTATTTTGAATCTCTAATTTCTCTAAGGCTTTTAGTATCGGCTCGGCATGCGGTTTTGGATGTTCGACATCTTCTCTACCGATAAGAACTTCAAAATGGTGCATAAGCTCAAAATACTCCATCAGTTCCCTAGAATAGAGTGCTGTTTTTGTTGTCACTATCCCAAGCGTAGCAAACTCTTTGGCTAACAAAACCGCCTCTTTTGCATTTTCTAAAAGCTCCGTTTTTTGAGTTGCAATTTTTCTGTAATGCTCTTTATAAGTTGCGACGAAATCCCAAATTTTATCGCTCTCTACCCCCAGTTTTTCATACATTGTGTCAAGCGGGTAGCCTATAAGAGCTTTTATATCCTCATCTTTTTGCTTGATAGCTTTATGAAAATCAAAAGAGTAGTGAAACGACTCTAAAATTGCCTCGGTAGAGTCGATAAGCGTACCGTCCAAATCAAAAAGTATTATCAAGTTATTTCTCCCATTTTATGTAATTGTGCCAGATACCGCCCTTGCTCGGTTCTACATTTTTTATCTCTTTACTGACGGTCGTTATGGAGTTTGGAATGTATAAAAACAGATACGGATTTTCATCGGTTATTATCTGAAACATCTCTCTCCAGCTCTTAGACAACTTCTCGTTATCTATCATACTTTGCGACTCTTCAATCATCTTATCTATCTTCGGATTATAATAACCTACCAGATTAAAACCACCCTTTTTATCACTATGGTTATGCCAGAACATATACGGATCGGGCGTGGGAGAGAGTCCCCAGCCAAGCAGTACGCTGTCAAATTTTCTAGGGAAAACAACCATATTTAAAAATGCCTGCCACTCCATAACCCGCAAAGTAACTATTATGCCCGCCTCTTTAAGCTGATGCTGTAAAATTTGAGCAGCGTAGGGTCTAATTTCACTTGAATTTGATGTCGCAATCTCAAAAGTAAATGGATTCTTCTCATCGTAACCGGCTTCTTTTAAAAGCTCTTTTGCTTTTTTTATATTTTGTAGAGGCACTTTTACGGCTTCGTTAAACGCTTTTGTTCCAGGAAGAAAAGGTCCTGTGCAAACTTTGGCATGGTTAAAAAATAGGATTTTAACCAACTCTTCTCTATTAATGGCTAAAGAGAGAGCCTCTCTGATTTTTGGATTTTTAAACTTCTCAAGCCGCAAATTAAAACCAAGATATGTATATGACTGCGAAATATTTTCATAGATGTTAAATTTATTAAAAAAACCCTTATCAAGTTGTCTCTCATACTGCATAGGCTCTATGCTACCTACATCTAAAGCCGATGATTTTAACATCAAAAAGCGTGTCATCGGGTCTGCTATGACATGAAAAGATATTTTGTCAATCTTTGCACGACCTTCAAAATAGTCATCAAATGCGACTAATATAATATTTTTAGAGTGTTCCAACTGCTGAAGCTTATATGCACCCGTTCCTATGGGATTTGTGTTAAACGATGAGTTCATTAAATTTTGCTCATCTTTAAGTATATGCTGGGGCAAAATTCCCATCATCCAAGTCTCAAGTGCTTTAAAATAAGGCTCTTTGTACTTTACCCTCACGGTAAGCTCATCAACCGCTTCAACACTTTTTACAAACCTAAAATTTGCACTATAGGGTGAGCTTATTTTTGACGATACAAGTACCTCATAAGTAAAAACAATATCTTTTGCGCTAAATTTCTTGCCGTCATGCCACTTTACATTTTCGTGAAGTTTAAAAAGCTGAGTCGTCTCATCTTCAAAATAGAACTCTTTTGCCAAATCACCGATAATCGTAGATAAATCTTTATCGTACTTTACAAGTCCGTTAAATAAAAAGCCGGTTATCTCCGAAGAGCTTGAATCCGTGGCTAAAATAGGGTTTAATCTTGATGGGTTGGCAGATGTAGCCAGATTGAGTGTTGATGAAAAAAGGTTTATAGATAAAAATAGAAGGAAAATATAGTGCAAAATTACTCTTTTTTAGAGTAATTATATCAAAGTTTATTAATGTGAAGATTTTAAAGGAGATTTTATCAGTGCAAAAAGCACTGACAAAGAAGTTCTTGAAACGATTAACGCTTTGAGAACTGGCGAGAACGACGAGCTTTGCGCTTGCCCGGTTTTTTTCTCTCAACTGTACGAGAGTCACGAGTCATCATACCTTCAGGTTTTAAAATCGCTTTTAATGAAGGGTTGAATTTTACTAATGCACGAGAAATACCGTGACGAAGAGCATCAGCTTGACCTCCGAAACCACCGCCTAAAACAGTAGCTACGATATCAACAGCCGTATCTTGTTTAGTTAGAGCAAGAGGTTGCTTAACACGAAGTTTTTTAGCCTCTAATCCACCTAACCACGCATCTAATGAAAGACCGTTTATAGTCATATTTCCGCTGCCTGGAGTTAACCATACTTTTGCTATTGACGCCTTACGACGACCTGTTGCATATATTTTTGCCATCCGGTATCCTTACTTAGCTAATTGTGCAGTGTGAGGATGCTCAGCAGCTGCATAAACTTTTAATTTTTTGATCATTTTAGCGCCAAGCTTAGTTTTAGGAAGCATACCGCGAGTAGCTAATTTATATAACTTCTC
>CAYHRD010000191.1:0-3550 GCA_964358925.1 uncultured Sulfurimonas sp.
ATGACAAGCGCGGCAATCTCAATGACGAGAGTGTGTCACTGCGAGGAACGAAGTGACGCGGCAGTCTAAATATTTATTTGGGATTTTAAGAGAACGGGAATGATTAATACATTCCGCCCATGCCACCCATACCGCTCATATCAGGAGCTGCAGGTTTCTCTTCAGGTATCTCGTAAATAGCCGCTTCGGTCGTTAAAAGAAGACTAGATATTGATGTAGCATTTGTAAGTGCCACGCGTCCTACTTTAAACGGGTCGATGATTCCTGCTTCAAACATATCTACATATTCGCCGGTTGCAGCATTAAAGCCGATATTCTCATTGCTAGCATTCTCAACCGCATTCACAACCACACCTGCATCATAACCGGCATTTGTTGCAATCTGTTTGAGAGGAGCTTTTATAGCGCGAAGGATTATCTCACAACCGATTTTTTGATCACCGCTCAAGTCAAGATTTACTTTTGCACCGGCGCGAACAAGTGCAGCTCCTCCACCGATAACGATTCCCTCTTCAACGGCAGCTTTTGTAGCCGAAAGTGCATCGTCAACACGGTCTTTTTTCTCTTTCATCTCAGTTTCACTTGCAGCTCCGACTTTAATAACTGCAACTCCGCCGCTTAGTTTTGCTAATCGTTCTTGAAGTTTTTCTTTGTCATATTCGCTTGTTGTTGAGCCGATTTGAACCTTGATTTCTGCGATTCTTGATTTTACATTTTCAGATTTTCCGGCACCGTTTACGATTACCGTGTTGTCTTTGTCGATTACGATACGAGAAGCTTGTCCAAGGTGTTCTAAAGTAGCACCGCTTAGTGTATGTCCTGTTTCTTCAGAAATCACGGTACCCGCTGTAAGTATTGCTAAATCTTGAAGCATCGCTTTTCTTCTGTCGCCAAAACCCGGAGCTTTAACGGCAGAGATGTTTAATACGCCGCGAAGTTTATTTACAACAAGAGTTGAGAGAGCTTCACCGTCTACATCTTCCGCGATTATTAGAAGCGGACGAGAAGTTTTTTGAACTTGCTCTAAAACAGGAAGCAAATCTTTAAGTGAAGTAACCTTGCTATCAACTAGTAAAATCCACGGATTTTCTATCTCAGCTATCATTTTTTCAGGATTTGTGATGAAATATGGACTCAAATATCCGCGGTCAAACTTCATACCCTCAACAACATCAAGTTCATCAACTATCCCTTTAGCCTCTTCAACGGTTATAACACCGTCTTGACCGACTCTCTCCATAGCTTCAGCTATCATATTGCCGATTTGCTCATCAGAATTTGCAGAGATAGTTGCAACTTGTGCTATGTCTTTTTTACCGTTGATTGCTTTACTTGACGCTTTTAGGTTTGCCAAAATCGCCTCACAAGCCTTATCCATCCCTCTTTTAACTTCGATAGGATTTGCACCTGCGGTAATGTTTCTAAGACCTTCGCTAAATATAGCGTTTGCCAAAACTGTTGCAGTAGTTGTGCCATCCCCTGCTTCATCGGCAGTTTTAGAAGCCACATCTTTTACAAGCGTTGCACCCATATTTTCTAGCTTATCTTTTAACTCAATCTCTCTTGCAACAGAAACACCGTCTTTTGTTATGATAGGGTTACCGTAGCTTTTTTGAATCAAAACATTGCGACCGCGAGGTCCCATCGTTACTTTTACCGCGTCAGTTAGTTTTGCAACACCGCGAGCCAGTGCATTTCTTGCATTATCTGAAAAAATTATCTCTTTTGCCATTTTTATATTCCTTAATTTTATTGAACTTTATTTTTACTTGATTATCCCAAAAATATCATCTGTTTCTAAAACTAGAAACTTCTCACCGTCAAGTGAAATCTCACTGCCTGAAAATTTTCCAAAAACTACAACCTCGCCGCAAGCAAGCTCGCTAACTTCTGCGCTAACTGCTACAACCTTACCTTTTGAAGGTTTTTCTTGTGCATTATCAGGAATAATAATACCACTTATTGTAGTATTTGCCTCTTCTACTCTTTTTACTAGGACTCTTTTACCTAATGGTTGAAAATTCATATAAAACTCCTTAAATAATATTGTTTACACGCGCAATATTACATAAAAAAGGTAACAAAGTCAATACTCTTAGTCTAAACGACTAAGGCTTATTTAACAAGATACACTCAAGATTATTGATGACAATAAGCTTTTTTTATTTTTTGATTCTATTTTTTTTAATAGACTTCTTTTTTTAGATTGCTTCACTTCGTTCGCAATGACGGTCATGTGCCAAGGAGCTTGCGACAAAGCAATCTAGGTTATATAAAGAAGTCCAATAAATTTTCTTCCTATCTTAGGTTATTTAAAGTTTTAAACAAGTATAATTCTGCCTCTTAAAAGATGTCAGGGTAGCTCAGCTGGTTAGAGCACTGGTCTCATAAGCCGGGGGTCGGGGGTTCGAGTCCCCCCTCTGACACCATTTTTTAAGAACTTTTTAATATTCCGGATTAGCTCAGCGGTAGAGTAGGTGACTGTTAATCACTTGGTCACTGGTTCGAATCCAGTATCCGGAGCCACAACATTTCAAACTCCTAAATCATTGACTTTCAACCAACATTGTTTATAAAAAATATATGTGGCTCAACGAGTATTATAGCGCCTATTCTAATATCAATAATTAAAACAGAATCGGATAGCAAGATGAAAATAACAAAAATAGAAACAGAAGTAAAATATATAGAGCTAAAAACTCCCTTTAAAACTGCTCTTAGAACTGCTACTCATGTGGAGTTTGTCAGGGTTTGTGTGGAGTGTGATAACGGTTTTGTGGGTATCGGCGAAGCACCTGCTACAAAAGCGATTACGGGCGAGGGTATAGAAGATATTTTAGAGTCTATCGGCAGTGTCAAAGAGTTGTTTCTGGGTCTTTTGCCAAAAGAGGCACTTGTAAAACTCCATACTACAAAAATCGGCTCAAGTGCAAAAGCCGCGCTTGATATAGCGTTTGTGCATCTGCTCTCTCAAGAGGCAAAAAAACCGCTTTATGACTACTTTGGCGCAACTGATTTAACTCCGCTTCAAACAGATGTAACCATTAGTTTAAATGATGTTTATGAGATGTTAAATGATGCAAAAAAGGCTTATAGTGAAGGTATGGAGATACTTAAAGTAAAAGTCGGCATTGATATAGAACACGCGGTAAAAGCGGTAAAAGATATTGCAGATGCGCTGCCGAGTGCAAAAATATTGGTAGATGCAAATCAGGCTTGGAGTTTGAAAGATTCACTCTTTTTTATCCAAAATGTAAAGGGCACTCAGATAGAGCTTATAGAACAGCCCGTTATTGCTTCTGATCTGGACGGTTTAAAAAAGATTACTCAAATCTCACATATCCAGATTTTAGCCGATGAAGCGGCTTTTGGGCTTGAAGATGTAAAAAAAGTGCTAAAGTCTAAGAGTGCAGATATGATAAATATAAAGTTTATGAAGTGCGGTGGAGTGAGCAAAGCCATAGAGATTTTGGAGTATGCAAGAGAGAAAAAAGTCTCTTGTATGCTCGGTTCTATGCTTGAGGGTCCATACTCTATAAATATGGCGTTG
>CAYHRD010000192.1:0-3549 GCA_964358925.1 uncultured Sulfurimonas sp.
ATCGGGCGAGGTTAGCCGTGCAAGAGTTGGCGGCATTAAAGACACGAAGTGGAAAAAAGGGTTTTTAAAAATAGCGCAAAATTCTAAAGCGCCGATATTGCCCATTTTTATAGAAGCTCAAAATTCAAAAACTTTTTATCTTCTCTCAATGATAAACAAATCTTTGGCGACTGCTTTAATCCCGCATGAGATGTTTAAATATTACAATAAAAAGATAGCATTTACTATAGGAAAAAGTATCCCTTTTGAGAGCTATTTTACACCATCAATCAATATTTCAGATAGGGTTAAACTGCTTCGTAAACACTTTTATATGGTTGCAAAAAAACAAAAAGGTATCTTTAAAACATATAACGGCATTGCACTTGCGCAAAATAGACAAGAGCTAAAAAAAGAGCTTGAATTTGCAAAATCTATCGGCGAAACGACGGACGGCAAAAAAATCTATCTCTATGCAAATGCCGCCGATAATGTTCTTATCAAAGAGATAGGCAGGCTCAGAGAGATAAGTTTTCGTCAAGTCAAAGAGGGCAGCGGGAAGCAGAGAGATATTGATGATTTTGACTACTGCTATGAGCATATTATTCTTTGGGATGAAAAAGACTTGGAAATAGTCGGTTCTTACCGTATAGTAAAATCAAGTGAAATGATAGAAGCTTACGGCGTGGACGGACTCTATACTTCAACGCTTTACAGATACGAAAAAGAGTTTGATAAATATTTCTCCAACTCGATTGAACTGGGTCGCAGTTTTATTCAGCCCAGATATTGGAACTCAAGAGCACTTGATTATCTTTGGCAGGGAATAGGCGCATACCTTAGAGCGAATCCCGATATTAGGTATATGTTCGGATGCGTCAGCATATCTGCTTCTTACAGCGAAGATGCGATAGCGCTTTTAGTCTACTTTTACACAAACTATTTCGGCTCAAAAATAAAAAGCGTAAAACATCGTGATAGTTATATTATGCTTGAATCTAAAAAACGAAAATTTGATGAACTCTTTTTTAAAAATGACTATGCTAAAGATATGATAATCTTAAAGCATGAACTCTCTATTATGGGTTATGCAATCCCGACACTGTATAAGCAGTATAGCGAATTGTGCGATGAGGGCGGGGTTGAGTTTATTGATTTTGGAGTTGACAAAGGGTTTGAAAATTGCGTGGACGGTTTTATTATTGTTGATACAAATAAATTAAAACTGCAAAAAAGGAGACGCTATTTAGAAAATTAGTGTTACAAATCTGCATTTTGTAATTTTTATATCTCAAAAACTGTTTCTAAAATACTCACTAGCTGTGATAGCCCAAAAAAATGTGTAGTATTTAGTAACAGTAATCGCTTCAAATATCATCATAATCTTTTATTTAATACTCTTTTTGCTACAATCTACGCAACTGTTTTTTCTAAAAATATGTGAAAATATTTAAGTCAAACGGCTTATGTTTTTGTGCGTTTTAAAACAATAATAATAACAAAGGTGGGTTATATGGAGCATATTAGTACTGCAAATCCGTATTTTGGGGTATTTGTACTTTTTCTTGTAACATTCGGTGCATTTACGATAACGACGATTGTCGCTCGTTTGGCAAGTCGCGCGTTGGCAGCTAAAAATAGCGAAAAAATCAAATTGTCAGTTTATGAGTGTGGACCTGAGGTTACAAAACAGCCAAATAGAATCTCTCCGCAGTTTTATCTATTTGCACTACTTTTTTTACTCTTTGATGTAGAGATAGTTTTTATGTTTCCTTGGGCAGTTGATTTTAAACTACTTGGATGGTTTGGTTTTGCCGAGATGTTAATGTTTATACTTTTATTAACAATCGGGTTTGTATATGCATGGAAAAAAGGAGCACTTGAATGGCACAACATAAAGTAAATTATACGCAAAACGGCGGTTTGCCGGTTGCACTTACAAGTATAGATAAAATCGTAAACTGGGGGCGTTCAAACTCTATTTGGGCGCTTACTTATGGTCTTGCTTGTTGCGGTATCGAGATGATGGCAAGCGGTGCTTCAAGATATGACTTCGATAGATTCGGGACAATCTTTAGAGCATCTCCTCGTCAAGCCGATGTTATGATAGTTGCAGGAACGCTTACGAAAAAACATGCAGAGTTCATTAAAAGACTTTATGACCAAATGACTGAGCCGAAATGGGTTATCTCTATGGGTTCATGCGCAAATACGGGCGGTATGTTTAACACTTATGCAACGGTTCAGGGCGTGGACAGAATTATTCCTGTGGACTTGTATCTTCCGGGTTGTGCGCCAAGACCTGAAACACTTCAGTACGGCGTAATGTTACTGCAAAAGAAAATTCGTGCAAATCAAGCTTCAAGAGCGCAAAAAGCTAAAAGGTTAATGTAATGAGAGCTTATAAACCTAAAGACAATGTACAAGCAAAAGCGTACTATACGGATAGATTTTATGTTTCCCCGCAAGTTCCGAAATTTGAAGTAGAGAGCGATGAAGTTTTCGCGCACGATTTAGAGGCGATAAAAGCAAAGTTTGATGTACTTGACGCATATATTCAAGTGGGTCAAATGGTTGTTTTTATCAATCCTGAGGATAATTATAAAGTTTTAGAGCTTATGAAAAATGAGCTCGAGTATGTTCAACTCACGGAGCTTAGCGCGATTGACTGGCTTGCTGCAAGAGGCGGATTTGAAGTTTTTTATCAAATGCTAAGCATGAGCAAGCGCAAACGCGTTCGTATAAAAATGTTTATAAACAAAGGTGAAGCCGTAAATTCCGTTGAAAAGCTCTTCCGCTCAGCCGACTGGTCTGAGAGAGAGATGTTTGATATGTTCGGCATAGAAGCAAACGGGCATCCGTTTATGAAGAGAATTCTTATGCCTTACGATTGGCAGGGGCATCCACTTCTAAAAACTTATCCGCTTCAAGGCGATGAGTTTGCCGCGTGGTATGAAGTAGATAAAATCTACGGTAAAGAGGCAAGAGATATAATCGGACCTGAACTTAGAGATACTGCAAAAGTCGACAGATACGACAGCGAGAGATTCGCCCGTCTTGGACATGAAGTGCCAAAGGGAACAAAAATTACGGGTAACGAGCCTAAGGTAGTTCAAAACTATCAAGAAGAGGGCGGTGTTTTCATGATTAAAAAATTTGATAAAAAAGATTCGGTCGTTATTGACGATCCTCAAAGATAGGTAGTAATATGCAAGTAAAAAATAGATTAAACCCGTTTTTTGAAAATATCACTTTTGATAGAGAAGATAATGAGATTATCCTAAACTTTGGTCCTCAACATCCATCGGCTCACGGTCAGCTTCGTTTGATGCTTCATCTTCAGCAAGAGATGATTGTAAAAGCTCATCCGGATATCGGATATCTTCACCGCGGTATGGAGAAGATGGCTGAAAATATGATTTACAATGAGTTTATGCCGACAACGGATCGTATGGACTACATCGCATCATCTTCAAACAACTACGGTTTTGCTTTGGCTGTTGAGAAGTTAATCGGTCTTGAAGTTCCTCGCCGTGCAAAAGTAATCCGTATGATGCTCTTAGAGATTAA
>CAYHRD010000193.1:0-3531 GCA_964358925.1 uncultured Sulfurimonas sp.
TGCCTTAGCGGCTAGCGTAGTCAAAGAAATTACTTTCTTTGGCGTTCAAATTAAACTTTAGTGCCTTAGCGGCTAGCGTAGTCAAAGAAATTACTTTCTTTGGCGTTCAAATTAAATAAAAAAGGGGATATCATGGATATTTCATCAACAACTGCTCCATCTTCACCTGAAATTGAAGCAATGAAGAAGGCTACGGAAGTGCAAGAGCGACAGATTTTAAAAGTTTTAGAGAGTGCTACTGAGCAATCTAAACAGGCTGTAGCGCAAAAAACAGGTCTTGGAAGCCACTTAAACATAGCTGGTTAATTATAAATGGGTGCCGCAAGCGCCCGTTTATACAATAACTTTCTTATATTTGATATAATCTTTCCCATGATTGAACTTGATAACAGAACCCCATTGCAAATTGATACCGATATAGTTGAAAAGATAGCGGATTTTCTAACAAAAAAAGAGATAGAACTCATTATCACGGATAGCCAAGAGATGAAAGAGATAAACAAAACTCATCGCGACATCGAGAAAGATACTGATGTCTTAAGTTTTCCCTATGAAGATATGCCTATGTGTCCGCTTGGGAGTATAGTTATCTCCTCCTTTTATGTAGAAGAGAAAGCAAAAGAGCTTGGTCATAGCCAAAATGATGAGTTTGCACTGCTTTTTATTCACGGTTTGCTTCATCTCTTAGGATATGACCATGAGATAGACAGCGGCGAGATGAGAGAAAAAGAGGCGGAACTTATAAGAAAATTTAATCTGCCGCAAAGTTTGATAGTAAGAACAGAGGGGTAGCTTTTAATTTATTTTTAAGACTACTGTTTGATATATCCTAACTCTAATAGCTTATTATATATATCGGAGATAATCTTTCCTGTGGCTGCACCGCCGTGTCCACCGTGCTCAACCAATGCCAAAACTACATATTGAGGGTTATCATATGGACCGTAAGTCGTAAACCATGCATGAGAGCGAGTGTAATACTCCATATCATGCTCTGATGCTCTGTTTTTTATATTTTGCATAATACCTACGACTTGAGCAGTTCCTGTTTTACCGGCAATTTTAACTTTTGAATTTACATAATTAATGGCTGTTCCGCCTGTAGCATTACAAACTTCATACATCGCTTTTTGAATAATCGGTAGTTTTTTTAGTTCATCTTCGCCAAGTACCTCTTCAAATCTCGGTTTGACTATTTGAAAGCCTAACATGTTTGCAAAGTGCGGATAAGGAAGTTTTCCGGTTGCCATAAGCGCGGTAAACCGAGCCATTTGCATAGGTGTTGTCAAAAAATCGCCCTGCCCGATAGATGTATTTACGGTTTCTCCGATATACCACGGTTGATTGTGCTTTTTTCTCTTCCATTCACGGGATGGAACTGTACCGACAAACTCGTTTGGTAAATCCACTTCTGTTTTTCTACCAAGACCGTATCTGGTAAGTCCGTCGCTCATTTTGTCAATACCGAGTTTAAGACTTCCTTTGTAAAAAAAGTCATCGCAACTCTCTCTTATAGCCTTTTTAATCTCTACTTCTCCGTGCCCGTCTTTCTTCCAACATCTAAATACTCTTTGCCCAAGCGGCAGTGATGCGGTGCAGTAAGTATTCAAATTGGAACCGATTTCAGGTGAAGAGATATATATCAGTCCAAGCCCTGTTTTTATAGTTGAACCTGGGGGATATAGACCATGAATAAGTTTATTTGTAAATGGTTTATCAAGACTTACCGATAATTTTTCCCATGTTTCATTAGTGATTCCGGATACAAAAGTATTCAAATCATATTCAGGAAAACTGCTTGCCGATAAGATAGCACCGTCAACCCCCATAACTATAACCGCACCGGATTTATTTTCAAAAAGCGATGATATATATTTTTGAAGTTCGATATCTATATTAAGAGTTAATTTCCTATCTTCTACTGCTTGTTCAACAGATAGTTCTTCTACCTTTTGGTTATTTGCATTTACCTTTATCTCTCGTTTACCGGCCAAACCTTGCATATATGTGTTGTAATATCTTTCAATACCGGTTTTTCCTGTGTAACCTATTAGCTCTAGAAGCTTTTCTTCTTCAACATCGCTCTTATTCGCACGAGCAACATAACCAATAGAGTGTGACGCAACCTCTTTATAAGGATAGTATCTTTTAGGTGAAGATACGATGTTAACATTTTCTCTTAAGTTAAGTATGGAGTATACAGGCATAATCTCTTCATACGAAACAAACTCAACTATATCTATAAAGTTGTGGTTGTAGTAGGAGTCGACCTTTTTATAATCTTTAATTATTTTTTCTTTATCAAGTTTTGGTAATAATTTAATGAGTATATTTAGCTCTTCTTCAAATATACGCAGATTCTTTTTTAGTCCTAAATGTGGGGCTAATTGTATTTTAAAACCAAGTTCGTTAATGGCAACCGGTCTATTATTTATGTCGACTATTTCGCCTCTTACCGGCGATATTTGTTCAATTTTTATACTATTGTTATAGGAAAGTTTTTCATAGTAACTATTTGACTCTACCGACAGTAAAAAAATCCTTACAAGAAGCGCCAGCCATATAGCTATAAATATAAAAAGTATAAATTTTATTTTCATAATATGCTCATAATAAAAAATTCAATCACCATATAATAGATAACATGATAATCTATATTTGGAGTCGGAAGTAGAAATATATTTGATAAAAGTAAATTAAAAAGAAAAAAGCCGATATATACAAAAATAACGGTTGCAATTTTTATACATGCATTACAGCTAATATTTTGAATCAATTTAGGTATAAGATATTTATAAATAAATGTAAAATATATAATAGTACTAAAGAGTACATACCCGTTTTCTGCTTCAAAAAGCAGTAAACAAAAAAATACTAAAAACAGAGAAGTTACATCCTCTTTCTTAAGTGCTTGCGAAAACAGCACAAATAGTATTGCAAGCAACGGCGGCAAAAATAGATAAATGCCGCTCAATGCAGTATATACTATAAATACAACGGCATATATATAGGGCGTTAAAGAGTTTTTATTAGAGATACTTCGTTGCATATCGGAAAAAGTTTACATTTAATACAATCGGCCCAAATTTTATGTTCAGGAATTGATTCTTTTGGAATTTCAACAAACCCAAGTTTTTCGAAAAACGACTGTTTATATGTTAAAGTAAGGACTTTCTTAAGACCAAGTGTCTGAGCCTCTTGCATAGCTTTAGCTATTAAACTTTGCCCTATTCCCATACCTCTTTTAGACTCTTTTACGATAAGTGATCTAATCTCCGCCAATAACGGAGTATGAATATGAAGCGCACAAAATCCGACTATTTCGCCATCCTCTTTGGCAAGTATGTATGATCTTATATTTGTTGCTATTTCATCGGAGTTTCTTGCTAATATTACACCGGCTTCAACTTCCGGCGCAACAAGTTTTTGCATATTTTCAATGTCGGATAATGTAGCTTTTGTTAGTTCAATGCTCATCAGAATCTCCTTTTAAAATATCATGTATAAGAGTTACTACTTTTTGCAAACCTC
>CAYHRD010000194.1:0-3519 GCA_964358925.1 uncultured Sulfurimonas sp.
CCTCGTCTATTGCTACTTTTACAAATAAAAAAAGCTCTTCAAATGTGAGCAGATTTTCTTTAGGCACCCACGAAAACGGTTTTTCAGGCATACAATACTGACATCTAAAGTTACAACGCTCAGTTACGGAGATACGCAGGTAGTCAACTACTCTATTGTAGCTATCTATTAACATTACAATTCCTATAGGGGACACCCATAATTTTTTATAAGTGTATTATATCTTTTGGAACTAAAATAAAGTTTGTACCGATGGGGAAATTTTGAAAAATGGAGGAGAGATTCCAAATCAAGTTTGGAATGACGATGAGCTGTCATCCTGAACTTGATTCAGAATCTAATTATTTAGTGATAATCTGAGACTTTAGAGTTTTAAACTCATCTTCACTAATAATGCCTTTCTCTTTTAACTTATAAGCTTTTTCCAACTCATCTGTTTTTGAAACCGGAGCGGCAGGAGGTGCACTTTGAACTGCGCTCTCTTTAGCAGGCTCTTTTTTCCCTGCGAATATAGTCGTAGATTCTATCTCTTTTTCTACTATATTTTTAGAAGTTGCATCTACAGTTTTAGCAATCTCTTTTTTTGCAACTACGCTTTGCGATTTAATAATATCAAACTTAGCAAAAGCATCCGAAAAACTCTTAATTTTCAGATAATGAATATCTCCGGCTTTAAGTTCCAGTTTTATTGATTGTGCTTCTACATCCGCTCTTATAGCAGTTACTTCAACGCTTCCCGGCTTTAAATCAAGCGCTATATACTCATCGGCTTTTATATAGCCCTCAACATTTTTTCCGTTTACTTTAATCTTGTACGCATGGTCTTTATTGTTCTCTGCTACACCGCTTTGCGATACTACATAAACATAAACAAGCGCTGCATCGTCAAGCGGTTTTTGTTCTTTATACGGTGATTTGGAGCCACATGCCGAAAACATAACAGCAACTGCCAGAAGTGAAGATAGAATAAGGATTTTTTTCATGATAACCGTCTTTTTATGAATTTATATGATTATACAAGAATATTTTTAAATTTAGCATAAACGAGGCATTTGAGAGTCTCCCAAGCGGTTGCTTGGGAGTTAGTGAGTCATACTAAGATGACAGAAGTTACTTTATTAAGATCTAATTAGAAATTTAAAGCAACGATAAAACGAGCGTAGAATCCGCCAGCAGAATCATCTGTTGCATCATTATCAAAACTACGGTGCATTAAGATAGCAGTCGTACTGAAATCACCGAATTTATCAGTTAAGAATAAATCTACTTCAGTTGTCTCTTTTGCAGCTACTGAATCATTTGTATTGTTTACAGCTTGTAATGCAACACCTGTTGAACCAAGTTTAGTAGATACTTTACCTTTAATAGCCATAGAATCATTTTGTGCTACATAAATACCGTCAGTGTAAACACCCTCTGTTGGAAGAGAAGATTTTTTACCGCCTGTAGAAATGTTAGATACAGCGTGACCACCATCTTCGCTTACAGTTGAACCTGCTAAGAATAGATCAAAGTTTCCAACTTTAGTACCTGCACTTAATGCAAATGCATTAGTAGTATCCGCGTTAGCTTTAACATCAAACATTGTAGCATAAGCTCTAAGATTGATATCTGCTACTTTTGTGCCAGCATCTACCCAATAAGTATTAACTGTTGTTCCGCCTGTATAACCAAGAGAACCGCCAAGTGTAGTACCAACAGCATTACTTACATGTGAATACCATGCATTTACATCAAATGCACTAGTTTTATATAGTGCACCTGCTACAAGCGCTCCACCGAATAGTTGATCATTTACATCACCATCAACTTTCCAAGCAGCAGCACTACCGTTATTAGTATTATCTTGTCCTACATACATACCAACCAATGTTAAATCTTTAACAGATTTGTTAGTAACTACTGCAGCGTTAAATGTATTTGGAATAGCATTCCAAGTTTCTGTAAATAGATATGGAGTATTTAACTCTTGCTTACCAAGCTTTAGTGTAGTGCCTGCACCCATTGGAGCAGTTACATACGCTTCACCTACAAACATATCGCCGTTTGTTGTACCAGTACGGTAAGCATTGATTGCATTACCCTCTAAACCCATAGAAGAAGATTGATACACAGTAGCACCAAATCCAACATTGCCTTGTTTACCTGTCATACCAAGTTTGAAAACAATTTCCCCAGAAGCGTCAGTTTTATTAAAAAGATCACCTGGATTTGTAGCAGTATTTCCTGCATTGTCAGTCTCATACCAAAGTTTTGCTTGACCGCTTACTTTAATATCTTCTAAAGCGCTAGCTGCTGTAGAAAGTGCCATTGCTGCAACAGCAACCGAAAGTATAATTTTTCTCATTTATTTCTCCTGTTTTTGTCTCTTAATCACCCATATAGAAGTGATGTATAAATAATATTTGTATTACTTATACATCACTTCTTACTTATGTGAAAGTTCTGACTTGGCATATTCTACACCCCTAATTTTTAAATTAAGTTTAAATGAAGACTTTTATAGACGATTTGTTTACTATTTGTTATTAATTGGAGTAAATGAGGCATTTAGTTACACGAAAAATATTATTTTAGATCCTGAATCAAGTTCGGGATGACGAGGTTATCAAGATTAGGATTACAGTTTGTGTTTCAGGATTACGGCTTTTGTATTTGGAATAATAATCTAATTTGATATAATTGTATTATGAGATTTAGAAACCTAAAAAAAAACAAAAAAACCACAGAAACAAAAGAGCCGCAAAAGCTTGTATATGCTCCCTATAGCTATAGAGTGAAAGCTTTTATAACGGATATGTTTATGATATATGCTCCAATACTTTATTTGATTACTTATGTTGTTATGAGCGGCAAGGATGATTTTCAGTCATCACAACTTGCCCCTTTTGCCGGAGTAGCTTTATATGGAGTTATTTACGCGATACTTTTAAGTAAATTTGGACAAACCCCCGGTAAAAAAGCTTATGAAATAAAAGTTGTTGATGATAAAAGCGGGGAAAATATTAATTTTTTTAGAGCGATTTTTAGATTTATTCTATTTTTATTTACGGCAACAACTCTTTTAGGACTATTTGTCCCTTTTTATAGAAGAGATAAAAAAGCTCTGCATGATTTGATTTGCGGTACTTTAGTGGTGGCTGTTAAGAAGTAGCTAACTGATGTTACGCACTAAAACGAACATGCCCGTTTTAGTGGCAGGGACTAAAGTCCCTACAACCCCAAAAGCTACGAAAAACTTGTTTTTCGAGAGCTACAAAGTATCTGCTTAGGGTCAGTAACTAATTTATTCATACACATCTCTGCGTTTGCCTATCCTTAAAATCAGCAGTATCAAGTGTTTATCTTCTATGTGAAGTATTGCTCGTATTTTTCTTGCAATAGTATAACTGTATTGCCTTTCAAATTTTGTATCTTTTAATTCGCGTACTTTTTTTGTTGCTTTTCTGACACTACAGATTTGGCTTTATCACAACTAATTAGATTACCATGCCTCTTATAGAGGCTCGCAATGACCGT
>CAYHRD010000195.1:0-3499 GCA_964358925.1 uncultured Sulfurimonas sp.
CACATAACCAACTCTTCACTTAAGCGGGATATGTGCATCATCATAGTTGAGATATTGAACAAAATCTCCAATGCAAAATCTCTATCGCTTACCGTATCAAGGCAATTTACGCTTACGCCGCTAAAACCTAAAAGCTCAGCCGTTATATCTCTGTCAATTTTGTGAGGAGTTCCGGCAAGTGCTGCACATCCTAAAGGAGATATATTGTTTCTTGCATGTGAACTCTCAAATCTTTCAATATCTCTTTTAAACATTGACAAATATGCGCTTAGATGAAAAGCAAAATTAATCGGTTGAGCATGTTGAAGATGCGTCATACCGGGCATTAGCGTAGTAGTATGTTTTGAAGCAATAACCAAAATCTCACTCATTAAAAACTTAAGCGCATCTACTATCTCTAAATTTTTACGAAGAACGAAGCGGCGAAAATCTACTGCCACTTGATCGTTACGGCTTCTTGCGGTGTGGAGTTTTTTCCCTGCATCGCCTATAATTGCAGTGAGGCGTTTTTCAACAGACATATGGATATCTTCATCGCCGATTTTCCACTCAAATTCACCCCGCTCAATCTCATTTTTGACTTGTGCAAGTCCTTTTATGATGCTTGATTGCTCATCAGCCGTTAAAATCCCTTGTGCTTCAAGCATTGTCGCATGAGCAATAGAGCCTTCTATATCTTCAATATAAAGCTCTCTATCAAACATAATAGAGCCATTAAACTCTTCCAAAAGAGTTGATGCACCCGCTAAAAAGCGACCAGACCACATTTTGTCCATGATTTCTCCAATATTAAAAAGTTTGGTATTTTAGCTAAATTAAGTGATTTTACAAAGCAGAGTCGATAAGAGCGAAATACTATTTTAGATAGTATTCGCTATTTTTAAAATATTTTTAATTACAAGCAGGAACTTTACCGCTGTCTTTTGCGTACTCCATCAAAAATTGCATTAAGTGAACTGCATTTTTTTCTACTTCTTTACTCTTAAAATATTCATGGGAAGGTTTTGCTTTTTCATCACCGCTGCTTAAATGCATTTTTGCCAACTCTTCACCGTTATTTTTCATAATCTGTTCCCATTCTCTAATGTATTTTTTAGAGATAAATGTTTGTCCGCCCGGATGACATTTAGAACACTGTTTCAAATACTCTTTTTGCCCTTTATGCAATGCGGCATCTGCACTAGATAGAGCAAAAACAACCATAAATAAAGAAAAAATAAAAAATCTATTCATAAGCTAACCCCTTGTGTTTACTTATGCTACATTACACTTTATTATATTTACCTTACATTGAATAAAAAATAACACATTTTAAAACAAGATAGCTATAATTGATACTTTTTGTACAGTTTATCTTCTAAATCCCATAGACCTTTGCTTTTTAAAGAATCTACTACGCTTTGTGTACAATCTACATCATCGGGCCACTCTCTGGTAAAACCGTCTAAATCATTCTTCTTGGTTCCGTCCAGTCCAACTGTCAATCCTGATATAAAAAGATCTCTTGTTGCATCCATATTGTTTGTAACTCTCCAAATCAACATATAAGGATTAAATATATCATTCTTTGCATCGTCAACAAATACGACTATCCTGATATACGGACTTAACTCAGAAAGAGCTTCAAAGCAATTTTTTAAATTTTTAATCTTATTTACGGATATTACCGTTATAGGGTTTTTGGTTCTTCTCATAAACTGATGCAGATTAACAGCTTCTGGAATAACCTCTTTAACCCTTAATAGCAACTCCTCATCACCAAGAAGCTCCGGAGCCTCTTGTTTTTGCGCCGCCGTTACATCAATTCCTAGTTTTCCGCCAACCAAACTCTCGGCAGACGAATGGTCTAACGCATCCAAAATCCCCTCTGTTACAAAAAGAGATTTCGGCGTAAATCTATCAAGTATATAAGCACTTAGAGTTTCATAGTTTTCCAATTTAGGAGCATTTTCATCCAAAAATATTGCATGTTTTACAAAACTCATCTGCCCCGCACCCCAAAAAGCATGCATAAACTGCTTTGCGTGACCTTTGTAGTGTGGCTGCATTTTAGCCAAAATCAAGTTATGAAAACCTGCATTCTCCGGCATATGATAGTCAAGCAGATCCGGTGCAGTAGTCTTTAAAAGCGGAAAAAATATTTTCCCTGTCGCCCAACCCATATACTTATCTTCAAGCGGCGGCTTGCCGACAACCGTCGCTAAAAAAGTAGGGCTTTTTTTCATCGTAATAGCACTGACTTCCATAACCGGGTACGGTTCTCTTAAAGTATAGTAGCCCGTATGGTCTCCAAAAGGACCCTCTATTCTCATCTCACTGGTATCGACCCAACCCTCAATAACATAATCAACATCTTGCGGAATATAAAGAGGAGTCGTTAAAGATTTTACAAGTTTTGCAGGCTGTTTTTTTATAAGCCCATACATTAAAAGTTCATTGACACCGTAAGGAAGAGGAGCAGTCGCACACCAAGTATAGAGCGGATCTCCGCCGATTGCAACGCTTACAGGCATCTTTTTACCCGCTTTTTGATACTGGTCAAAAAAGTGTGAAGAGTCTTTATGAATCTGCCAATGCATTCCCAAATGATTTTTATCATATACTTGAAGTCTGTACATACCAAGATTTACCATCTCGCCGTCTAGGCTTTGCGTATAAACTTGCCCCATTGTGATAAACGGACCGCCGTCTTGTTCCCATGTTGTAAGAACCGGAAGTTTATACAAATCTATATTGTCATCTAAATATTTTACCTCTTGACACGCTCCGCTTTTACTTAGTTTCTTTGGAAATATATTTTTAAGCGAAAAGAGTTCACTAGCCATTGATAGTTTACCCATCATAGTTGAGGGCGGCTTCATATGCAGTAGTTTTGTTATTTCATCGGCGACAGATTCTATAGTTCTGCCAAAAAGTAGTTCACAGCGTTTATATGAACCAAAAAGATTCATAGCTACCGGCTCACTAAATTTTTTACCGCTTTTTTTATCTACGACATTTGTAAAAAGAAGGGCTTTCCCGCCGTCTTTTTTCTTTACCTCTGCATATGCGAGATGAGGAATTTCCAGATATATATCAAGCTCTTGCTCAATTACTCTTAATTCATCATTTTTTTTCAGTAACTCGATAGTTCTTTTCATAACTACCTATTTTCCATCATAGCTTCGGCACGAGCAAGCAGCTCTTTCGCACCTCTCGCAATAAACTCTGCAGCCATCTCTCTACCGATATTTTGGTAATCTCTCTTAGATGTTATTTTTGAATCACTTAACATCTCCGTTCCGTCCGGAAGTCCTAAAACTGCTTTGATACTAATGCTTCCATCTTCTAAAACAGATGCATTTACTCCGATTGGAACTTGACAACCACCTTCAAGCTCATCTACAAAAGATCTCTCGATGGTCGTCTCAATTCTACTATACTCATCTTCAAGTCTTGCTACGATTTTTAAAACTTCAACATCATTTACAGCTTCAATACCTAGCGCACCCTGCCCCAT
>CAYHRD010000196.1:0-3453 GCA_964358925.1 uncultured Sulfurimonas sp.
AAATAGTAAATAAAGAGATTATAGAAAACGGCAAACTATGGTGGCTTCTTGATACGGGAGTGCCGCATTTAGTTCATTTTACGGATAATATAAACGAGTTTGATATTAAAGAGGCAAGAGAGTTAAGACATAAATATAATGCCAATGTAAATATAGCTTTTGTAGATGGTAAAAACTTACGAGTCAGAACTTATGAACGCGGCGTAGAAGATGAGACTTTGGCTTGCGGAACGGGAATGGCAGCATGTTTTTATAGAGCATATACGGAGAAAAAAGTAGCTAATGATATAGAAGTTTATCCGACAAGCGGCGAAACACTTTATTTGGGTATGAATGAGAGAACTATTACATTTCGTGGTGAAGTTAAAAAGGTTTTTGTGACTGAGTTTGGAAATTGAAAGTTCTAAACAAGTAATATAAACTGATGTTATGTACTTTTTTGCAATGGTACATAACATAATGAAGCGGTAAAACTATAAAATTAAAGTCCTGCAGCTTCAACTATTTTAGCTTGATGATCTGCTATAAGCGGTTCTATGATTTCATCAAGAAGTCCGCCGTGCATAATCTCGGCTAATCTATAGAGTGTTAAAGTAATTCTATGGTCAGAAATACGATTTTGTGGGTAGTTGTATGTTCTAATTCTTCCACTTCTATCGCCCGTTCCAACTTGAGCAGAACGATTTGCACTATCTTTAGCAAGTGCTTCTTGCATCTCAAGATCATAAAGTCTAGCTTTTAGAACTTTCATAGCTTTTTCTTTATTCTTATGTTGAGATTTTTGATCTTGGTTTGTTACTACTAAACCGGTAGGTAAGTGAGTGATTCTAACAGCAGAATCTGTTGTATTAACACTTTGCCCACCACAACCGCTTGAACGCATAACATCAACTTTAAGATCATTTTCATTAATTTGTATCTCAACATCATCAACTTCAGGCATAACAGCAACAGTGATTGCTGAGGTGTGTACGCGACCTTGTGACTCTGTAGCTGGAACTCGCTGAACACGGTGAATTCCACCTTCATACTTCAATCTACTATAAACCTGATCACCTCTAATAAGAGCAATAACTTCTTTAAATCCGCCAGCATCAGATGGAGATGTGCTTAGTAGCTCAATCTTCCATCCTTTAAGATCTGCATAGCGAGTGTATGCCTCAAACAGATTTCCAACAAATATAGCAGCTTCATCTCCACCGGCTCCGGCACGAAGCTCAACAATAATATTTCTATCATCATTTGGATCTCTTGGTAGAAGTAGAAGTTTTATATCATTTTTAAGTAATGGAATTCTTAGTTCAAGTTCTTTGAGTTCCTCTTTTGCCATTTCAGCCATCTCTGGATCATAAAGCATCTCTTTAGTATCGTTGATTTGAGCAATTACAGATTTGTATTCTTGTGCTTTTTCTACAATATTTTCGAGGGAGGATCTCTCTTTTGAGAGAGCTGTCATTCTCTTGATGTCAGAAGTTATGTCAGGTGAACTCAGCATTTCGCCAAGTTCATTATAACGATTGATAAACGGGGTAAGTTTATCGGCTAACATTAATAGTTAACCTTATATAGCGTTTACAGCTCTGTGAAGACGACTGATTTTTCTTGCAGCAGTTTCTTTTTTCAAGACACCTTTGCTTACAAATTTTTGAATTTGTTTGTTTGCTACGCCCATTGCTGAAGCAGCTTCTTCTTTATTGCCTGCATCTATTGCAGAACGAACATCTTTTACAATGTTTTTAAGACGAGTTCTATAGAAACGATTTCGTTCTGCACGAACGATAGTTTGGCGAATTCTCTTAACCGATGACTTATGATTTGCCATATGAGTCCTTCTCATAAAAATTTAGTGCAGAATATTAGCTTAAATATAATTAAAATTAAGTTAAAGCCAAGGTGAATCATAATAATTTCAATAATATTGACTAATTATGTTAAAATACAGCACATTAAATTTTGGAAAATATCATGAAATTATTTGGAACAGACGGTGTAAGAGGTGAAGCCGGTACCTTTTTGACTGCACAACTTGCTATGAAAATAGCGATGGCTGCCGGGATATATTTTAAAGCGCACGCTAAAACCAATAAAATTCTAATCGGAAAAGATACGCGCAGAAGCGGTTATATGATAGAGAATGCAATAGTGAGCGGACTTACCGCCATCGGTTACGATGTTATCCAAATCGGTCCTATGCCTACTCCCGCGATTGCGTATATAACGGAAAATATGCGCTGTGATGCCGGAATTATGATAAGTGCTTCACATAACTCTTACGAAGATAACGGGATTAAATTTTTTGACAGCTACGGAGATAAACTTCCACAAAATGTCGAAGAGGAGATTGAAAAGATATATTTTAATGAAGATATGCTTTTAGAGGCTCAAGTTAAAGGTAAAGAGATAGGAAAAGCAAAAAGAATCGACGATGTAATAGGTCGTTACATAGTTCAGTTAAAAAACTCATTTCCGAGAGATCTCTCTTTAAAAAATATGAGAATTGTTCTTGATACCGCAAACGGGGCAGGATATATAGTAGGTCCAACGGTTTTAGAAGAGCTTGGTGCCGAGGTAATAGTTCTGCATAATAAGCCGGACGGATTTAACATAAATGATAATTGCGGTGCTTTGCATGTAAAAGATTTATGTGAAAATGTTATTAAATATAGAGCAGATTTGGGAATTGCACTTGATGGTGATGCGGATAGAGTAGTTGTCGTTGATGAAAACGGAACCGTAGTTGACGGAGATCAGCTCTTAGGTGCTCTTGGTGCTTATATGCATGAAACAGGCGTATTAAAAGGCAAAGGTATAGTTTCAACCGTAATGAGCAATCAAGGTTTAGACGAATTTATGAAATTTCACGGTCTAAAACTGTTCCGTTGTGATGTGGGCGATAAAAATGTTTTAGAAATTATGAAAAAAGAGGGTATTAATTTTGGGGGAGAGCAGAGCGGACATGTAATCGTAAGTGATTACGCAAAGACCGGAGACGGCTTAGTTTGCGCTCTTCAAATATTGGCACTCTTAATTAGAACAAATCAAAAAGCATCAATTGCTCTTCGCCCGTTTGCGCTCTATCCACAAAAACTGGTAAATATAAATGTAAAAGTTAAAAAACCGCTCGATAAGATAGACGGACTTGATGCAAGACTAAAAGAGTTGGATGAAAAAGGGATTCGTCATCTTATTCGTTACTCAGGAACAGAGAATAAACTTAGAATTTTGCTAGAGTGTAGGGATGCTAAAAAAATGAACTTGCAGATGGATGATATGGTGGAATTTTTTCAAAAAGCTTTAAATGCATAATAAAATTTTTCGTCTTTTGACAATACTTTTTTTTACGATAGCGGCTATTTTTATAATAGATCAAAATATCAAGGCGCTATTTGTCGACGGTTGGAGGTATTATACCGATTGTATTGATTTGATTTTAGTTTATAACAAGGGTGTAGC
>CAYHRD010000197.1:0-3425 GCA_964358925.1 uncultured Sulfurimonas sp.
ATTTTGTATGAAGATGGCTGGCGACTTGTTCAAGCAGTTCGACTTGGCGGCGGCTTTGCTTACCAGCTTTTTTTTGAGAAAGAGTAAAAGCTCTTCTCAGATTCTTTAGCTCTTTTAGTATCTTTTTGTTTTTATTCATCTACGATACCTTTCTTTCATTTGTTGTATTTGACTCGTCAGAGTCCTGTCTTGTATCATTCTTTAAGTAGGATTTGATGTCTCGCCAAGCTGATAAAGGTATACCAAAGAAATCTTCTATCAAAAACATTTTATCTGCGGTAGGTTTAGTTGCTCCACTCAACCACTGGCTAGCCGCAGAGTGGGTAACGCCTAGTTTTTTGGAGATGTCTATTACTTTAATTTTCTTCATATGCAATAGTAAGATAAACTTACTTTAATTAATCTTAAAAAAGTAAGATTAACTTACTATAAAATGTGTTAGTATAACTTACATAATAAAGGTTAAATAATGAGCTTTGGTGAATTACTAAAAATAGCTAGAAAAAATAAAAAATTATCACAGGATGATTTGGCTTCTATTATTGGAGTGAATAGAGTTGCTATTACTAACTATGAACGAAATAAAAATACTCCAACACTATCAAATATGAAGAAAATGATGAAAGCTTTAAACTTAGAGCCTGATTATTTTGATAACAACAAAAATAAATTCAAAATCCGCACAATCCCTCTTATAGGCTTAGCTTCATGCGGCATACCTCAGGATTATGATTTAAACGGCTATGAACCTGTAGCAGTGAGTGAAGATATCTACGAAGACGGTATGTACGCTGTTCGTGCCGAGGGTGAGAGTATGAGTCCAAAGATAAACAACAACTCTATAGTTTACTGCAACTACCACCGACAAATCGACAACGGTAATATAGTCCACTACCACCTAAACGGTGAAAGCGGCATCAAAAAGTACAAGATCAACGAAAAAGGCGATGTGATCTCGCTCGTACCTCTTAACAGCGACTATGACATCATAACCATCCATGCAGACGACAACGCAGATCTTAAAATGTCAAGAGTCGTAGGTGTAGTAGATACGGATTTTTAATATATGAAAAAACTACACAACAAAATATATGTAGACAAGCAAGCGAAGAAACACCACTTACATAATCTTAGAAGAAAAAACAAAGAATATAAAGGTAATTTTTTAGTAGATATGCCTTTAAACAAAGACTCTTTTGTTTCACAAAATAAACATACAACCAAAAAACTTGAAACTCCTGAAGAATTTAGCTTCATATATAATATAGATGAGTCACTTAAATTTTTTAATGATTTTGTATATTACTCTAAGCATGTTGATTTTATACAAATAGATATGAAAAAAACTAAAGAAATGACTATGGAAGTATTACTATACCTTATTTCATTACAAAAAATAAATAGAAGTCAAAAGATACAAATTAGCGTTATGATAAAACCACCAAGAGAAAGAAAACTCATCGAACTGATGTCACAATCTGGATTTAGTAAATACTTTAAAGCAAAAATAGAAGTACCGGTAGATACTGAAAATATATTTGAAATACAAGACAAAGAATCAAATAAAAAGAGTGGTATGCATGATGAAGAAACTTGCAAAAGAGCTGTAGATTTCACATTGAGATATCATCCAAATTATAAATATTCAGATGAAAAATTTAGACAGATGTACAATGCTCTTGCAGAGATGATGACAAATACAGATAATCATGCTTATAATAAGAATGGAGAACTTAGAAATTGGTATCTCTTTGCGGCGAAATTAGAAGGAGGACTGTCTTTTTACTTTTTCGACAATGGTAAAGGTGTATTGGAAACCGCTAAAAAAAATATATTAGAAAGTACAATCGGAAAAGTGTCTTTTAGTTTAGGGTATGAAAGCCTAATGAAAGCTACACTAGATGGTCAATATCGTTCCGCAACTGGCAAAAAACACAGAAACAAAGGGTTGCCACAAATTAATGATTTTCTAACGAGTAATAGTGTATCATTGCCAATTATAATTACCAATAAAATATATTGTCACCCAGAAAAAGGTGTTTATAAGAAAAATAGACATAATTTTAGTGGAACACTTTTTGTATGGGTGTTAAAAGATGAAGAGGATGCAGCGTGAAGACACATACTATCAAAATATCTGATGTATTTTCAAATACTCCAAAGGGACGCGATCATCCAGATGATGGCCCAAATACGGGACAACGATTTAGAGAAGAATTTTTAGAACCTATCTTTGACAACTACGATAAAATAATCATAGATTTAGATGATTTATATGGCTGCCCATCTTCTTTTAGAGAAGAAGCATTTGGAGGTTTAGCGAGAAAATATAATGATTCAAAAAAAGTATTAGATAAGCTTCAGTTTATATGCACAGATGAACCGCCATTGATTGATATGATTATTGATGATATTAAAGGCGCAAACGATTAAAACAAATACTTTAGAAAATATTATAGCGATAACACCAATTGTACTAATGGTATTATTTATCAACTTAGATATTAACCTAAATATTGACTGGAATTTAAAAATTGATACTTTACTTATTATTTTTGGAAACTTTGCGATAGCTTTTTATATAGCTTCAATCAT
Source organism: uncultured Sulfurimonas sp. (assembly GCA_964358925.1). Lineage (GTDB taxonomy): Bacteria > Campylobacterota > Campylobacteria > Campylobacterales > Sulfurimonadaceae > Sulfurimonas. Next base: position 2,596 of record CAYHRD010000197.1, read on the forward strand.
AAACACAAAAAATAAAAATCATGAGCTTAAAATAGAAAATTGCTACAAAGAGCTAGAATCCCTTGAAAAATATCTTGAGAACTTATCCTCTATTGACATAAACAAACCTGATGAACACTTAGTAAACAGATACTCATCATTAATAAACTTGCAAATCGATTTAATTAGAAATTATGCTTTTATTAAAAATGAACATATAAATACCCTTAAAAAACACTACGCGAGCTTAAATAAAGAGTTGACTGATAGCAATACTATAAATGAAAATTTTAAAAATACTATTCTTTTAATTGAAAAAAGAATTTTAGTCATAAAAAGTGATATATTATAAAAATTAATCGATCGGATTGTAAAAGATAACTCTATAAAGAAGATCATACGAAGCAAGATAGAAGAAAGGATCAACGAAAGTTTTTGACCTTACTTACTATCTGACATGTCAAAAACCCATAAAGCAGCAGAGCCTATAAATCTTATTTTCATGTGTTCAGGTACTTAAAATTTTTGCTTTTTCTGCATTAAATTCCTCTTGTGTAATATGCCCTTTTTCAAGTAGCCCTGATAGTTTGACTAACTCATCTGCAGTGCTTATTTTTGCCACAATAGTTTCTTTAGTTGGAGTTGCTTTTTTAACTGGTTGTATTCCAAGTGAAAAACTTTTGTACTCTCCATGCTCTTTACCGTCTTTCATAAAGAATGCAAACAATAATCCAAAAGGACCAAATAAAAATCCTATTAAAAACCAACCTAAAACACTTCTATTTCTTTTTGATGCTATAAGTGCAGAAAAGATTCCAAAAAACAACCATATTAATGCAAGCTCCATATTA
>CAYHRD010000198.1:0-3401 GCA_964358925.1 uncultured Sulfurimonas sp.
TATAGACAAATGATTCTTAGGAGAGGCTTAAATTTTAGGGGGATTTGGAAAGATTTTAAATACAATCAGTCCCAGCACCATTTAAGATACAAGCATACCCTGTTTCAGGGTGAATTTTTATTGTAACACTACCTTCTGTCTGATTCCCCAATATTATAGTACAGCCACCATTACTATATGATACCGGATTGGAATATGCTCCCGTATAAACATCTAGATATGGGCGTCCTAAATAATCAAATGCTATAGTTTTATACGCACCGCCAATAACACATGTTCCATTTACCGCATCAATTCCAAATTTTTTTGTTAAATTAGTCACAGCATCTTCAGGTATGGATCCTACAGCTGTTACCCCATCCCCCAGAGTTTTTCTTGTCAATGGATCAATAGCCTCTTCATTTGCATTGGAATTCCCTTGTTTATTTTCATCTCTAAACACTTCATAATAGTGAATTGTTTCACCGGCAATAGTTGTATGTGGAAAACGAATTTGCCAGCGTTTCTCATACCATGTAGCATCATTTGCATCATATTTATCATCAACCATTGCTAAATGCTGAGTATATCTGATATGCGATAGGACTTGAGTTGCGGCTTCCTGCAATCTATTTGACCCTGTTCTTGGAATTACGACTGCGGCTAAAATCCCGATTACAACGATTACAAATACAAGTTCCAACATGGTAAACGCTTTTTTCATAACAGTCCAATTCAATAAGTTTGCAATAAGTATATCAAAAAAGATGTGAAAATTAAAAATGTTTTATATGAAATGCAGTATGAAGAGTTTAGAGAAGTGGTTTCAAGGAGAGAATTCTCCTTGAAGTTTAAAACGATAGATTATATTTTTTCTGCTACTTGAACATCATATAATATATCATCCATCGGATGTCTATACATTGGCATAGCAAGTCTTTTTTCATCAAGTACATGACCGATAAAGCCTATACTTCTTCCAACAATAAAGAATGCGTTTAGAGTTCCTGATGTGATAAACTCATTTATCTCTTCTTCCGTATAACCGAGTGCTCGCCACATATCAACCATTAGAATACCGATTGTTCCATCAACATTAAGAATTAGATTCTCTTTTTTAGATGTAGTTAATTGCTCAACAGTTAGTGCATAATCAAGAAGCGGTGTTGCAGGAAAACATTTAGCAGCATACTTCTTAAGTCCTTCTACACGCAAATCAGGGTTTTTAAGAGATTTAATTCTATGCCCGATTCCAGGGATTGGAATACCCTCTTTTTTCATATGATTTAAGAACTCTGCCGGATTCATACCGTTATCGTTTGCATATTTAAAATATTTAGCAGCATCATCAATTGCACCGCCAAATCTTGGACCGATTGTAAGTAATCCCGTTACCAGTGACTCAACAACGCTTTTACCCGCTCTTGCCGTTACTTTTGCATTGTGAGCTCCACTTACTGCCGGACCATGGTCTGCAACAGTTTTAATTACGGTTTCAATAAAATCCGTAGCCCATTTTGGATACTGTTTTTTGAACCATAACAGTGAAACAACATCGCCGATTCCTTTGCCTGTATCCGGAGTTGCAAGAGAAGAGATTGGGAAACCTGCATATGTAGCCTCATCGCCTCTATCATCAGAAATAGTACAGATAAACTCTTTAGATTTTCTAACTTTTGGACATGTATTCATAGAAGGTTCAGCAATATCTTTAACTATACCCTCAGCATGAAGCTCATGGTAAACTGCACTAATTATTTCAGGTAAATCATTGAACGATGCAGGAACATGGATACCAACTTCTTTCATTGCCTTATTTTTAGCTTCAGCAGTTTCCATATCGCCGTTTGCAGATGCTCCTGCATGACCGAATTGTACACCGCTGTCATAATACTTAGCAATTGTACCGATACACCATGCAATAATCGGCTTAGTAATTCTGCCATCTTTTACAGCTTCGATTACTTTATACTCTTCAGTACCGCCTACTTCTCCTAGAAGCAACATATATTTTACTTCAGGATTTTCTTGCATTCTAAGTAAGTTGTCAATAAATACCGAACCGACAAATCTATCTCCACCGATTGCAACACCCTCAGCGATACCGTCAGCATTTATTGCGATTATGTTTGATAGTTCATTGAAAAGACCGCCTGAACGAGTTACAAGACCACATGAACCTGCACGGTGAAGTTTAGACTGAACAATATTTTCAATCGTTCCGCCGATATTTGCAATTTTAAAAGCTCCAGGAGCAATAGCACCTACAGTTGCAGGTCCGATTACGGTTACATTTTTTGCTCTTGCCGTTGCGTTCATTTTTCTAGCTAGTCTCTCAGGGATACCCTCTGCAGTAACCATAATAGAAGTAAAACCACCGAGTTCTAATGCTTCCATAGTTACATCATATGCAGTTCTAAAAGATGCAAAGTTTAAAAGTGCATCAGCTTGTGGCTGAGCAGCCTTAGCTTCTGCAGTGTTTTTATATAATGGAATCATAATTTCATTCGGACCATAAAAAAACTTATCAAACTTGTTAGTGCTTGTAGGAGCAACGATACCGGCAACTGAAGGTTTTGTTCTTTTTATCGTATAGTCATAATCCAACATTCTTTGAATAGCCGTCGTGTTGTTATTCCAAAAAATTGCTTGTGTGTCTCTAGTAAATAATTGTGACATATCTTCCCCTTACTTTGTTAGTGCCATACGCACAATGTCAGTAACATGTGTTTCCGGTCCGTAAACTTCTATATAAAGACCAAGTCTATCAGCAGCCTCTTTAATATCTTTTAGACCTTTTTCATAGTTTGGTCCACCGCGTCTAACATAAATTTTTATACCAATTTCTTTCATTTTATCAGCATAATTATCAAAAGCTTGAATAATTCCTGTAAATGTTTTTGCAACATCCGTAAAGTTTGCAATAGCTCCACCGATAATTAAAACTTTATCTCTGCCTTTAGCATCTTTACTTCTTGTCATAAGATCTAAAATAGTCTCAGCATAAAATTTTGTCTCGCTTGTAGTCGGTCCACCTGAATACTCGCCATAGTTAGCAAGATCTTCGATACCTGCCAAATCAGCAATAGTGTCAGCATAAACAACGGAAGCACCGCCGCCTGCAACCATCGTCCAGATTCTAGCTTCCGGCTTAAGGATAGTCAGTTTAAGTGAAGCACCTGATTTACTATCAGCATCTTCGATAGCTAAAACTTCAGGAGACTTTTCTTCCATACCGAAAGAAGTCGGATAATCTACATCACCCCACTCGTCTCTCATCATAAATCCTGCCGTATCGTCAAGTTTAGCAACCATATCTAAAAGCTCAACTTTTTTACCTTGTAAAACAAATGGATTGATTTCAAGATATGCAAAATTTAATTCTCTGTATGCTTTAAAAAATCCTATTGCAAACTCTGCAA
>CAYHRD010000199.1:0-3364 GCA_964358925.1 uncultured Sulfurimonas sp.
GCTATAACTTACGACTTGGTTTCTTTACTCAAAGATTGTTATGTCGCTTACGATAGAAAAGAGATAAAAAAGCTGGCGTTAGAGTTTCGCGATAAAAAAGGGTTAAAAGTCAATGATGAGACATTTATAAAATGGTTTGATTTTATGGGATTGCAAAGACATATAAAAGTGCTAGGCATATTTTCCCGCCTATCTCTTCGCGACGGCAAAAACGGCTATCTAAAAGATATCCCGCTGACACTAAAATATGTTATAGATACGGCTAACAGGTATGCTGAGACTAAAGAGTTGGCAAGTTTATTGAGCAATATAAAATGAAAGCAATGATTTTAGCGGCCGGACGAGGTGAGAGAATGCGTCCGCTAACTGACAAAACACCCAAACCTTTGCTTGAGGTACACAAAAAACCGCTTATAGTTTGGCATATAGAAAAGCTAGCCTCTCTAGGTTTTAGCGAAATTGTTATCAATATCGATCATCTTGGAGATATGATACAAAAAAAATTAGGCAACGGCAGAGAGTGGGGAGTAAACTTAATCTACTCGGATGAACAAAAGAGCGGAGCCTTAGAGAGTGCAGGCGGAATCATAAACGCGCTTGGGCTGCTTGGAGACGAAAATTTTTTAGTAGTAAACGGCGATATTTGGTGCGACTATAAGTTTGAAAATAACTTTGATTTAAAAGATGATTTGGCACATCTGATTTTAGTTCCAAATCCACAACACAACCCGCATGGAGATTTTGCTCTACATAACGGCAAAGTTATAAACGATGCAGAGCAAAAATTTACTTTCTCAGGCATAGGATACTATAGCGTAAAATTTTTTGATAACTTGGAGTGCAAAAAAACTCCGCTTGCACCTCTGCTAAGAGAAGCAGTAAAAAACGACAAAGTCGGAGGTTCTTTATATGAGGGAAGATGGCATGACATAGGAACGCCGCAAAGGCTTGCCGAAGCAAACTCTATTTTTGTATAAACTGACCGCACCCTTTTACTTCGGTGCCTTTAAATGTTTTATAATCTTTATTGCCGTCTAAATATGATTGAAAACGAGCGCACTCTTTGCTTTTTAGGCATATTTTATTGTCGCAAGCTTTATCTACTTCCATATAGACTCCTTTGTTTAATTTTTTGAAATTATAACAAACATATCTATCAATTAATATGCATTTGATTTTAAAATGCTATACTAAAAATATAAAAACAAGAGGTTAAATAGTTAATGATTAAAATATTTTTTGTGCTTCTATCAACTACTCTGCTTTTTGCAAAGCATAACAGCTGTGAATTTCAAAACCAAAGTTATACGGAAATTTGTAACAAAGTAGTAGAAAACGGTGTTTCGTACGAGTATGCAAATAAATTCTTGCTTTCCCATTTGAAAACACAAAAATTTGACGAGATAAGCTATGAGTACCTGCAGCCAAAATATATACAAGTTCATAAAAAAAATGAGAAAAAAGCGAACAATGTACTGGTTAAATATATACCCGAGATGGTTGAACATCTAAAAAAATATAGTGAAGTTTATGATTATGCCGAGGAAAAATACGGCGTAAACCGTGAGATAGTAGCTGCTATTTTACTAAAAGAGACTAGACTGGGAAAAATTGTGCCCAAACATGATGCATTTATTGTTTTTAACACTTTAGTCGTGCGAACAAAACCAAACACGCAAAGAGAAAAGTGGCTTTTAAATATGGGTAAAACCAATATGGTATCCGTCATCACGCATTGTTACAAAAGAGGGGTAGAACCGGATGAGTGCAATCTGCCAAGCTCATATGCCGGAGCCGTAGGAATACCGCAGTTTATGCCAGAGAGTTTTATATATAGCGAGGGTTACAAAACAGAAATTGCAGATTTGACGAAGATGGAAGATGCCATATTGTCTGCAAGTAAATTTTTACATAAAAAAGCCGAATTTACGGAACTTCTTGACTGGAATAAGATACCGGACATCGTAGATATCGAGTCAAAATGGTACGATTTTGAGTTTGAGTATGAGGATGCATCACTTGTTCACGCAAAAAACAAAAACGGCGATAAAGAGTTTAAATGTTTTACATGCGATAAAGAGGAGCTTAATTACTTAAGAGAGTACACAAAAAAAGTCTTGCGTTACAATAACTCCTCAAACTATGCAATCGGAGTTATGCGCTTGGCTTATGAGGCGCAAAAAGGGCTTGCAGAGATTAATAAATAACCGCTCCTAAAGTATGCGACTCGTTTGGTTTTATGACTCTTGCATCAAGAAATGCATTAGCCGACTCCACGCATATCATCCACTTGTATGCATCTTCTCTCATAGCGCTCATTCTTGAAGTTTTTTCTATCCACGGATTCCATACGACAACGGACGATGAGCCTTGGTTTTTTATATGAATCTCTCTGTTTTTATCCTTTAAAACTATCTCGCCATCAACTTCTTGGTAAACTCTATCGACCTCTTGGTTAAACGATATATCGCCGTTTTGAATTTCGTTTTTCCATGTCAGCGCATCCAAGTAGGGCTTTTTATCTAAACCTTTGATAGCGACCTGTGAGATATCCAAGATAGCAAAATAAGTATGAAGCGCTTGTGAGATTTCAAAAGATTTGTCATCTAAGTTTGTAGTTTTTAACTCCATCATTAATCTATCCGAGATAGTAATTTTTAGCTCCAGTTCAAACTTATGGTGCCACATCTGAAGCGTTTTTTCATCATGAGAGAGTCTAAAAGTAAGAACTGTTGTTTTTTCGTCTGCCTCATCGCCGCCCACAAACTCCCACATAGAAATTCTTGCAAGACCGTGTTGAGGCAAACTTTTATCTTCATTAAACCCAAACCACGGCCAACATACGGGAACACCGCCGCGGATTGCCTTGCCGTGCTCAAAATCACTTACTTCGCTTAGCCATAAAATCGGCTCTTCATTCACTCGTTTGTAGTGAAACAAATGTGCTCCCTGCAAAGCAACTTTTGCCTCTGCAGAGCTGTTTTTTACCTTAATATAAGAAAATCCGTTAGCTAATTTTTTATGAACAATCATTCACTTTTCCAAGATGAGATTTTATGTCCTTTGATAGCGTAAAAAAGTATAAAAGCGTAGCAAACTATGCCGATGAGGTAGGTTGATTGCATATCGCCGCTCACTTGAGCGATTTTACCGAAGATTAGCGGGAGGATTGCTCCGCCTGCTATCGCCATGATTAACAGTGCGCTTCCCTTAGCAGTATGTCTACCCAATCCCTCTAACGCTAAAGGCCAGATAGTAGGCCAAACAAGGGCATTTGCAAAACCCAAAAGTGCGACAAATGTTATAGTATCCGGCAAAGTTCTCACTCCGCTCCATCCCCATAAAATCTCGCTGATTGTACTGC
>CAYHRD010000200.1:0-3355 GCA_964358925.1 uncultured Sulfurimonas sp.
CATCGCTGTTTCTGAGTTTTTTAGACTCACCTGTAGGTTTTGCAAAAGCTCTGCCCATTGTCGCACCCTTATCAAAACCTTTCCAAACTGCCGATAACTCGACTATGGTATAGTCGGTTACCAGAACATGGTCGGGTTCGTCTCTTTTGGATGTAATAATGATGTCGTTTACATAGTAACCCACGCTCACATCTGTCAGGATTCGGTCTTGATACTTTTGAAAAACCCTTGAAGCATCATCATCTGTTCCAAAGATAACATCTGATTTGATTTGCCCGTCTTCCATGCGAGCGTTTTCGATACGACCTATGGCTGTATCCACTCTTTGATCATGGTCTTTGAAAAATGTTTGAAGTTCATCAAGTCTTGCACCGTTTACATCGAGTTCTTCTATGTAAACTTCACCGCTCCACCAGTCATAACGCTCACCTGCATTGTTTCTACTAACCAATATGAAAGGGATAGAGCGATTTTCAACATCTATGACTGCGACATCACCTCCGCCCTCAACTCTTTGTCTCACACCATGACCGCAAAAGCGATTCATCTTACCGACTTCATTCATTCGAGCGATGATTTGCTCTTTAGTTCTTTTGCTCATCGTTTGCCTTTCCAAAATTTAGTGGTACTATCATCTCATCAAGACCCTCTATCGGGTTTAAATCTTCAAGTTCACGAGCTTCATTTCTGCTCATCCAGCACCCTTTCGTGATAGCAGATTCGTATGCCGCATATCTGCTTGGTGTATCACCACGGAGCAGTGCTCCCATGTTAAACTTTATGTAGTGTGTAGTTTTTTCTTTTAGGCTCAAAGATTTTCTTCTTATCTCTTGCTCCATGCGAATAACCCACGGACGAACGGCATCGACCACGAACTGCATACTTTGATGTTCTATGTTTGAGAAAGTAGCTTTGTCGAGTTCGTTGATCATGTGTGGAGGAACACGATAGATAGAGGCAATTTCCGCTTTTGTGAACTTGCGGGATTCGAGGTATTGTCCGTCTTTGTTGGAGATAGTAATAGGTTTAAACTCAAACCCCTCTTCTAAGATAAGAGGTCTACCTGCGTTCATCATACCTTGATAGGATTCTTTAAAAGTCTGTTTAAATCGCTCAAACGCAGTATCGCTCATAGAGGTAACACCCTTGCCGCTTACAACACCGCTTGGAGTCGCACCGTTTTTAAAAAGAGTAGATCCAAATGTCTCCATTGCTATGCTTGCACCGATAGTATGACGGTTGTAAGATATGGGACTAAGACCGATGATGCCGTCAAGGCTCATACCCAAAAAGTGCAGCACTTCACTAGAGTCTAAGCCAACTTTTCCTAATGTAGAATGAGCGTAAACATAGGAGATTTTGCCGTTTTCAAGGCGAACTACCTGCATTTTTTCGTTATCTAGCGGGTAAAAACCTACAATATTTCCGGCATTGTTTCGCACTATCTGTGCGTAAAAGTTCCCACGAAGAGCTAGATGCACCATTGCAAGCTGAAAAAATGTCATAGATGTCATATCAGGATTTGGTTCATTATGCAAAACATTAAAAAGTGGATGTGAAAAATCTTTTGTTTTGTGCTGTTTTTTATCTTTATTCTCAGTTTTATAGACTGAGATAGGGAGCGAGCCTATAGATTCGCTCAAAATATTTACACATGCGTAAACTGCCGTGTGTTGAAGTGCAATAGAGGTAGTGACATTTATGCCTGAGTGAGAAGTAGCGGCAAACATAGAACTAAGCCATTCTTTAGGAGATGAAAGAGTAGATGCATCACGAGCCATAAGAGTTCTGACTATGTTCATTTTTCACTCTCTTTTGGCTGCAGAGATTTAAAAAACAAAAAAAGTACAATGAGAGAGTGTGCAAACAGAGCAATTCCATAAGCATAATCGGCTGCTGATGGAAAAGCGAGTGCAACTGCCGAGGAAACCTCAAAAAGTATCGCTGCGAAAAATAGTGCTAATGCTATGATGTACTTAAAAATATCCATAGCGAGACTATACAACCGAATTTTAAAAAAGGCTCAAAACATTACGAGGTGTAATGTTGTTGTGAAATTTCCCTCAAAAAGAGGGATTTTAAGCTTATTTTTTTGGTAAAATCTTGGCTAGAGAACTACATCACTAAAAAAGTTTGAAACTATCAAAGAGAAGCTATAAAATGAATATTGATAACAGTACAAAAATTTTAGAAGTTACTAAAGAATATCAAAAAAAGAGCAGAGAAAATAAACAGTGAGCTTATATTCTGAAAAACTAGCTCATCTAAAAAAAGAGCTTGCAATAATTATGGGTAAAAAAACTAAAAAATTGAGTACCACACAAAAAAGCATCTATATGTTCATTCAAGGTAAAAGTGATCATGTAATATTTACATGTAAAGATAAAACTATTGTGCTTATGAGTGGTGATGAAAAAAAAGGAATTAGGCATATCCTTGAGAAGCACTACAACCAAAACGATTTAGAGGCGATGGATATTTTAAATATGATTGACATCTGCAAAAGAGGCATCAAGCTAAATGAAGTAGGCGTTAGCAACACTAGTCTGGTTGTATATATGAGTATGAAAGACAAAAAAGAACATCGGCTTGTCTTGAATGAAGTGGAAGAAAACTACTTTGTAGTGACTGCTTATAAGAAAGGATGAGATGGGAGCGAGACGATAGCTACTAAAGACCATCTAGGGTCAGCTTGCAAGCAAGTGTAGGTCGTAATCCCACTCCACGACTAAAAGAAGACGTTTCCGTCATCAAACTCACTCAATGAGCTTTGTGAAGGAAACAAGTAAAATTGTAATCGTGATTATATGACTATGCAACTTAATGTAAACTTACATAAATCTATATAAATCTATACGAATCATCATTTAAACACTCCTAATCCCTCTCTCTTCATAAACACTTTTAACTTCAGGCTCATAAGCCACAGCACGAGCAAGTGTGTTTATGATGGCTGCGCATCCGTCTATTTTACGATTTGGTTTGGATTTGTCAGGTTTAACATTGCCGGCTGGGTCACTGAGTACACTCATATTTGAAACCATCCATTTTGTAACAGGGTTTTTATCATGAGTAAGAGTACCTTTTTTGATGTAGTCTTTAAAGTTGAAGGTTGGCTCGCTTATAGTTAAATAGCCTTGACGGATTTGCACACATCCCTCAAAGCCGCTCTCTCGTTCTATGTTTGCTATGAGTGTTGCAGCACGATACGGGTCGTAGCAAACCTCATCTACACCCTCTACTATCTCTCTGAGGATATCTTTTTGAATATAGTCATAGTCAACGGTATTGCCGGGCGTAACCGTGATATATCCCTCTAAAATCCATCTTTCAAGCGGCGCTCTTAGCTCACTTG
>CAYHRD010000201.1:0-1336 GCA_964358925.1 uncultured Sulfurimonas sp.
TTAAATATGTAGATTTAAGATTTACTGATTTAAAAGGAACATGGCACCATGTTACTTACAGAGCGAGCGCGGTAAATGAAGGAAACTTAACAAACGGTTTTCCTTTTGACGGTTCGTCTATAGAAAAATGGCAGCCGATTAACAAGTCGGATATGCTTTTAAAAGCCGATGTTCCTACGGCATTTTTAGATCCTTTTACTGCAGATCCTACCATAATTATTTTTTGTGATGTTTACGACATCTACAAAGGTCAAATGTATGAGAAATGTCCTCGTTCAATCGCAAAAGCAACACTTAAACATGCTGAATCTTTAGGTATTGCAGATGCTGCATATTTTGGTCCGGAAAATGAATTTTTCGTTTTTGACGATGTAAGATTTATCGACAACATGAATGAAGCAGGATATAAAATCGACACCGAAGAGGGTGAGTGGAACTCAAATACTCGCTATAAAGACGGCTACAACACAGGTCACCGTGGCGGCGTAAAAGGCGGTTACTTTCCGGTAGCTCCTCTTGACACGCAAGTAGATTTAAGAGCTGAAATGATGGATGTACTAGAGCAAGTAGGTCTTGAAGTTGTTCTAGGTCACCACGAAGTTGCACAAGGTCAAGGCGAAATCGGTATCGTTTTCTCTGACATTATCGGTGCGGCAGACAATGTTCAAAAACTAAAATATGTTGTAAAAATGGTAGCTCACCTAAACGGCAAAACTGCTACATTTATGCCAAAGCCACTTTTCGGTGACAACGGAAACGGTATGCATGTTCACCAATCACTATGGAAAGAGGGAAAAAACCTTTTCTATAAAGAGGGTAACTACGCTAACCTTTCAGAGATGGCTCTTCACTATGCAGGCGGGATTTTCCAGCACGCGAAAGCAGTTGCGGCACTTACTAACCCGTCAACAAACTCATATAAAAGACTTATCCCTGGATTTGAAGCTCCTTCAATCTTAACTTACTCTATGCAAAACCGCTCTGCATCTTGCCGTATCCCGTACGGTGCAGGTGAAAAAGCTACTCGTATCGAGATGAGATTCCCGGATTCGACTTCTTGCCCATACTTAGCATTCTCAGCAATGATGATGGCAGGACTTGACGGTATTAAAAATAAAATTGTTCCAGCCGGACCAATGGATGAGGATTTATTTGAGCTTTCTCTTGATGAGATTCGTGAAAGAGGTATCCGCCAAATGCCTCATACTCTAAGAGAGGCTACGGAAGCACTTATCGCTGACAATGACTTCTTAAAACCTGTATTTACGGATACATTTATAGAAGACTATCAACACTATATGTTTGAGAGACAAATCTGGCCTGATGAGAGTCGCCC
>CAYHRD010000201.1:1436-3255 GCA_964358925.1 uncultured Sulfurimonas sp.
AGTTGTTAGAAATATCCCGCTTTTGCGGGATTTATTCAAAATTATTTCTTAAAAATTCTACATCAAAAACAATCAACTAATCACAAATTCGCTATAATTCCACAACAATAACAGTATGTAAGAGTGCTTTATTGAAATTCAAGTTATAAGGTTTATTATGAAAAATATTCCTCAAGGGAAATATCGTCCCTATCCAAAAATAGATTTGCCAAATAGAAAATGGCCAAGCAATAGCATAGCAAAAGCTCCTAAGTGGTGCAGTGTAGATTTACGCGACGGCAATCAAGCACTTATCAATCCTATGGACATGAACAAAAAACTTGAACTTTTTGCACTCTTACTCAAAATCGGATTTAAAGAGATAGAAGTCGGTTTTCCCTCTGCTTCAAAAGTTGAGTTTGACTTTTTACGCCGATTGGTTAAAGACAAATTAATTCCCGATGATGTAACGATTCAGGTTTTGGTTCAGGCAAGAGAACACCTAATCGCAAAAACTTTTGAAGCACTTGAGGGTGTAAAAAAAGCAACCGTGCATCTTTATAACTCTACTTCAATGGCGCAGAGAAAAATAGTTTTTAAAAAATCAAGAGATGAGATAATCGCTCTTGCGCTAGAGGGCGTAGACCTTGTAAAAAAGTATGAAGCAAAGCATGATGGGGAGATATTTTTAGAGTATTCGCCGGAGAGCTTTACCGGAACAGAGTTAGAGTACGCAGCAGAGATTTCAAATGCCGTGACTGCTAGATGGGGCATAAGCGAAAATAGAAAAGTTATCATAAATCTTCCCGCGACGGTGGAAATGGCAACGCCGAATATCTATGCAGATCAAATAGAGTGGATGAGCAATCACTTGGACAATCGCGAAAATGTAATCATCTCAACTCATACGCATAACGACAGAGGAACGAGTGTCGCGGCAACCGAGTTGGCACTTTTGGCGGGAGCGGATAGAGTTGAGGGAACGCTTTTGAGTAACGGTGAGAGAACAGGAAATGTCGATATCATTACGCTTGCTCTTAACATGACAACGCAAGGCGTGGATTCTCATCTTGACTTTAGCAATGTAAATGAGGTTTTAGATGTAGTCGAGAGATGCACTGAGATGAAAACACATCCTCGTCATCCGTATGTCGGAGAGCTTGTCTATACCGCATTTTCAGGTTCGCACCAAGATGCCATCAATAAAGGTTTGGCACATAGAAAATTGCATAAAGATGCTTTTTGGGAAGTTCCGTATCTACCGATTGACCCTGAGGATGTCGGAAGAAGCTATGAGAGTATTATCCGTATCAACTCACAATCCGGAAAAGGCGGTATTGCATATATTTTAGAGAAAAACTTCGGCTATCAGCTTCCAAAAGCGATGCATCCTGAAGTCGGTAAACTTGTCCAAGATGTAAGCGATAAAAAAGGCGAAGAGTTAAGCGCAAACGAGATTTTAGAGATTTTTAATGAAAACTATTTCAAAGTAAAAGAGCATATATCGCTAGTCGATTTTACTCTTGCTTCAGTAAAAGGCGTCTCAAAATGTACTTTAACATATTTCTATAACGGCAAAGAGATTATTTCACAAGGAGAGGGAAACGGTCCTGTTGATGCATGTAAAAATGCTTTGATGAAAGATTATAAAAACAGTTTCATCATCAACTCATACTATGAACACTCTTGCGGGCATTTAAGTTCTGCAAAGGCGATAGCTTACATCGAGATACAGTCAGAGACTACTCTATCTTGTTTTGGAGTAGGAGCCGATAACGATATCGCTATGGCTTCCATAAAAGCGCTGTTTTGTGCATTAAATAGAGCATTTCATTAGATT
>CAYHRD010000202.1:0-3196 GCA_964358925.1 uncultured Sulfurimonas sp.
GTATCAAGAAGCCACCATAGTTTGCCGTTTTCTATAATCTCTTTATTTACTATTTTCGGAGGTGTAAGTTCACTTGTGACCATATCTCCATCAACATAAGCCCCTATAACACCGGCACCCGTTAAAAATCTCATCTCTTGCGGTGCCAACTCATTTATAAATGCATAGTGCGCACATGCTCTTGAACCGTTCCCGCACATATTGGCAACGCTTCCGTCGGAATTGTAAAACTGCCACTCAAAATCATATTCATTCTGCTTTAAAGAGGGAACCAAAACAATAAGCCCGTCAGCCCCAACACCGTTTTGTCTATGACAAATCTTTTTTGCAAGCTCACCTCTCTCTTTTTTTATAAATGTGTGAAAAATTACAAAGTCGTTTCCGTTTGCGCTATATTTTGCCACTCTCATTTTTTCCCCAAATATTTAGTTTTTATCTTCTGTACAAACTCTTCGCACTCTCGCTGCAGATGTTTTAAGTCTTTAGAGTTGTCTATCACCCAAGTAGCTCTTTTTTTCTTCTCTTCTATATCCATCTGAGAGGCTATGCGTCTTATAGACTCCTCTTTGGAGTAGCCGTTTCTTTTCATAAATCTCTCTAATTGAATATCGGCAGGCGTGTAAACTACTACACTCTCTTTTATATCATAAGCACCGTTTTCAAAAAAGAGAGGGATGTCAATAAGATATGGAAATTTAAAACCGTCTTGCTTTATACTTCTTTGTTCTATCTCAGCTCTGATTTTGGGATGTAAAAAACTCTCTAACTTTTTTTTTGCTTCATTGTCGGAAAAGATCAGTCGACCGAGATTAGAACGATCTACTTTTGAGCCTTTTATAAATTCATTTCCGAAATTTTCCCGCACCCATTCAATCGAAGCATCAAGTATCTCGTGAGATATGCTATCTGCGTCGATTACTCTCATACCGTTAAGTGCCAAAAGAGATGCAACAGTACTCTTACCCGTTGCAATTCCTCCGGTTAATGCTATGGCATAAGCAAACGCCATTAGTTTTTAATAATTCCTAAGTACTCCTTGCGGATATAGTTACCCATAGCAAATGCAGCCGGATGGATATCACAATTATAGTAACTTAACCCGTCAATCATATCGGCTCTTTGAAGATTTATATCTGCAGTAGGATGATACTCTTTTGAACAAAAAAGTGCCGTTGTACCGTCTCCGATATTGTACGGCATTATTATTTTAAAATAATTTGCCAATGCGACCATTATATTTTTATTTCTATCTATTTCATCCAAAGAGGGATGAGTAGTAACAAACTGTCCGTCAACCTTTAAAACACGGTTAATTTGCGAAAAAAACGCCCCTTCACTCGGCATTTCAGATATAACCACATCATAACTGCCATCAGCCAAAGAGCTTACTTCATTTAGAACGCAAGAAATTACTTTAAAATTTGACTCATAGTGTCTTGCCGCCTCTGCGCTTAACTTATCTGCGTTATCGCTTATTATCAAAATATTCTTCGCTTCTTTAGATGTGCATACCGGCACATGCACCATCATTTCCGCATATATAAAATCTCTCATTTTTATAATCCCTAACTTGTTTTATCGCGATTTTAGCATATTTGCATTAAAAAGCTTTAAAAAGTTTAAATAGCGGCTGATTTTAAGTCAATTATTTGTTTATATAAATATAATTATAAATTAAAATGATTAAGGACTTAAAAATGAATTATGACAAAATAAGAAAAAATTGTAGAGTTATCAGAATAGTTGTCGGTATAGCTCTTATTGCAACGGGTGTAATTACGGGCAATGCATGGTTTTATCTGGGGGTAATCCCTTTAATTGCAGGAATAGCAGACTTTTGTCCACTTTGCATCATCAGTAAAAAGTGTTCTATCAAGTAACTTTAACTCTCATTAGATATAATTTCATACTTTAATATTGGAGCCAAAAATGAGCCAAATAAGCTACAAAGATGCGGGTGTCGATATAGATGCCGGCAACAGTTTTGTTGAAAACATCAAGCCGTTAGTTAAATCTACAAGTATTCCGGGAGTATTGGGCGGTATCGGTTCTTTTGCAGGAGCGTTTGAGCTGCCAAAAGGCTTTAGAGAACCTGTAATGCTCGCAGCAACTGATGGTGTCGGAACAAAACTAAAACTGGCTATTGACTCAGG
Source organism: uncultured Sulfurimonas sp. (assembly GCA_964358925.1). Taxonomy (GTDB): domain Bacteria; phylum Campylobacterota; class Campylobacteria; order Campylobacterales; family Sulfurimonadaceae; genus Sulfurimonas. The sequence goes on from CAYHRD010000202.1 coordinate 2,154, forward strand.
TATACACAACACGGTCGGAATTGACCTTGTCGCTATGTGTGTAAATGATCTGCTTTGCAATTTTGGCACCCCCTCATTTTTTTTAGACTATTACGCTACCGGAAAACTTGATGTAAAAGCTGCAACAAATGTAATTGCGGGGATTGCAGAGGGATGCAGACAAAGCGAATGTGCATTAATCGGCGGCGAGACTGCCGAGATGCCGGGAATGTACTCACATAACGATTATGACTTAGCAGGCTTTGCCGTGGGCGTAGCAGAAAAATCGGAGATGGATAGAGTATCTATGGTAAGAGCAGGTCATAAACTAATCGCTCTTCCAAGCTCAGGACTCCACTCAAACGGTTTTTCACTTGCAAGAAAAGTACTATTTGAAAAAATGGGTATGAAGTTTGAAGATGATTTTAACGGAAAACCTCTCATAGAAACTCTACTCACGCCTACTAGAATCTATGTTAAAACATTCAAAGAGTTGAAAAATCAGATAATTGCGTTAGCTCATATAACAGGCGGCGGAATTGTTGAAAATCTGCCTCGTGTTCTACCGCAAAACCTAAAAGCAGAGATAAAAAAAGATGCTATAAAAGTTCTACCGATTTTTAAACTTATCTCTGAGCATGTAGAAGAAAATGAGATGTACAGAGCCTTTAATATGGGTGTAGGAATGATTTTAGTCGTAAAAGAAGAAGATGTTGAAATTGTTCTCTCAAAAACAGACGGTTATCTAATCGGTGAAATTAAAGAGGGAAAAAGAGAAGCAGTTCTAATATAAATTCAAAATTGACATGTAATTATTGCTTTACATGTCAAACCTCTCCTAAAAAACTCATAGCTTATTTAAATCAACACCTAATTATCCATATATATTCGTCATTGCGAAAAGAAATTATACGATTACCACACTTGATTATTGGAGAATCGACGAATAATTGTATAAGCAGTTAATTTAATGTTATGTGATTTTAAAGTTAATAATTTGATTGTTTTATAAGAAGTAGAAGTAAATGATCAACTAGGCAGCGACCTACATTTCCACACCTGAC
>CAYHRD010000203.1:0-3190 GCA_964358925.1 uncultured Sulfurimonas sp.
CCCTGCCTCTAAAGAGGATGCATTCTCTTTAGTGCGTAATATCAGATGGTTAAGGCGATTATCTCTAAAAAGTGTTGAAAATCTAATTAATCTAATCTTTAAAATGTCCCGCTAATCTTTGATAAATCTCACAACTCTCTAAAAGCTCATTATGATTTCCGCTTGCAACAATTTTACCTTTTTGCATAACCAAAATCTTATCTGCATGTTCTATTGTGCTAAGTCTGTGAGCAATCGTTATGGTAATTTTATCTTTTGTGTACTCATCTAAAGCAGCCTGAATCCTCTTTTCGCTCTCATTATCGAGTGCCGATGTCGCCTCATCAAAAAGTATCAAAGAGGCATCTTTGTATATTGCTCTGGCGATTGCCACTCTTTGCCTTTGCCCACCTGAAAGATTTGAGCCGAACTCCTCCATTTTTGTGTCTATTCCATTTTCCAACGACTCTACAAAACTCCATGCATCTGCCAAAACAAGCGCATTTTTAACTCTTGCTTCATCAATCTCCTGACCGTATGCGACATTTGCCGCAAGAGTATCTTGAAAAATATAAATTCTTTGCGTCACCAAAGAGATATGATGTTTTAGGGAATCTTGCGTAAACTCTTTTATATTTGTACCGTTTACAAGTATTTCGCCGTTATGGGGATCATAAAAACGAAGAAGCATATTTATAAATGTACTTTTCCCGCCGCCGCTATCTCCGACAAGAGCAATCTTTTGACCCTCTTTAATATCTACGCTTACATCGTCTAAAGCATAAGAATCATCATATTTTAGTTTTACATTTTTAAACTCTACATGCTTTATATCATCTTCTAAAACTTTATCTCCGTCAACAATTTTATTTTGCATATCAAGCATTTCAAAAACTCTCTCGCTTGCAGCCACGGCATCTTGTATCTTTGAATAAATTGAACCTATACGGCGAATCGGCTGAAAAACAAGTCCGATTGCAGTTATAAAAGCCGTAAACTCGCCCACACTCATCTTGCCGTTATAGACTTCTCTCCCACCCACAAAAATAACAGCTGCAAGCCCCATCGCACCGACTATTTCCATCAAAGGAGAAACTATATCTCCTACATAAACGGACTTCATATTTATCTTGAAAAACTGCCAGTTTTGAACGCTAAAACGCCCTAATTCAAACTTTTGCGTCGCATTTGCTTTTATGATTTCACTGCTGTTGAAAACTTCGGTAAGTCTGCTAAGAACATCCGCATTTTTTTCTTGAGAGCGGCGCGAATATTTTTTAAGCTTTTTACCGATTAGCAAAATCGGATAAACCGCTACGGGAAGGACGATAAGAGAGTAAAAGGCAAGTACTGGATTTAGATATATCACATAGCCCAAAAGCGCGATAACGGTTAAGCTCTCGCGAAAAAGCTCCGGCAACATATTTGAGACAAAATATCTAATTCTGTCTATATCGCCCGTAACTCTGGAAATCAGCTCGCCGCTGCGATTTAGGTATAAAAATGCCATATCAAGGTTGATGATTTTTTCTAAGAGCATTTCGCGAAATCTTGTCATAATATGCTGACCGATATAGTTCATAAAAACAGACTGCACATACCTGCCGAGTGATTTAAAAAAATATATTCCAACAAGCCCAAGAGGGATGAAGTAAAGCATCTCCTCTTTTTTTTCTATAAACATCTCATCCATAAGCGGCTTCATAATGTGAGCCGTTGCCGTTGTAGCACCTACGGTTAAAATAATACCGATGAGAACTAAAAAATATTGTAACTTATACTCTTTTATAAATGGCATATAGCGTTTTAAAATTTTTTTCAATAACTATTCCAATGCTCTAATTTGGAGTGAATTTTATCCAAAAAACTAAAATAAGTACTAAATTATCTAATTTTCATCATATTTTCTGTAAAATCCAATATTATAATTGACTAATCGGGTTTTAATGAAAAATAAAAATATAGTTGAAGTTTGTCTTGCACATGGACTAGGCGGGTTAGAACTATCTGCCGTGCACTGCTTTGAGTATTTTAAGACTAAAACAAACTGCAGCATAATAGTCTCGCCGAACACGAAGCTAGATAACTCAATAGAAGATAAAAACAAATTCACTATCAAAAGAAACAAACTCTTTCCGATAATTCCGGCTTTAAAACTGGCAAAATTTATTGACGGCAATGATATAGATGTAGTTCATTTTCATTGGGGAAAAGATATAGTCACCGTTGTTTTAGCAAAACTTTTTAGCAAAAAGAAGCCGAAAATTCTACACTCAAGACATATGAATATGACAAGATTCAAGGATGATATATATCACAGATGGCTTTACAAAAACATCGACCTCTTGCATGCGGTCTCAAAACAGGTAAAAGAACAGCTGCAAAAGCACATCCCAAATGATATTATTGCACCCATTGAGATGATTTATCTAGGGGTAAAAGAGAACAATGCAACTGAAGAAAAAGTTGAGAATTTAAAATCAAAATACGGATTAAAAGACGAGTTTATAGTCGGTATGATAGGCAGAATCGAAGATGAAAAAGGACAGCACATACTTATTGAAGCGATGGAGAGATTAAAAAATCTAAATATAAAAGCCTTGATTGTCGGACAAAGTATGAGCCAAAATTATCTTAACGAACTCAAAAACAATATTCAAGAACTAGGTTTAGAAAACAAAATTATTTTTGCAGGTTTTACAAAAGATGTTAGTGAGCATATGAAACTCTGCGATACCATAGTATTGGCAACCAAAAAGGAGACATTCGGACTGGTTTTGATTGAAGCTATGAGAAATAGAGTATGCGCTATCGCTACAAACAACGGCGGACCAATAGAGATTATAGATGATGGCATAAACGGTTTGCTCTTTGATAGATCAAGTGATAACTTAGCTTCCAAAATAGAGTATCTATATAACAATCCTGAGAAAAAAATCTCTCTCTCAAATGCCGGATATGAAAAAGCAAAAAGCGAGTTTGACTATGACATACAGATGCAAAAACTCTACGATGCAATCGAAAAAAGAGCATAAATGAAGATATGCATTGTAAAACTCTCGGCTATGGGCGATATCATTCACGCGATGGTTGCATTACAGTTTATAAAAAAAGAGCTTCCCGATGCCGTGATAGACTGGGTAGTCGAGGGCAGTTTTGCCGGCGTTCTTAAGAACAATCCGCACATAGACAATATTTTACCTATAAACCT
>CAYHRD010000204.1:0-3168 GCA_964358925.1 uncultured Sulfurimonas sp.
CTACACCGTTTGGCGCAGCGGCTACTGATACTTTTATTCCCTCAAAATCAGGTGATGTCGATGTTGTTGTCGGCATGTTTATCCTTTTATGTTAAATTCAATAAGCTGTCTATGCAGCTTTGCTTCAGGCTCATAAAGAGAGCGAGAGTTTAAACCGTGGGCTTTGTGTTCAAACTCATGCATCGCTTTACGAACCGCCTCTTTTACTGCCAACACCACGCTAAAAGACGGTGAGTAGCAATCTATCTGGATGCGAATATCAAACCCATACGGCTCACGATAGTTAATGCTTTGAATTTCACGGTTGTTTACAACTGTATAAATAACTGCAGGCATAGCACTATCTTGAGGCATAAGGAGAGGATATATCCTCCCATCTACCAAAGCATTTAGTTCTGCATGGTTTGATAGATGGGAAAATAGTGTTGCTTCAATGCTCATGAGATTCCTTTTTTTGCTTTTTCGACTTCTTTATCTATTCGTTTTTCTAAATACTCTTTTGCAACAATTATGGTCTCTTCGCCTTTGTTTTCATAAGCAGGTCTCATAAATGGTTGAGCAGGCGAACCAAAACCTTTTTCTGCCATTTCTATTGCTTTTGGACTTCGACGAGTTTCAGGAGACAACGGTTCATCTCTTTTTCCAAGTGTTCCAAACTCAACCATATGCGCATACCAGCCAAAACCTTTTCTGGAAGTAACTTTAAATTGTACATATTGAGGTTTTTTAGATTTAACCTCTACGACCCCTATTGATTTTTTTAAATTTCCGGTATCTGCAGGCACATTTGCTTTCGCCTCTTTTACGAGAGAAGCCGCACCGGCTCTAACCGCACCTTTGAGTACATTTTTTTGAATATTTTGCGGAAACTGTTTAAGGGCTTTTAAAAGTTCGTCTACTCCCTTAACAGTAACCATCACATCACCTCGCTAGCTAAGATAATAAGTTCTTCATTTCGCTCACCGACATTTAAAACAGAGTCTATATCAAACTCTCTGCCGTTGTAAAAAACTTTCATCTGATGGGTTATGCCGTCGATGAAGCGAATGCGAAACTGAAAGTTGACCTCTGTTTTTAAATGGTTTGATACAAACCTTTTGCTTGAGCTTATCGGTTTTGCTTCAGACCATGCCGTAGCAAAAGAAGTCCATGTGTTTAAAGTCTCACCAAGGTCATTTTTAGTTGGTGTCGGCGACTTGATGCCAATGGTTTGCCTTAAGCTTCCTGCCCTCATAAACGCCCTACTCTATACTTTGATATAAAAAAGTCGTTGTAATCAGATCTGATTTCAGAGACTGTTCCTACGGCAACCTCTTCACGATTTTCATACATCGTAGCCACACGAATAAGCACCCACTGCTTTATGGGTTTTGGAACGGCATCTGGTGCGTAGCCTGCTCTGTAGGTAACTTTTATGCTTTTAAAGCTATCTGCTACGCTAAAACTCTCTTTAAATAAAACCTTTGCAGGTTCTACTACATCATTAACACGGTATGCCGTTGCACTCAATGTAGTGTATGTTTCACTGTCTGGCATTTGATATTCGATAGTATCAATCGCTATAAGCGGAGATTTCGGCAACTCAAAGCTCTTTACGAAACCATCAAGGTAAAAAATATTTACCGTCTCAAGCAGATTGCGAGATGTAATCTCCTCCGCTTGAGCAACTGCAGCATCTACTAGATCTTGTATGTAAGCATCATCGGCTGTATGCAAAACTCTTAAGTGTGCTTTTGCTTCTAGTAGTGTTACTGCGCTCATACCGGCTCTTTCTCTTTAAATTTTTCACCCTCTAAACTCACGGCAACGAATGCTTCAACCTCTTCATCAGTTAAAATCACACCCTCAATCTCGGCAGTTTTGAGTGCTACTTGGCGGTATAAATCTTTCAGTTCAAGTTCAAGAGCCTCTTTATGTAAAATCGCATTGATTTGAGCTTCACGCTCATCCTCTTTGACTTTGTCGGCGGCAATAGTCCCAAGAGCTGCCATATATGCTTTTTTATTTACAGGCTCAGCTTGTTCTGACTCTATGAGAGCAACTGCCTCTTTAAGTCCTACGCTGATTTTTTCTCCCGGAGCATGGCTGCCATCGGAAGAAACTCTCCCCGTCAGCAGCTTAATTTCTAGTTTACTCATAGCCTAGCCTTTACGCCGCTGCCATTTGCAGAACTTTTACGGCTTCAGGAAGTACGAGCTTTCCATCTACACGCTTGTCGATTCTAAAACCGATATGACCAGTTGTCGCATAAAGCTCATCCATGCGCTTCATCGTCATAGTTTTTCTGTCTTTTATGAAGTAGTAGCTCAAGTCTCCAAACGCAATAGCTTTTGCAGATGCAGCAATATCTGGCATCCATTTGTTGATCACTATCGGTCTACCTAAAAGCGTTGAGGGAGCGCCGTTTAAACCTTTGTTTACGAGATAGTCGCCGTTAGAGTCTTTTAGCTTCATAATCTTTACTAAAGAGTTGCGGTTCATCTTCCATACCGCATTTGCCGCATAATCTTCATCCAAAGAACCCCATAGATCTATAAGCTCATCAGCCGTGATAGCCGTAGCCGAAGCCGTAGTTTTTCCTACTTGAGCAGTTACCAAAAAGCCTGTAGGCTTGCCGACACCGTCACCGATTACAAACGCAGCTTCTTCGGCTTTGATGGTTGATTTTGAAAACTTAAGAGCAATATATGCTTCAATGCTTGAGAAACTATCTTGTAGCAGCTCATCCGTAACTTTGATAATACGCCCTGTTTTGTACGCTTTCATAATCACTTGAGAGATTGTAGGGTCGCTCTCTGCATAAATACCGCTCTCGTCAATCCAGCTGTTTGCACCGTCGTCACCCTCAACCGGTATGTTTTCCGTAGAACTAGATGTGCTAACCGTAGCAAGTGAACGCATATATGATTTTTCAGTCAGTTTTGAAATAATCGTTGTTTGAAAAACTTCCGGTACTAAATAACCGCCTTTGTCATCCGTTGCGGCGTTTAGAGAACGAGTCTGTTCAGCGTTAAGAGGTTTACGGCTTTGCAAAGTCCAAAACGCTTCACGATAACCATCGTCTTTTGCATCATCTTTTTGAGCAGATATACCGCTTACCAACGGCTGTCTTTGACTTTGCCCTAAAAAGCTCTCACGCTCTTTTTGTTTTGCGTCACGCTCTATAGC
>CAYHRD010000205.1:0-3146 GCA_964358925.1 uncultured Sulfurimonas sp.
ATTTAGCTTCTTGTCCACTCAATACCCTTCTTTTTTGCATCAGATACATAGCTTTTTAAATCTTGTGTTGTTAGAACTTCATTGTTTTGGTAATATGACTTGTACCACTTAACTGTTTTTTCAAAAGTCGTATCACTAGTCCAAACATCTTTCCATTTTAAAAGTATATGAGCTTTACTGCAATCTAGTTTTAAAAAACTTGCTTCGTGTAATTGGTCTTGATTACTATTTATTTTATACTCTATTTTATCCCAATATTTTTTTACATTTTTTACCACTTCTTCAACAGTAATACTCCCCTCATCACTTGGTCCAAAATTCCATGCATCAGAAAATTCTACCTTTTCTTCTAGAAGTTTTTGCCCGACAGTAAGATAACCGCTGAGAGGTTCGAGAACATGTTGCCAAGGACGGGTGGCTTGCGGATTGCGGATGCTTACTTTTTTACCCTTTGAAACGGATAACATAATATCAGTCAAGAGTCTGTCTTTTGCCCAATCTCCGCCGCCGATAACATTTCCTGCTCTACAACTTGCAAGTAATGTATTGTGAGTTTTTTTGTACTCTTTTGTATTGAAATATGAGTTTCTGTAAGAGGTGGCCAATATATCGGCACACCCTTTAGATGAACTATACGGATCATAGCCGCCCATAGGGTCATTTTCCCTATAACCCCATATCCACTCTCTGTTTTCATAAGCTTTATCACTTGTGATATTTACTATGGCTTTTACGCTATTTTTTCTACACGCTTCAAAAACCTTTAGAGTTCCTATAACATTTGTTTCATATGTTTCTATTGGATTTTCATAAGAGAGTCTTACAAGCGGTTGTGCAGCAAGATGAAACACTATGTCCGGTATATGAGTTTCAAAAATTTTATTTAGTTTGTCTAAATCCCTAATATCGCCTATAATGGAAACTATATCAAGGTCTAAAAGTCCTATATGATTTGGAGTGGTTGGAGCTTCAAGAGAGTAGCCGACAACATTTGCTCCCATCTGCTTAAGCCAATAAACTAGCCATGAACCTTTAAAACCCGTATGTCCGGTAACTAAAACAGTTTTATTTTTATAAATTCCGCCAAATAGAGTTTCCATTACCAAACTTTCCACGGAGCTTTGTTTTTATCCCATAAATCGTTTAAAGCTATCTTGTCTCTAAGCGTATCCATGCACTGCCAAAAACCGTTATGCTTAAATGCAGATAATTCGCCATTTTTTGCTAATGTTTGTAATGGGTATTGCTCAAATACCGTAGAATCAGACTCAATAAAATCCAAAATTTCCGGCTCACATACCATAAATCCGCCATTTACCCAGTTGCCGTCACCTGCAGGTTTCTCTACAAATTCATTTACTAAATTAGAATTTATATCCAACGCGCCAAATCTTCCGGCCGGTTGAATTGCCGTCATTGTCGCTTTTGTTTTGTTTTTTTTATGAAACGCTACTAATTCTTTAATATTAACATCACTTACACCGTCACCGTAAGTGAGCATAAAAGTTTCATTACCGATAAACTCTTTTGCTCTTTTAATTCTTCCGCCGGTCATGCTATTAAGACCTGTATCCAAAAGAGTAACCTTCCACGGTTCACTGGAGTTATTATGAACTTCCACTTTCCCATTTAATAAATCAAATGTAATATCACTTTGATGCAAATAGTAATTTGCAAAATACTCTTTGATGTAGTAACCTTTATATCCAAGCAAAATAACAAAATCATTAAAGCCATATTTTGAATAAATTTTCATAATATGCCATAAAATTGGCTTACCGCCAATTTCCACCATAGGCTTTGGACGAATGTCTGTCTCTTCGCTAAGTCTTGTACCATATCCACCGGCTAGTAATAATACTTTCATTTATTTACCTCTTTGGATTATATTTGTCTAAATACCACTCATAAGCTTTTTTTATTCCCTCTTCAAGCTCTACTTTGTGCTTCCATCCGAAATTGTGGAGCTTAGAGGGATCTGTCAACTTCAATATTGTTCCGTCAGGCTTACTTGTATCAAAAGCTAGTTCACCGCTAAAACCGACTACTTTTTTCATAAGATAGGCAAGCTCTTTTATGCTTATATCTACTCCCGAACCTATGTTTATATGGGTGTTTCTAATCTCTTTTGTATTGTTGTCGTAAGTATCTTTAAAGTCTACATTTTCCATTAAAAATACACATGCGTCTGCCATATCTTCGGAGTATAAGAACTCTCTTCGCGCCTTTCCGCTTCCCCAAATCTCAACGGTTTTTGAGTTATTGATTTTTGCTTCATGCATTTTTCTCAAAAGTGCCGGCAATACATGCGAACTGTAAAGATCAAAATTATCGTTTGGACCGTAAAGATTTGTCGGCATTACGCTTATGAAGTTTGTTCCGTACTGGATGTTATAGCTCTCACACATCTTTATACCTGCGATTTTTGCTACGGCATAAGGTTCGTTTGTATATTCAAGCGGGCTTGTAAGGAGACTCTCTTCCCTCATCGGTTGCGGAGCGTTTTTTGGGTAGATGCATGTTGAGCCTAAAAAGAGAAGTTTTTTTACTCCGTGAACAAAGCTTTGATGGATAACATTATTTTGAACTTGCAGGTTTTCATAGATAAAATCCGCTCTGTAATCATTATTTGCCGCTATACCGCCGACTTTAGCGGCTGCGAGTATGACATATTCCGGTTTTTCGGACTCAAAAAATTCTATAACCGCTTTTTGATCCATTAGTTCTAACTCTTCATGCGTTTTATATACTAAATTTGTGTAACCTTTAGAGAGCAGATTTTTTACTATAGCGCTTCCGACAAGTCCAAGATGCCCTGCAACATATATTTTGCTAGTTTTGTTCATTTTTTCCCTTTGCACTTTACAATTGCTTCTTGTATTTGTTCAAGTACCACTCTATGGTTTTAACGATTCCGCTATCAAAATTTTCGTCCGCTCTCCAAAGAAGTTCATTTTCAAGTTTTGTTGCGTCTATGGCATAGCGTCTGTCGTGTCCTGCACGATCAGGCACGAAAGTTATCAACTCTTTGTAAGATGATATAGAGATTGCCGCGTCGCTATGCTCCTCGCAATGACGAGATGTGTCGCTCTGCTCCTTGCAATGACTGTTGTTTGTCACTGCGAACGAAGTGCGGCAGTCTAAAG
>CAYHRD010000206.1:0-3144 GCA_964358925.1 uncultured Sulfurimonas sp.
GCGTATAATAATATTTGTAATTAGAGATGCCATTAAATATCTGCTACAATAAAAAATTTACTTCTTAATCAACATAAAAATTGGAACTCTTATTGCTTTAAAATAGTAAAATAGTCCAAAAAAGGTTATGTTGGTGGAGATTGTATTAAGAAATAATCTTATTCTTGTTACTACGGACTTTGATACATTAAATACTCAGTGGATGAAAGATTTTTTAAACAATCATTCAAGAGGTATGCTTTTTTTAGAAAAAGCCGTATTGGTATTTAGAAATGAAACTTTATCAGAGGCTAGAGAAGAGTTTATAAAAGAGTTAAGCCAGTATCATGCCGTAAAACACGACTTCTCTCATGAGTTTTTTCTGCGTTCAATGTTAAAGTTTGAAAATCAGCCCATTAGAATAGAACTAAAGAGAGATGAAGAGCCGCAAAATGTCAAAGTCAATCTCTATGCTTACAACAGCGATACGGTACTAATCACTCTTGATTATCCAAACTCATGGGTTTTAAGCTATCTTCGTTCCCAGCTTGAAGTTTATGTAGAGAGAGGAACAGACACATCTTTGGTTCTTGATGTTTCTGATTATAGAGCAAAAGCCAGACTGGAGAAAGCTTTAAATAAACGACATGTCCTGCATTATCAAATAAGCTATAGTTATAATAATCGTTTTATAAGTAAGCTATATAGCGATTTTGCAAACTTTAGCTTTGGAACTCTTTGCAGGGATGAAGAAGATACTCAAAAGAACTATTTTTATACTGTTTTACAATGCCCAATCGGAGCGAGTCAAGACGCTATAAAAGATAGTTATAAAAGGCTTGCAAAAGCTTACCATCCGGATAAAATTCTGCAAGAAGCTCCGCATATGGTAAAGCGTTACACTCAAAAATTTCAACAGTTACAAGAGGCGTACTCTGCACTGCGAGTAGTCAGTTAAACTTATCTTTAAAAAGTTCTTCCCTCTGTTCATCTTTTTTTATATTTTTCAAAAGTGCGCTAAAGTCATTTGCAGTGTATAGTGCCAATTTTTTGCCTTGGTCTTTTGATAACTCTTTTGAGAAGCCTCTTTTTGAAAATATAACAATTTGAGTTGCCTCGATTTGAAGTTTTTCGCACTTCTCTACGATTCTATGCCACTCACTTTTGTTTACTTTGTGGTTTGTCCACTTGCACTCCGCGACATAAATTTTTTCATCTTTTGTTATCGTAAGTATATCTATCTCGACATTCGCATCCCAGTAACTGCCTGAACTTAGGATTTGTGAATCTCTGAGATTATAATTCAGAAGAATTTCTGAGAGTTCTTCAAAAACCAAACTTGTATAACCGTTTTGTCTTATCTGAAAATCTTTAAAAAACTCCTCATATTCGCCTTGTTCTATTTTTTTTGCATGGGGAACTATAAAGTAGAACCAAAATCTTATAAAAGGGTGCGTGAAAAGCACTTTATGAGATATTCTATGTCTTGCAATCTCTCTTTTTAGTTTGCCGTTTGGGTTGAGGCTGCGTGCGGGTTCTTCTCTTGAGAACTCTATTTGAATCAGCCCTTTTTGCACAAGATAGTTTAAAGCGCTTCCGCCGTTTGCATTGTTAAGTCCCGCTCTGTTAAAAGCTGAGAAAATCTTTCTATCACCTACCGCTAAAGCATGAAGAAGTCGCGAACACTCTCTGTTTGCCAAAGTTAAATCTTCTATTTTCTTATTTATTGTTTTGTAATTTTCAAGAATTAGCTCTTTTATTAAAAAAATTATCTCTTTGGTCGTATCTATCTCCCAGCCAAGTCCTCCAAACACAGCAAAGTACTCAATTTGCACTTCCATGTCATCGGGATAATTTCTTGCATAAAATGAACGAAATTGTTCTAATAGTTTGTTTTTTAACATAAATTTATTTTATCATAATTCACTTCCCCATTTCAACATATCGATACCGTATTTCTCTCTTATGTTTTGCGAATGTTGTGTTAGTTTGTGCATTTTTAACTCATCATGAAATCCTATAAGCGATAACTCTTTTTTAGACTCTCTTGTAAAGCTTGAACAGTTTATGCTTATCCTAATCACATACAGTCTTTTATAAATATCTGCTTCGTTAAAAAGGCTCAAGCACAAAGAGTCAAACTTTTTTTCCGTAAAAATCTCACACAGACTTATATTTTTATGGGATTTTTGATTCATCTCGTAAGCTATGCTTAGGTGAAAAACGGTAGGAATAACCTTTAGTTTTAAGACGGCAAAACTTAGATGGCGAGCAAGAATATGTACTCTTCTTTGTAGTTCGTATCTGTCGTATAGAGGGTCAAAAGTTCGTGATATACCGATGGATTTTCGCCTGTGCCGGGTTTGAATCTCATCATCGCTAATCCCGCACACTCTGGCATATAGCTCTTTTGCATAAGATCCCCATGATTCAACGGTTCCCCTTCTTTTTTTTAAATCTCCGAGCGTATGAATTTGTGCAGATTTTAATTTTTCTTTCATACTTTTACCGATTCCCGCAAACTCTCCCACGGGAATCTTCTCTATAAAACTTTCCAACTCATGCGGATATACGACTTTGCACCCAAACGGTTTGGCGTAGGTTGTAGCAAGTTTGGCAATGTAGCGGGTTTTTGCCGAACCGATTGAGACGGGAAGTTTTATCACATCTTTTATCTCATTTTTTAAATTTTTAATAAAATCCTCCACATCACCATCTTCAACCCAGCCGCTCAAATCCCCGTAAAACTCGTCAATGCTCGCCTGCTCAATTAACGGTATCTTTGTTTGCAAAAACTCATGAAGCTCATGTGAGAGTTTTTGGTAGAGCGACATATCGGGCGCTTTAATGATGAGATGCGGACACAAGCCCAAAGCCTCTTTAATGCTCATAGCAGTTTTTACGCCGTAAGCCCTTGCTTCGTAGCTTGAAGTGGTAAGTATGCCGCGCAGACGCCCATCCTCATCTTTAAAAGCCTCTATATCATCGTCTTTTTCTTCATACGCTTTGTAAAAAGTCGGTACAAAAGAGCCGGAATTTTCAAGATTTACGCTCTGGCATTTTGCTTCTTTGTTAAATATTTTTGTATCGCTCCGCCCGCCTATCGCAACTGGTTTGCCATGAAGCGACGGCTCTTTAATGCGAGTGGCACTGACAAAAAAGCAG
>CAYHRD010000207.1:0-3135 GCA_964358925.1 uncultured Sulfurimonas sp.
GTATGAACCGTCATATAGCGTAATATCGATGTCTTCCATCGGGTAACCTGCAAGAACACCGTTACTCATAGTTTCAGCACAACCTTTTTCAACTGCAGGAATATACTCTTTTGGAATTACCCCACCCTTGATCTCGTTATGAAATACGAAACCTGTTCCGGCTTCGCCCGGTTTGATTGTAAGATATACATGCCCAAATGCACCGCGTCCACCTGATTGTTTAGCGTATTTGTACTCTTGATTAACAGTATCTCTAATTGTTTCACGGTAAGAAACTTGCGGTGCACCGACTTCAGCTTCTACCTTAAACTCTCTCTTCATACGGTCAACTAGGATTTCAAGGTGTAACTCTCCCATTCCAGAGATAATAGTTTGACCTGTCTCTTCATCCGTATGAACTCTAAAAGATGGATCTTCAGCAGCAAGTTTGCCTAGAGCTAGACCCATTTTCTCTTGATCCGCTTTAGTTTTTGGTTCAACTGCAACAGAGATAACAGGTTCTGGGAAAACCATACGCTCTAACACGACTGTATCATCAGGATCACAAAGAGTATCTCCGGTAGTTGTATATTTTAAACCGACAACTGCACCGATTTCACCCGCATAAATCTCTTTTACCTCTTCTCGTTTGATAGCATGCATCTTTACAATACGACCAATACGCTCTTTTTTGTCTTTTGTAGAGTTATGAACAAATGAACCTGCTTCTAATGAACCGCGATATACACGAATAAAAGTCAGCGTTCCAACAAACGGGTCTGTCATAATTTTAAACGCTAAAGATGCAAATTTACCATCATCAGTAGATGGAACAACAACTTCAATATCCTCATCATCCATCATTGTTCCCTTAATAGGAGCACACTCAACCGGAGATGGAAGATATGCAACAACAGCATCAAGAAGAGTTTGAACACCCTTGTTTTTAAATGCAGTTCCTGCAGTCATTGGAACGATATGCATATTAATTGTTGCATATTTGATTCCGGCGATAATTTCATCTTCAGTTAACTCTTCACCTTCAAGATACTTCTCTGCAAGATGCTCATTGCCGTCAACACCAGAGATAGATTCAATCATTTTTTCACGATACTCTGCAGCTTTATCTACTAAATCAGCCGGGATTTCTTCAACATGATAGTTAGAACCCATCTCTGCATCTTTATCCCAAATAATAGCCTTCATCGTAACAAGATCAATAATACCTGCAAAACTCTCTTCTTGACCGATTGGAAGCTGAATTGGAACCGGATTACCCTTTAGACGAGTACGAATTTGCTCTTCAACTTGGTAAAAGTTTGCACCTGTTCTATCCATTTTGTTAACAAAAACAATCGACGGTACGCCGTAACGATTTCTTTGTCTCCAAACTGTCTCAGATTGAGGTTGAACACCGCCAACTGCACAAAATACAGAAACTGCACCATCAAGTACACGCATAGATCTCTCAACTTCAATTGTAAAGTCAACGTGACCAGGAGTATCGATAATATTTATCTGCTTACCGCTCCACTCACAAGTAGTTGCAGCAGAAGTAATCGTAATACCTCTCTCTTGTTCTTGTTCCATCCAGTCCATAGTAGCGGCACCGTCATGAACCTCACCGATTTTATGCTCACGCCCTGTATAGAAAAGAATTCTTTCCGTAGTCGTAGTTTTACCTGCGTCAATGTGAGCAGCAATACCGATGTTTCTTACATCTTCTAATTTATGTGATCTTGCCATAATATATTCCTATTACCAGCGATAGTGAGCAAATGCTTTATTTGCTTCAGCCATACGGTAAGTATCCTCTTTTTTCTTAAATGCGTTACCTTTATCTGATGAAGCATCCATTAATTCATTTGCTAATCTCTCAGCCATTGTTCTCTCGTTTCTTTTACGAGAAGCATCAACTAACCATCTAATTGCTAGAGATAATTGACGCACCGGGCGCACTTCTACTGGAACTTGATAAGTAGCACCACCGACACGGCGACTCTTAACCTCAATAATCGGTTTAATATTTTCAATAGCATTATTGAATGTATCAATACCTACTTTCTCTCCGCGAGAACTAATGATATCTAAAGCACTGTAGATAATTTTTTCAGCTGTACTTTTTTTACCGTCAAACATAATTTTGTTAATAAACTTCGTTAAAACTTTGCTTCCATAAACAGGATCCGGCATAATTTCACGAACGGGAGCTTTTCTTCTTCTCATTTGTAATTTCCTTACTTCAATTTTTTTTCAAATTTACTCAAAATATCTCACCAAAGAGCTATCCTGTGTTTGCTTGAATACATTTTTATATACTTCTATTATTTAGAAGTTATTTTTTTACTTTTGCTTTCTTAGTTCCGTATTTAGAACGAGAAACTTTACGATTTGCAACACCCGCAGTATCTAATGCACCACGAACGATATGGTATTTAACACCTGGTAAGTCTTTAATACGACCACCACGAACTAAAACGATTGAGTGCTCTTGAAGGTTGTGACCCTCTCCCATAATATAAGAAATAACTTCAAAACCTGAAGTCAAACGAACTTTTGCAACTTTTCTCAAAGCCGAGTTAGGTTTTTTTGGTGTTGTCGTGTAAACACGAGTACAAACACCACGACGCTGTGGACATGATACAAGAGCAGGTGATTTTGATTTCTTAACCACTTTTTGACGCTCTTTTCTAATCAATTGATTGATTGTAGGCATACAATTCCTTTACTTAATTTTTCCAGTAGAATTTAACTCCCAACTCATATGACACACTTAAACGAACGCGTCCGTTTAAGTGGCAGGGACAAATTGTCCCTTGCATCCCCCTAAAGCTACGAAAAAACAAGTTTTTCGAGAACTACAAGGTTGATTTTTAAAATTAGGGAGTTATAGACGCGTGATTATAATAAAAATATAATAAATAAATGCTTAATTTAAGTGCAAATTAATATATGGGGTTTTGTGTGTAGAATAATAGAATAGATATTATGACAAAATAGCAAAACCTCTAAAGTGAGGTTTTGCTATTTAAATTATGTAGCATTAATCGTTATCAGTACCAAAAACAATCTCTTGATCTTTATAAATACCTGTTCCGACAGGAATTGTACGACCGATAATAACATTTTCTTTTAGGTCGTTTAGATCATCAACTT
>CAYHRD010000208.1:0-3130 GCA_964358925.1 uncultured Sulfurimonas sp.
TATGATACTGTTTTGTTTTTTCAACGATTACTTTTTTTGGCAAACATGCCGTTCCATCATGGTTTCCGTCGCAAAAAACACCCCCTTTGCTTCTTCCGCATGTACAAATATAGTACTCAATCCTCGCTTCAAGCGTAACACCTTCAGGTTTATTGGAAAATACGATAGCATCTTTACACATGAGTCATCCTTTAGTCTGTTTGAACTATTATAATGAGAGATTAAGCACATTGTCAAGGGTCTGTATATCGCTTCTAATCAGCAATTAGTTCATCAATTTTCTATAACAACCTATTATTTTTTATGATATAATCACCACTAATTATATCTAAGGAAAACAGAAGTGAAAAAAAGTTTCTCTTTAATTCTCTCTTTTCATCTGCTTCTTGGTGCTTCTACGCTTGAAACAACGATTGATGAAACGCTTGCAACAAACCCTATAGTTTTAGAAAAGCTCAAAAAATACAATGCAACAAAACAAGATATTACAATCGCTAAATCCGGTTACTACCCAAAACTTGATTTATCCATTGGTGTTGGTACGGAAAATACACAAAGAACTCAACCGGATGAGTCTTTTGACTTTAGTGTTTACCAAAACTCTTTGACTTTAACTCAAAATATTTTTAAAGGTTTTGAAACAACTCACAAAGTTGCACAAGAGGAGTATAAAAACGCTTCAGTAGCCTACAGTTATATAGAGCAGGTAAATAATATCTCTTTTGAAATCGTAAATGCTTATATACAGATAATAAAAAATAGAGAGTTATTGGAAAATGCTCAAGAGAATATCAAAGTCAATCAAGAAATTTTTACAAAAGTTCAAAAGCTTTACAATTCAGGACTTACGACTCTCTCTGAGGTAAATAAGGTAGAAGCTTCCTTATCTCTTGCAAAAGCAAACTATGTCGTTCAAGAAAACACACTGCTTGACTATGAGTATAAGTTTGAAAAGCTCTTAGGAAAAAAAATCAATACGCAAGATTTGCAAGCACCGACATTAAATGCAACTTTGCCTAGCTCTTTGGAAGAAGCAACGAAGTATGCCGTGCAAAACAACCCGTCTATCTTAGTAAGCGACTACAATATAAAACTTGCGCTGGCTACATATAATGAAAAAAAATCTCCTTACTATCCGAAAATAGATATTGAAGTAGCAGAGCTTATGAACAAAAACTTAAGCGGTGTAGAGGGAAAAGATGATCGCTTCAGAGCAATGGTATATCTTAGATACAACTTCTTTAACGGTTTTGCAGATCAGGCAGCGTTGCGAAAAAGCATAAGTGAAATGCATAGAGAAAATGAGATACAAAACTCGCTAAAAAGAAATATCACAGAGCAGATGAGTCTTGCTTGGGCTTCAAACGAAAAGGTATTGCAACAACTTTCACATCTTCAAACATATCAAAATTTTGCTTCAAAAACATTGGCACTTTATATCAAAGAGTATGATTTAGGTCGTCGCTCGCTTTTGGATCTTTTATCTGCACAAAATGACTTTATAGGTTCAAAATCACAAATCATCAATGCAAAATATACTATGCTTTTTGCTAAGTACAGAATTTTAGACTCTATGGGAACGCTTGTGTCTACGGTTTTAGGCGAAAAAGAAAAAACATACTCAAAGACATCGCTTAACGGCAAAGAAGATATATTGCCGTTTTGATAGAGATGATTAACAAAATGTACTCAAATTGCTCTCCCGCATTTGCGGGTAGCTTTAGGGGGCTGCAAGGGACAAAGGTGTCTCTGCCACGAAAGTTATAATAGTTCAAAGAGGCAATATATGATAAATGCAGATACCGACTACTTAAGAATGGACGCATTGCTTGATGCGCTTGTTCTTTTTACAAAACTTTACCATAAACCGTTTTCGGCAGAAGCTCTTACTGCGGGACTGCCTATTGAACCGGGGGCTCATTCTCCGGAACTCTTTTCCATTAACAATGCAAAGGGGCTTTTCTCTCGTGCGGCTGAGAGAGCAGGTCTAAAATCAAGTATAGTGAAAAGACCGCTCTCGCAAATCTCTCCGCTACAACTTCCGATGATTATTCTTCTGTCAAACCAAGGGGCTTGTATTGTCGATAAGTTTAACGAAGATAGAAGTAAAGTAAAAATTGTTATGCCAAGCGAAGAACCTGTTGAGATGTGGATCGATACTCAAGACTTAGAAGATGAGCATATCGGTTATGGCTTTATGATAAAAAAGGCGTTTGAATACTCCGAGGAAAACTCAAGAACGCTCAATCTAAACCAAAAACATTGGTTTTGGAGTACGCTTAAGCTCTCAGCCGGTATCTATAAAGATGTTTTATATGCATCGTTACTTATAAATATTTTTGTACTTGCATCACCTCTTTTTACTATGAATGTTTATGATAGAGTTGTTCCAAACAACGCTATAGAAACCCTTTGGGTATTTGCCATTGGGGTAACAATTATCTACACTATCGATACATTTTTAAAATTTAGCAGAACTTATCTCCTTGAAATTGCTGCCAAAAAGAGCGATATCATTATGTCTTCTATTATTTTTGAAAAAGTACTAGACTTAAAAATGGCACATCATCCGGCTTCTGTCGGATCGTTTGCGAACAATATAAAAGATTTCGATAGCATCCGAAGCTTTTTAACAAATGCAACAATGATAGCTATTATAGATCTTCCCTTTACATTTATATTTTTGGCTGTTGTATGGTATATAGGCGGCAATATCGTTTTTATCACTATGTTTACAATGTTTCTTATTTTAGGATATGCCTTTCTCATCAAAAACCCTCTTAAAGAGAGCATAGAGAGTACTCATGAAGCAAGTGCAAAAAAAAGCTCTATTCTCATAGAGACGCTTAATAACATAGAGACACTTAAAACTCTAGGTAGTGTTAGCCAAGCGCAGTGGAAATGGGAAGAATCCACCGGAGAGATAGCAACAAGAAGCCTGAAATCTCGTCTGCTCTCCGCATCAATTCCTACTATAACACAGCTTCTTATTCAGCTAAATACCGTTATGGTTGTAATATTCGGTGTCTATCTTATACAAGATTTTGAGCTGTCTATGGGCGGACTCATTGCCATCATCATACTTACCTCAAGAATTTTAGCACCGATGGGGCAAGTTGCCGCACTTATG
>CAYHRD010000209.1:0-3109 GCA_964358925.1 uncultured Sulfurimonas sp.
TATAAAGTATATCGACTTGGATAGTCCGCTTCTTTATAAAGAACCATCAAGTGAGCTTGATTTTGAGTTTAGGGGCTGTGAGATAGGTTTAAAATAGATTGTCTGTCAAATTGTGTTTTACTTCAATGCTTACATATGAAAAAAAAGGTAAAATAAACTTTAACTGCATACATTTTTAAGGACTTTTATGAGCTACGATAAATTATTTGATACGGAAGAAATAACTATAGAAGATAGAAAAACAGGCAAAGAAAAAACAGTAACTATTTATAAACCTAAATATGAAAAAGGCAAAACATTTATTCCGTTAAAGAACGAGTGGAGAGATTTATCAAATCAACCGGAAGAAAAGGTTAGACAAGAATTTATCTGTAGGCTTATAAATGATTATGGATATACATTGGAGCAAATGGCTCAAGAGGTGCAATTAACATCATCCAACAGAGGAACCGGACGAGCAAGTGCGGATATAGTTGTATGGCGAACAAAAGAAGAAAAAGAACAAAATAAAATAGCGTTTTTGGTCGTGGAACTCAAAGCTGAAGCTTTAAAACTAAAGCCGGAAGATTTTTATCAAGGTTATAATTATGCTACTTGGAGCAGAGCTAAACTTTTTGTAATAAGTAACGGAAAAATTGTAAAGATTTACAAAACCATTGAAGAAGAACTCCCGCTTAGTCTCCAGCCTGTTGGAGAAATACCACAAGCAAAAGACATAATAGACAATCAAAAATTAGAAGACATACTTTCAAAAACAAAAGAGTTTACAGGCGATGAGTTCGCAAAACTCCTTCATAAATGCCACAACATCATAAGAAACAATGACAAACTTTCACCAGAAGCTTCATTTGATGAGATAAGCAAGATTTTATTTTTAAAAATCATGTATGAGCGAAGCCCTGATGATGATACCTTGATTTTCTCTAAACAAAAAGTTAAAAAAGAGATGGAAATTCATAAAAAGAAAATTGAAAGAGGAGCGACAAGCTTAAGTTTTTTAGAAGAACAATTCAATAGTGTGAAATTTGCTTTTAGAAATGATGGCATTTTTGAAGAGAACGAAAAAATAAAAATAAGGGAAAACAGCTTTATTGATATTATCTCAGAACTAGAAATATATAACTTAACCGCAACAAGCGAGGATGTAAAAGGCATCGCTTTTGAGACATTTTTAGGACGAACTTTTAGGGGTGAACTTGGTCAGTTCTTCACACCTCGTGCAATAGTAAATTTCATGGTTGAGCTTCTTAGTCCACAAGAAAATGAGCTTATTTGCGACCCTTGTGCGGGAAGTGGTGGATTTCTTATTAAAGCTTTTGAAAGTGTCAAAGAAACGATTGATAATAAATACATTGAAATCAAAAAAGAAAAATATAAAGAGATATTTCAAGAAGGTAAAAAACTAACTCCAAAAGAAGAAAATATAAAAATAGAAGAGTACGAAAACTATCTTGAAGAGATTAACAAAAAACAGGATGCACAAGTAGAATATCTCTCTAAAAAATCTATTTTTGGAACAGATGCAAACCCTAGAATGGCAAGAGTTTCTAAAATGAATATGATAATGCACGGTGACGGACACAACGGCATACACCATAATGACGGACTTTTAAATGTTAACGGCATTTTTAGAAGTAGGTTTGATGTCATATTTACAAATCCACCGTTTGGTACGACCTTATCACAAACATCACCGACAGTTGAGTTGGATGATAAATATACAAACACTGAAAAAATAGAATTTTACAAATCAATTTATCCAAACTATGAACAAGAGATGAAACAAGTTACAGACAACTTTGGAAAACCTATAAGAGGGCTTTTTGAAGTTGGAAAAAGTGCAGGACAGACTGAAGTTTTATTTATTGAAAGATGCTTGGATTTACTTCGAGACGGTGGAAGAATGGGAATAGTTCTTCCCGAGGGCGTACTTAATAGTTCAAACCTCCAAAGTGCTAGAGAATTTTTTGAGAGCCGTGCAAAAATACTTCTAATAGTCTCTCTTCCTCAAGAGATATTTATAAGCTCAGGTGCTACGGTAAAAACAAGCCTTGTATTTTTGAAAAAGTTTACAAAAGAGGAAAAAGCGAACTATGAAGAAGTTAAACAAAATGCAATAATTCAAATAAATGAAAAATACAAAGAGCAAAAAGAAGAGATAGAGGCTTCATTGTCTCTAAAAGGAAAAGTATCTCTATCAAAAGATGAGAAAAAAGAGCTATTGCTAAAACAAAAAGAGCTACAAAATAGTATAGATTTAGAGATAAAAGAACAAATCAAACAAAAGTTTGATTATGAAATACCAATAGCAGACATCAAAAAAGCAGGGATTAACTCAACAGGCGGAAAAGAAGAAAATCAACTGCCAGAACTCCTAAAAGCTTATGAAGAATATAGAGTTGCAAATAATCTTTGGGAAACAAGAAATGCCTAATATTCACTCTTTTAAGCTTTTTTATCTCTCTTGCCCTCAAATTTTCCAGACGCTGTCTGGAAAATATTTAGAAAGCCAATTAAGAGTTATATCATGAGTGCTTTGCTTGATTTTGTGAGATATAGTCAATGTAATACATGGAGTGTTCATCTTCTTTTAGAAAATACCTTTTTCTTTTCAAATAAATATCCATTAGTATATTTTAGGGAATTTACAAAAAAGGCAAATATAGAAACAATACATATTAAAAATGATAAAACATATAAAATATTAGGTGTTCGTTCTTATGGTTTAGGAGTTTATTTAAATAGAGAAATTTTAGGGTCAACTTTAACTATGAGAAAATACCAAAAAGCGAAAAAGAATCATCTTTTTTGGTGTAAAGTTGATACTAAGAATGGAGCATTTGGAATAATTTCAGAAGAGTTAGAAGATGGATTGGGTTCTTCAAATATGGCACTTGCTGAATTAGATACTAACAAAATACATGTAGAATATTTACAACTGTTTTTTAAATCTAAAAGATTTAATGCTTATATGGATAATTTTGTAGTAGGTACAACAAATAGAAAATATATAAAATTTGATGATTTGTTAAACGAAGTCAAAATTCCTCTTCCAAAACTTGATATTCAGAAACAAATTGTTGAAAACTATCAAAAAAATAAATTACAG
>CAYHRD010000210.1:0-3029 GCA_964358925.1 uncultured Sulfurimonas sp.
GTAAAATAGACTTAAATGAAACAAATGTCATTATCGCAAACGGTACGGGACAAGCCAGCAAAATAGCAGATCTACTAAATGAGCAAGGTTTTGAGAAAGTTACATTTTTTAATCAAAACGATATGCCCGGAGAGAAGTTTGTATCCGATATCGTAGAAAAAGCAAATATAGAAAAATTTGATTTTGTAAAGTATGAAGCTGTCGAAGAGTACAAACAAGATATTAATGATCTTGTAAAAAATGGCGTTGATGTAGAGCAAAGGCTCATAGGCAATGCAACCGTTGAAGATTGGCAAAGCTATATTTTAGACAATAAAGAAGCGAAGATAGAAGACATACAAAGCTTGATAGAAAAAGGCGAGCTAAAACAAGCAGAGCAACATTTAAAAGAGAGTGGTTTAGATAAAGAGACTCAAGCAGAGTTGAGAGATGATATAGAATTTGCCAAAGCCATAGCTGCCATTAGTAAAGCTCAAGAAGATACACCGGAACAAGAATTTGAAACTCAACAAAGTGAAGAAAATCAAAAAGTTAAAGATGCAGCTCTACAAGAAAAAGCATTGGAAGATATAAATATTGAAAAAGAGCAGATAAGAAGCTCTGGTATGGGAATGTAAACAAACTTTAGAAAAATTGAATATGGAAATTTTCGGGGGGCAAGGGGTAAAAACCCCTTGGCGTTAAAGCTAATGCAATAACGGTGCGAAGACGCACATAAGTAGTATTGTGATGACTAACTTATCCATAGCGACCCCCTTATGATATATTCTTTGGAGGGCAAAAATTATGAATAAGAACATTATACGCTAACACAAGGCTTAAAACTATGTTCACAAATCAAATGCTTCAAATGCTTATCGGAGTATTTATTTTTACGATTGCACGCATAATCATATATAAAAAACTATCTATAAATCAAAAACAATCTCATAAATGGAGATACAAAAGTGCTGTAAGAGCATTGGAGCTTCTTAGAAATTTCCAAAATGAAGCGCAGGTTGTAGCATATTTACGCAAGCTTGATCCGTTTGTCTTTGAAGAGCTTTTGTTAGTGGCTATTTCAGAAAATAAAAATTGCAAAATTATACGGAATCACAAATATACAGGCGATGGTGGTATAGACGGAAAATTTATATACCTACAGAACGGAAAAGAGTATTTGTATATTATTCAAGCCAAGAGATATTCTTCTTATGTGAAAAATCAAGATGTTTTAGAATTTGCACAAAAAATTAAAGGAGAACAAGCGTATCGTGGTTTGTTTATTCACACGGGGCGTAGTGGTGTGGGTGTAAGAAAAAATATATTTTACTCCGCCAATTCTAATTCTATAGAGCTAATCTCCGGCAATAAACTTATTTATTTAATAAAAAATGGTTTTTATCATAAAGAAGGAGAATAAATGATAAAAGTAATTTTAATTTTATTGATGGTGCTAGTTTCAAATTTATTTGCGGACGATCCATCTATTTATACATGGGGTTATGGCGAATTATTTTATAAAGTGCTTCAGGGTGTAACAATTTTATCGCAAGACGATTATATTTTTAAATCAGCTGTTGCCGTCGGTGGACTTTTACTGATGATTAAAAATACCGTCAGCGGTGCCGGCAGCTCTGATATGGCGGTCGCAATGGGTAAGTATCTGTTTACCATAACTATAATAATAGGGCTTTTCTCTGAATCCACAAAACGATACATCGTGGAGGATGAAGTAACCGGACAAACTTTCGTAGTAAACAATGTTCCGATAGGAATCGGCGAAACTTTCTCCTTGTTTACAAATCTTGAAAGAAACCTAGCACATGGATTTCAAACTGCGTTCGCCACTCCTCATTCGCTTGACTATACTGAAGTCGGGTTAGGCTTTACGATGTCTGCACCGTTAAATGTAAAATCGCTTGTAGCTGCAGACGGCTACACTACGAGAAGCCTTAATGAATACATCAACAACTGCGTCCTCTCGGCAATAAGCATGAATGAAATGGCATCAGATGTGATAAGTTTCAGCACTTTTTTGAAGGCAGATTTGCGTGTGACAGGTTATCTCACACCTTATTATAGTGCTGCAAATCCAAACGGAGCAGATATGCAATGCCACGAAGCCTGGGATTTAATGGTTGATACTGATGTCAGACAAAAAATTGATATATTAGAGCCTCTTTTGGCTAAAGAAATGGGAATAAGTCAAGATAAATACCAAAGCGGAATGGCAGCAACATCACAACTTATGTTTGGAATTTCTAAAAATTCAAAAGATTATTTGATGCAACAAACTCTCATCAACATGACAAAAGATGGCATCAAAGCAACCGCACTTGCAACAGGTGGAGATGCTCAAGCACTTGCATATGCAAATGCGGCGGCAGAGGCAAATCAGCAACAAACTTTGGTAGCTATGGGGCAAATGGCTCAAAAGAATCTACCACTTTATAAAGCAATTTTAACAGTTTTAGTCCTTGGTATTTTTATACTTCTTGTACTATTATCCGTGATATACGGCGATTTAGGACATATTAAAATGGGGTTTACGCTGCTCTTTACCATGGTGCTTTGGACTCCGCTTGCCATCATACTAAATGCTATGACTTTTATTGTGATAGAGTCTCAATTGATTTGGCCGCAACTTGACGGCGGTCTTACTTTTTTCAGAAGCCATACAATGCACAAAGATTTAGCACTCTTAATCGCTTTAATCGGCTATGTCGGTACAATGATTCCTGTTTTAGCATATTCAATCGCTAAAAAATCAGATAATGGATTTGTCAGCTTTTTCAGCGGAGCAGGAGCAGTTGCAAGCAGTGCTGCAAGCTCAGCAGCAGCGCAGACGGCAAGCGGTAATATAAGTGTAGGGAACAGTTCTCTCGGGAAGTTTAGTGCGACAGACATGCATGGAACGCATGATTATCTAGGAAAAAACAGTTGGAAAGCCTCAGTGGTAGCAGAAGACGGCTCTCAACGCACCAAAATAACAAACTCGGAAGGTAGGGGCGTCGCAACATCTGACACAGGCGGTTATGGACAGGTTA
>CAYHRD010000211.1:0-3027 GCA_964358925.1 uncultured Sulfurimonas sp.
TAGCCAAGAGGCTAAAGTGCTAAAATCCATCTATTCTACACATCCGTTAAAGATAAAAAAGCTAATTGATGATATTATACAAATAAAAAAGAATTTGGGAATATAAGTGAAGAAAATAGTTAATTATATTTTTGCATATCCGAAAATCCCAAGTTATGCAGAAATCAGCTTTAAGCTTTTTCATATAGAGTCCGATAGAGTAATGTTACTCTTGCTTGCTCTGCAATGGATTGTAGCAACATTTATCACATCTATAAAATACGATACATACTACTACGGATTTTTTAGCGGTGCTCTTGTTGTTTTGCCTCTGCTGTTTTTATATAGATATCTAAAAGGCGAAAGATATTATAGATACTTTATAGCAGTGGCTATGATGCTATTTTCCGTTATATTTATTCAACAATATCTTGGCAGAATCGAAATGCACTTTCATGTGTTTATCGGGATGGCTATTTTAACACTCTATAAAGATGTGGTGCCGCTTATAATCGCGGCAGCCACAACCATAGCGCACCATCTACTCTTTAACTACCTGCAACTCTACGAAGTTTCGCTTTTTGATATGCCCGTAATGGTTTTTAACTACGGCTGCGGATTTGACATTGTAATACTACATGCCGTTTTTGTAATAATCGAGCTATTTGTTTTGGGTTATATGGTTAGACTTCAGATAGAACACACAATCAATATAAACAGCTCCCAAAATCAGGTAAATGAGTTAAATAAAGAGTTAGAGTATATTTCTCTGCATGATACGCTTACGGATTTACCAAACAGATTGAATCTAAATCAAAAGATAAAAACCGTAATGTTAAACGCAGAAAAAAATTCTAACAAATTTGCGATTATATTTTTGGATTTAGACCATTTCAAAAATGTAAACGATACGCTGGGTCACGATATCGGAGATGCGCTTTTGCAAACGGTAGCAAATATATTGAAAAACAGCGTCTCTCAGGATACTCTTATTTCAAGAATCGGCGGTGATGAGTTTATAATGGTAGTATCCGACTTTAACGACCAAAACGAACTGATACCTACCATCAATAACCTGCTAAATAGTTTTAGAAAAGATTTGCTTATAAAGGGATACTCGCTAAGGCTCTCCGCAAGCATAGGAGTCTCAATATATCCAGATGACTCGCAAAGCATAAAAGATCTTATGAAATATGCAGATATAGCAATGTACAAAGCCAAAGGGGACGGAAGAGATAACTTCAGCTTTTTTACGCAAGAGCTGAATAAAAAGATACATAACGAAGTAGATATCGTCAATGATATGCAAAGAGCATTTTACGATAACGAATTTAAACTCTATTATCAACCTAAAATAGATATAAAAAGTAAAAAGATTATCGGTGCCGAAGCGCTTCTTAGATGGCAACACAAGCAAAAGGGCTTAATTGGACCCAATCTATTTATTCCGCTTGCCGAAAATACTGGTTTCATACTTAATCTCGGCAAGTTTGTAATCCAAACCAGCACGCAAGCTATAAAAAGGTTCAGCTCTTTGGGTTATAAAAATCTGAGTATATCCATAAATGTATCTACAAGACAGTTTCAAAATACGAATTTATATCAGGATTTAAAAGAGAGTATCGACGATAATCAGATAGACCCCACTCAACTTGGAATCGAAATAACGGAGAGCGTAATGCTAAAATATGTAGACAATGCCTTGATAGCTTTAAATGAGATAAAAAAACTCGGCGTCTCCATACATATAGATGATTTCGGCACCGGATATTCGTCCTTGTCTTACCTGAAAAAATTTCCTATAGATACATTAAAAATAGACAAAAGCTTTGTTGACGATATTATCGATAAAGACGAGAGCGGCAGGTTGTTGGTAAATACGATTTTGTCTATGGGCAAAAGTTTAAATCTAAAAATCGTTGCCGAAGGCGTTGAGACTAAAGAGCAGTACGAATTTTTAAGAGACAACGGATGCGACATAATACAAGGATACTATTTCGCAAAACCGATGTGTGAAGATGATTTCATCGCATTGTTAAAAGAAGATAAGATATACTCCTGAACTTCTCTCTCACCGCCTCGAAACACTACCTGTTTTGAGCGTTTTTGTATCTGATAATCATACATAGGGTCGTAATACTCTCTCAAGAGATACTCTATCCACTCTTTGTACTTCTCATAAGAGCCGTTTTTTATCTGCTCTTGCACCCCATTTTCAAAAAGAGCGCACACAACGGTATACTTCTCATATCCTAATCGTTTTTCTATGCGTTTCATAGAGTTTAAGATACTCTGCTGCCACGCTATAAAAGCATCCTCAAAACCTGCCGTAATATACATTTTTTGCGCTTCGACAACATATTCGGCAAGCGTAATATCTATTCGCTTCTCCATGGTAGCCTCAAGGATAATAAGAGGAGCTTCTGCCATAGCCGAAATAAAGCTCTGAGGCATAAAAACATTGCCTATATGTTTTCCTTCATCCTCAAATAAAAGATGTTTAAAACCCTCTTCTATTTTTTGAATCAACGCATAAGAGAGATTATTTTCAAAATTAATCGGCGTGGTTTGCGGCGTGATTTTTTGCCCAAAAGATGAACCTCTATGATTTGCAAGAGCTTCAAGGTCGATTGCGTTTGGCATCTTTTTAAGTTGCAGAGTTTTCCCTGAGCCGGTTCGTCCACCTAAAATAATCGGCTTAAACCGGTTATGAGACTCTTCAAGCTCACAAAGCAAAAAATTTCTAAACGCTTTATATCCGCCTTTTAAACGGCTAATCTCTCTACCTCTATCACGCAACCACTCTTGCGATATTTTAGAGCGTTGCCCTCCTCTAAAACAGTAAAGCAGTGCATCAGGATTTGCATCCATAAAATCCAGCCATGCCCCTACTCGTTCTTCTTTTACATCTTTGCTGACTAACTTATGCCCAAGTTCTATCGCCTTTGCGTTACCCTTGTTTTTGTAGCATATCCCTACAATATGTCTCTCTTCATCATTCATAATGGGAAGATTGTGTGAGTTTAAAAACGCTCCCTTTTCAAACTC
>CAYHRD010000212.1:0-3012 GCA_964358925.1 uncultured Sulfurimonas sp.
ATCAGCATCAAACTCGGCTTCAAGCTGTTTTTCTTTTACGATATCGCCGTTGGCAGCTAAGAATTTTTTGGCATAATCATTTTGTAGATCTAAATCAGCTTTTGTATATTTTATAGATATTAAGTGCATTTTAGAAATTGACTTACTTACATTGTCTATATTTTTTGCATCACCGCTAAAGCTTATGCCCCAATCTTGTCCAGCCTCTATAAGAGAAATTTGAGAATCTAGTATTTTTTGATATCTATCGTTTATTTCATCAAGTGAGTTCAAAAGTTTTGATTGCTCCAGCAGTTCATTTTGCTCTTTGATTTTTTCATTAATATCATCGAGAGCCTCGCCCTGCATAACCCTTAATGCTTCCTCTGCACCTGCAACTTCTTTGTATTTCTCTATAAGATCATTGTAATGGTTGAAACTCTCAAATGCCTCTTTTGCCAAACCATCTAAGAAGTAACTATTTTTTTTATCAACCAAAGCCATAGCTTCATCTGCAAAGCTTTTTTCTAGTTTTAATTTCTCTTCATTTATTTCTTTCAACTGTTTAGTTTCAAGATTTTGCAATGCTTTGTCTTGCAATAGTAATAAACTATTTTTTGCGCCTGCAACTCCTTTGTATCTCTCTATAAGATCTTCATAGTGCTGATAAGTCGCTAATGCTTCTTTTGCCAAGCCATCAAGATAAAAAGAGTTATTATCCTCTTGCAGTTTTTTTAACTCTTTGTAGTAGTTTTCCTCTAAGGAAATCTGCTCTTTTGTTTTATTTGTTGTTCTATCTTTATTAATTGATATATTAGGATTCGATAATTTTGAATTTTGTTTCAATGCCTCTCGTTCTTTTTTATATAATTCAATTCTCTCTTCTATAGTAATATTTGCTTTTTTCATTGCTTCAAGTATCTCTATATTACCTGATGCTATACCTTGTTGTGCATCTTTATAGCCGCTATCTAACCATTCGGTGAGTTTTTTATTTTGTTCTAATTCTTTATCTGATAAAAAACCGATTGAATTAAGTGATTCTGATACACTCAGCGCCATTTTTGATATACCTGCACCAAATCCATATACCGCTAAATTTAAAGAATAAATTGCATCTTGACCGCCATTCTCGACTACTTCCCACAAAACATTCAGCATATCTACACTTCTACTTGCTGTTGCTGTTAAAAAATCAATTTCAGTTGCATACTCGGAAGGTGTATTATCAAAAAAAGAGTTCATCGCCGTTGTGGCTTCATTTAATGACGGGATTAGAAAGTTTACGAAACTATTTCCTAGACCTTTAGCCCTTGCCGCCATTGCATCTATGTTATCATTAAGCTCGGCTGCACTCTTTGCCATATCATCGCTAAAAACCGCACCGATTCTTTCACCCTGATCTGCAAGTTCTTCAAGAGAAGCCGAGCCTTGGTTTACAAGTCGAACCATATCGGTACCGCTTTTACCGAATAGCTCTTGCGTTAAAGTAGTTTTTAGCGTAGCATCTTTTACTTCGCCTAATCTTTCCAATAGAATTTTAAATGTTGTAGATGTATCTACAAAGTTTTTTCTAGCAAACTCTGTAGATATGCCTAGCTGTTGCATTGCATCTGCAGCTGCACCGCCACCGTCTCTTTTGAAAAGCTCCGTTCTAAGTATCATTGCAGTCATGGCTGTTTCGAGGGTCTCTATTTTTACTGCCGCAAAGGATGCGCTATATTCTAAACGACTCAATGCGTTTGCACTCATCCCTAATTTTTCGGAAAGGTCCTGAGTAGCGTCTGCCGCATCTAAGGTGCCGCGAATAAGAGCGTTCATAGCTCCGAGGCTTGCTATTCCAGCCAATGCGCCCGTAATGTTTTTTGCATAACCTACAATTTTTTCAGATTTTTCTTTACTCTCTTTTTGTGCCTTGTTAAACCCATCAACGAGTTTGGAAACATCGGCAGCAACATCGATTAGAACCGTTCCTATTTTACTACTCATTTTTCTCTCCAAATATTGCTGTTAATTGTTTCCAAAGCTTTTGAACTTTGCCCTTAGGTTCTGTCTCTTTTTTTACTCTCTTAAGAGGGCAGATCATAAAATTTTTCATCTCTTGCGGCTCTTTATATACAAGCCCGGATATCATATGCATAAACAGGGCTAGCTGGGTCTCCATCCTATCCGCCATTGTCGGTTCATAGGAGAAGTAAGCTTCCCACTCTTTTAGTTCTGCATAATCCATACTTTCCTCAAGCTCCCTGATAGTTCTGCCAAGCGCTTGAGCGACTCTAAATATTAAGAGTCTGTGTTTGACTTTTTTGCCTCTTTTGAACCTGCCGCTATCATAAAGATATCAGCAACGATTTTTTGGATAGGACCGGCAAGGTTATAAAGCTCACTCGTAGTTTCAAAAAGCGGTTTGCCGTCATCATCCACCAAAGCCTCTACTGTTACCAAGGCGTAAAGAGTTTGCATATCTTTTGACTTGATTTGCTTTTGACCATCATCTCCTGGAAGAGAGGCTAAGAAACGCTCTTCAATTTCAATACGCTCGGACATTTTAAGAAGTTTGATATTGACTTCTCCGCCCCACTCCTCAACCTCATGAACAACTGTTTTTGGTTTAGCAGCTTCAAGTATCTGTTTTTTAGTAATTTTTGCCATCTTACACCGCCGCCGTTCTAGTCGGTTTGCCTAGTTTTTCAGCCGTAACATTTGCAAGCAGCTTGCCATCTTTTTCGCCTGTTACTTTAAAATCGCTAACTTTACAAAGTGCGGTTATTTTAGTTCCGCTTGTAGTACCGTTGTTTAGTTCCATAACTATTTGCACTGCTTCATTCGCATCGATAGCACTCTCTAAAAGATTTACACCCTCGCTAGCTTCAGGGTCATAAAGCACTCCAAAGTTGAACGCTCCTTGAGTGATTGAGCCTAACGCGACAATCTCTTCATAGTCTTTTGTGTTTATAGGCGTGTACTTTTTAGTAGCACGAGATTTTGCGACGATATCGCCTATGGACTCAAGATGTCCTACTATTACCGCTG
>CAYHRD010000213.1:0-2948 GCA_964358925.1 uncultured Sulfurimonas sp.
ATCGGAAATGATATTACTACGCCTATCTCCATCAAAGCTTTTGAAGATAGCGGAGCTACAAAACTTGCAAATCCTGACGGTTTTTCCATAGTTCTTGACCACTTTATCCCTGCAAAAGATATAGCAAGTGCAAATCAAGCGCGCATCAGCCGTGATTTTGCAAAAAAGCACAACTTAAAAAACTTTTTTGATGAAAAAGACATGGGAATAGAACATGCGCTTTTACCTGAAAAAGGACTTGTAGTTCCGGGTGATGTTATCATCGGTGCAGACTCTCACACATGTACGCACGGCGCACTCGGAGCATTCTCTACGGGTATGGGTTCAACCGATTTGGCATTTGCAATGGTAACGGGCGGAAACTGGTTTAAAGTTCCTGAATCTATTAAAGTCGTTCTTAGCGGAAAACCTGGAAAATATACGACAGGTAAAGATATTATCTTAGAGATTATTCGTATAATCGGCGTTGACGGCGCACTTTACAGAACTTTAGAGTTTACCGGAAGTACTATTGAGCATCTTACGATGGATGATAGATTTTCTATGTGCAATATGGCTATCGAAGCGGGAGCAAAAAGCGGAATCGTAGCTTATGACAATGTTACGGAAGCGTTCTTGTCGGATAAAAATTTAGCTCGTACGCCTAAAATTCATCACTCCGATGCAGATGCTTCTTATGTGCAGATTTTAGAGATAGATGTTGCAAATCTTGAACCCGTTATCGCATACCCGTTTTTACCGTCAAACGGTCACAGCGTAACTCAAGCGGTAAAAGATAAAATCAAAATAGATCAGGCATTTATCGGAAGCTGTACAAACGGAAGGCTTAGTGACCTTAAAGTTGCGGCAGAGATTTTAAAGGGTAAAAAAGTTCATCCCGATGTCCGTCTTATAGTAACTCCAGGAACACAGATGATACTAAGAGAAGCGAACAAACTCGGCTACATCGACATTATAGTAGACGCCGGCGGAGTTGTAAGCAATCCTACTTGCGGAGCTTGTCTTGGCGGATATATGGGGATTTTGGGAGATAACGAAGTGGCAGTCTCTACTACAAACCGTAACTTTGTCGGTCGTATGGGTTCAAGAAGTTCAAAAGTATACTTGGCGAACTCTGCGGTTGCGGCTATTTCGGCAATTGATGGCTATATTGCGGATCCTAGATAAACTGAATCTTGTAACTAATATTTAAATATCTATATATTTTAAGTCACTAAGTGATAAAATTCCAAAAAATACGGAGGAAAACATGAAGAAAATAGTACTTATTCCAGCACTTTTGCTAGGAAGCCTTGCGATTGCGCAAGATTACAACTATGAAATCACACCTGTTGTCGGCTACAATATAGCTGAAGGAAATTTAAAATTAAAAAATCAAACTCTATACGGTGCAGAATTACAATACAACGGTTGTAACTCTAACTCAATCGTAAAACCTGAGATTAGCGTACTTTATACGAATGCCGATTATGAAAATTCTACAATCAGCACGGATATATATCGTATCGCTCTTAACGGTGTTTATGAGTTTGGTAAAGTCGGTATGATTAAACCACTTGCAAAAATAGGTCTAGGTTATGAAACGATAGATAAGCACTTGGCAGACAACAAAGACAGCGTTTTTGCAAATGCAGGCGTAGGTGCGAAAGTTCCGTTTACTGATGCAATCGCTCTAAAAGTAGAGTCTGTTTATATGGCAAAAAATAATAACGGCAGATTGGATAGCAATCTTGCACTTCTAGCAGGTGTAAACTTTGCATTTGGACCAAAAGCTCAGCCTGCTCCGACACCGGCTCCTGTTGCAGCTCCTGCTCCGACACCGGCTCCTGTTGCAGCTCCGATTCCTGCTCCTGCACCAAAACCTGTTGACGGCGATAACGATAAAGACGGCGTTTTAAATTCTGTTGACAAGTGTCCTACAACTCCTGCAGGGCATAAAGTGGACAAAGACGGTTGTTCAAAATTGGTAAACTTACATATAAATTTTGATACTGCGTCTTATAAAGTAAAAGATGCTTACCAATCAAAAGTTAAAGAATTTGCAGACTTCTTAAAAACTATGCCAAACTATGATGCTAAAATCGTAGGACATACTGATAGCGTAGGAAGTGACAAGAGCAACCAAACTCTATCTGAAAACAGAGCAAATGCAGTTAAAAACCTAATCATCAAAGAGGGTGTTGAAGCAAAGAGAATCTCTTCTAAAGGTATGGGTGAGAAAGCTCCGACTACTACAAACGATACGGTAGAAGGCAAAGCTGAAAATAGAAGAATCGAAGCAGAGTTAATCAAAAAATAGATGTTTGATATACCCTGTGTCATCTTTGCGGGTGGCAAATCAAGCCGAATGGGAGAAGATAAATCTCTTCTCCCTTTTGGCAGTTTTAATACGCTAACAGAGTTTCAACTCTTCCGTCTTCATAAAATTTTCAAAAATGTATACATCTCCTGCAAAGACAAATCAAAATTTAATTTCCAAGCCGACTTTATAGAAGATATAAAAACTTCTTCTACTTATGCGCCGACTGCCGGATTTGTAGCTATTTTTGAACATTTAACATGCGATAGATTTTTTGCACTTAGCATAGACACCCCTTTTGTAGGTAAAATTGAGATAGAACAACTCATAGATGCCGATAAATCCGACAATGATGCTACCATCGCCAATACAGCAAACGGTATGCAGCCGATGTGCGGGATTTATCACCGTTCTACTAAAGAAAAATTTAATCAAATGCTAAAAGAAGAGAATCACAAACTTGGGCTTTTGCTTAAGAATTCAAAAACTGCCTTTGTTGATTTTGAAGATGAAAAACCGTTTCTAAACCTCAACCATCCGCACGAATATCAAGAGGCACTCGCTCATTTATCAACTATTTGATATAATCTTTACTTAATAACTTTATTAGATTTCTTACAAAAGTGTATGAAATCTTCTGTCTCGGAAG
>CAYHRD010000214.1:0-2922 GCA_964358925.1 uncultured Sulfurimonas sp.
GCAGGTATAACCGAGGCAATAATCGGAAAATGGCTAAAGAATAAACCAAGAGAGAGCATCATTTTAGCTTCAAAGGTTGCAGGTGCGGCAAACGGCTGGTTTGTTCCGCCCATCCGACATGGTTATACGGCGATTGACTCGTTTCATATAAAAAGAGCCATAGAGGGGAGCTTGAAGCGACTTCAAACAGATTATATTGACCTGTACCAGATGCATTGGCCGGATTCCGTAGTACCCATAGAAGAGTCGTTAAGGGCTTTTGACGAGCTGGTAAAAGAGGGCAAAGTTAGATATATAGGGACTTCAAACGACACCGCTTACGGACTTACAAAAGCAAATGAGACTTCAAAAAGGTTGGGGATTGCAAGATTTGAGTCCATACAAAACAACTTTTCACTGAACAATCCGCGATTTTTGGATGAGCTTGCAACCGTGTGCAAAAGAGAGCAAATATCGCTCCTGTCGTACTCTCCAATAGCAGGAGGAGTTTTGAGCGGTAAATACAATGCTGAGCTTTATCCGCAAAATGCGAGATATTCGGACTATCTAATCAGTAAAAATATTCGTCTAAACTCTCAAGCCGCAAAGTTTGTAAATGAGAAAACCCTAAAGTCCACCGCACGCTATCTTGATATTGCAAAAAAGCTTGAAATCTCTCCCGTGACTTTAGCAGTGGCATATACAAAACAGTTTGATTTTGTAGCTTCAACGATAATCGGTGCAAGAAACAGAGAGCAGATGGATGAGTCTTTTGCCGCACTAAATATGACTTTGAGTGAAGAGACCATGAGTGAGATAAAAGCAGTGCAGCAAGAGATAATGTACCCGATGGGGTGAATTGTTTTGTGTATTGTTTGATTGACCGAAAAAAGAGATTGTTAGAGGGAATGTGTTACAATGACAATATCCTGTCATAAAGGTTTTTAAATGCAAGCACTAAATTACACAAATGCTAGAAATAGTTTTAAAAGTATCATAGAAAATGTATGTGATAACAATGAAGAAGTGATAGTTACAACAAAAAACAATAAGTCAGTCGTAATCATTTCACTTGATGAATACAATGCTACACATGCCAAAATAAAGCAAGATGTTCAAAATGCTATAAAAGAGATTCAAAAGGGTGACTTTTTGGATATTGACGATGCCTTTGAGTTAGCGAAAAAGTCCTATCGTGCATAAAATAGTTTTTTCAAAAACAGCTGTTGCCAACTTAGTGGAACAAGCAAAGTATATTTTTGAACAAACAAAAAATGAAGATGTAACCGATAGATACTTGGATAAGATGAAAAACTACATCATCCAAACGCTCTCACACTTCCCAAAATCAGGAAGACCTACGGAAGAACTTTCAGCAAACACCAGAAAATTAGTCTATCAAGGATACTCTATAATTTATAGCATTTCAGAGGCGCAGATAGAAATTTTAGTGATTTTTAGAGAGAATTTGCCTAAATTATGAAAAATATAATTTATGAATATAGCGAAGTAAAAGAAAAAAACTTAAAAGAGTACATAATAAATACTCCGCTGCTTCATAAATATTTTAAACTAGATTGGAATGTTTTAAAATCGCAGCAATATTGCGGCATACTAAACTTTGGAGATAAAGACTACTATCTGCTTCCAAAAATAGCAGACAATAATGATGAAAAAAACCTTGATATTTTTATCTACATGTTGATGTACGCTTATGACATCAAGCTGGAGAATGAAGATATAGCTTCATGTAAAAATGAAAAACATAACATCTTGGAAGTATTTATACAGATATTTGCAAGTAACTTATTTAAAGAGTTTAAGCGAGGTATTTATAGAGAGTACATCACAGAACAAGATAACTTGACGACTCTAAGAGGAAAATATCTCATAAATGAAAATCTAAAGTTCAATCATATAAAAAACAAGATTTACTGCGAATATGATGAGTTTAGCATGGATAATCAACTAAACCAATTCTTTTTATACGCTGTTAAAACATTATTAAAATACACAAAAAACAAAAAGCTTTTAAAACAGTGTGAGTTGGTACTTGATGAGGCAGAGTATAAAACTTTTGATATAAATAATCTACATGTACATTTTAATAGACTCAATAATAGGTTTAAAGATAGTTTTGAGTTTGCACTTTTGCTCTTAAACAAATCTATTCCGCTCTTTGCAAAAGATAAAAAGAGTTTTGCGTTCTTGTTTGATATGAATGTGCTTTTTGAGAGATTTGTCGGCAAGATGATAAAAGAGCTTAAACCCGCAACACTTCTTCAAAGCTGTGACACATACGGAGATCTGATTTTAAAGCCCGATATAATTGTAAAAGATTTGATAATTGACACTAAATATAAAAAGCTTGGCGCAAAAAATGATATAAAAAGAGACGATAAGTTTCAGATGTTCGTTTATGGAAAAAACTATCATATAACAAATACAATGCTTCTCTATCCGAAACATCTGGAGCATTTTGACTATGATTTGGTTTTAGGGGAAAAGGGCGAGGAAGTAAAAATGAAGATAAAGAGTTTGGATTTGTGGTTTGACGGGTGTGGTGGTTATAAAGAGTATATTGAAGAGATTAAAATTAGAATAGGAGAGTTATTATGAGTAAAAACTTAAACAAAGAAGAGTTAAAAGAAATAATTCAAAAGTTTATCAATACAGACAGGTCTGATATTAGCAATAGTCTATATTACAGAGGATACAAAATATCACAAAACTTTGGTTGGAGTGGCAATAGAAATTGGAACCAATTGGTTTTTTCAAATAATATAACAACACGGGAACATTTTTTTTTGAATATTAATTATTACACAAATCATAAAAATATTCAGTGTTTAGTTTATCCTGAAAATAAAGCATTTGAAACAAAAACAGAATCGCTATCAGAAGAAGCAATATCTAATATTATTGAAATATTGGATATTAATA
>CAYHRD010000215.1:0-2909 GCA_964358925.1 uncultured Sulfurimonas sp.
ATACACTTTTGTCTTTTCTCTTTTAACATAATTAAAGCTTCATTCTTACTCATTTTCTACCTCCTTTATTAAGATTTAATATCTATTTCGTTTAATAGTTCTTCATCACACTTCGGACAGAATTCGTGTTCTCCTGCGATGTACCCGTGTTTTGGACATACCGAGAAGAGTGGAGTTACCGTAATGTAAGGAAGTCTAAAGTTCGTAATTACATTTTTAACTAACTTTCTACACGCTTCGGTTGAACTTATCTTCTCTTGCATATATAGGTGAAGAACCGTTCCGCCCGTATATTTACACTGTAAATCATCTTGAAGCGTTAATGCTTCAAACGGGTCATTTGTTAAATCAACAGGGATTTGAGATGAGTTTGTATAGTAAATATTTTCACCCATCCCTGCTTGGAGAATTGAATCGCCGTAGCGTTTCTTGTCCTCTTTTGCAAATCTGTAAGTTGTTCCTTCGGCAGGTGTTGCTTCAAGGTTGTATAAGTTTCCACTCTCTTCTTGAAACTCCACCATTCTGTTTCTCATATAGTTTAGAATCTCTGTTGCAAATTCTATACCATCTTTAGAACTTATATCATAGCTATCACTGGTGAAATTTCTAATCATTTCATTGATACCGTTTACACCGATGGTAGAGAAGTGATTTCTAAATCCAGGCAAATAGCGTTTTGTGTAAGGATAAAGTCCTCTCTCGTACATTTCTTGAATAAATACACGCTTTTTCTCTAAGGTATGTCTTGCATGTTCCATCAGTTGATCTAAACGAGCATATAGACCTTCTTTATTTCCTTTATGTAAGAAACCTAGTCTTGCCATATTGATAGTAACTACGCCGATTGAGCCTGTCATTTCAGCAGAGCCGAATAGTCCGCCGCCTCGTTTAAGAAGTTCTCTTAGGTCTAATTGCAAACGACAACACATTGAACGAACATGCCCCGGTTTGTAAGCCTCTTCATTAGGCACTAAATTACCGTCTGCATCTCTTTTGAACTGAGAACCGATAAAGTTTTGGAAGTACGAAGAACCGATTTTTGCCGTGTTTTCAAACAAGATATCAGTGTTTTCTCCGTACCAATCAAAATCCTCTGTAATGTTTACCGTAGGAATCGGGAAAGTGAATGGCTGACCCGTCATATCGCCTTCAGTCATAATCTCATAGTAAGCTTTATTGATTTGGTTCATCTCAGGTTGAAAATGTTTATAAGTCATCTCTTCTAGCGAATTTACGCCTCTTGTTCTAGCTATGTGAATAAGATCAACATCTTCCAAGCCTTTGAAGATATGGTTCTGTTTGATTGTAGGGATTTGGTCTTTTAAATCCGTCGGTACAGTCCAATCTATTGTAATATTTGTAAATGGAGATTGACCCCATCTAGCAGGTACATTTAAGTTATAGATAAAGCTTCTGATAGCTTTTTTGATATCACTATACGGTAGTTTATCTTTGAATACATATGGAGCTAGATAGGTATCAAATGAACTAAACGCTTGAGCACCTGCCCATTCGCTTTGAAGGATACCTAAGAAATTTGCCATCTGCCCAAGTGCTTCGCGGAAGTGTCTTGGAGCATCACTTTCAACTCTGCCTCTGACGCCGTTAAAACCCTCATCAAGAAGAACTCTTAAACTCCATCCGGCACAGTAACCTGTAAGACAATCTAAATCGTGGATATGATAATCGCCGTTACGATGAGCATAACCCTCTTCTTTGGAGTAAACTTTGTCTAACCAGTAGTTTGCTATTACTTTACCTGCCGTGTTGTTTACAAGTCCTGCATTTGAGTAGCCCGTGTTAGAGTTGGCTTTAATGCGCCAGTCGGTTCCGAGGATATACTCTTCAATGGTTTGGGTTGAGTTAATGTATGTAGTGTCTTCGTCAAGTCCGCCGTCTCTTTGCATTTTATGCGTGTGACGATAGAGCATAAAGCTCTTTAGAACATCAAAGTATTTGGCGTTGTAGAGTTCTTTTTCAATCGTATCTTGAATATCCTCAACGGCAACAACTCTTTTGTTTTTTAATTTTTCAAGAACATTAAAAAATATTGAACTATCATAGGTCACATGTTGAGATTTAAATGCTTTTTTGATAGCATCTTCAATTTTAAAAGATAAGAACTCTTTATAGGTTCCATCTCTCTTTAAAATATTTTCAACCATGTCAATCCCCTTGTAAAAATTCAGTGCGTAGTGTATAGAAGAAGAAGTTAAAAAATGATAATAAAAAGTGTCACACTTGCGTCACTAAATGCTCTGTTTATCGCTGTGGTGTATAATGGCGCAAATATAAAAAATATGAGGTTTTTATATGTACAAATATTTAATCACATCAAAAGAATTTTATACGGATGATAGTGAGTCATTTTGTAAAATTTTAACAAATCAGCTAAAAAAACATCAACCCCAATATGCCTTATATAGGGATAAATTAAACCAAAATTATTATAGTCAAGCTGCTATTTTCGTAGAAGTATGCGCTAAATTTGAAAATATCAAAAGTTTTATACATCAAGATATAAATTTGGCAAAAGAGTTAAATGCAACGGGAGTTCACCTCACATCCAAGCAGTTTGAAGAGATAGAAAAAGCAAAAAAGGCGGGTCTTGAAGTTATTGTAAGTACGCATACTCAAGAAGAGGTATTGCTTGCACAAAAACTGGGAGCCGATGCCGTCACATACAGCCCGATTTTTGCCTCACCGGATAAAGGCGAGCCAAAAGGAGTGGATGATTTAAAAGAGCTTTTAGGGATGTGTGACATAAATATTTTTGCTCTTGGCGGAATTGTTACGCAAGAACATATAGATATGATAGAGCAGACAAAAGCTTACGGTTTTGCTTCTATAAGATATTTTATTTAAGAAGTTGTCCTGCTAAATATCCGCTGGCAAACGACCATTGTAGG
>CAYHRD010000216.1:0-2907 GCA_964358925.1 uncultured Sulfurimonas sp.
TTCTCAAGAGCTGCAAAAAACTCTAAGAAATATAGATATAGTGTGCAGATGGGGAGGAGAGGAGTTTGTTATACTTCTTCCGGCAACAGATATGGATAATGCACTCTCTTTGTCCGAAAAGTTAAGAGTTCATATAGAAGAGTTAGAAATAGGTAGAGTAGGTAGGGTAACCGCAAGCTTTGGGGTTGCAAAGGTCAATAAAAATGACGATATAAAAAGCGTTGTCGAGAGAGCTGACAAAGCTCTCTATGAAGCAAAAGCTTCCGGCAGAAATTGTGTTAAGGCAGGATTTTAACTCTCTCTTACGCAGACTCTGTTTCTGCCGCTATTTTTTGCTTCATAAAGAGCATCATCCGCTCTTTTTACAATTGTTTCAGAGGTATCGCCCTCTATAAAGCTGCTTACGCCGAAACTTGAAGTTTTTCTCCCGACCGCTTCAAAGCTGTGCTGC
Organism: uncultured Sulfurimonas sp.; assembly: GCA_964358925.1. Taxonomy (GTDB): domain Bacteria; phylum Campylobacterota; class Campylobacteria; order Campylobacterales; family Sulfurimonadaceae; genus Sulfurimonas. Next base: position 452 of record CAYHRD010000216.1, read on the forward strand.
TCTATCTTTTCTCTTAGTATCTCTGCATGTTCGGCGGCGGCTTTTATATCCGTTTGCGGAAGCACAATCATAAACTCTTCCCCGCCCCAGCGACCTACTATGTCTGTTGTTCTTGAGTTCTCTTTTAATATTTTTGCAACATCAATAAGTGTTTTATCACCGATGTTATGCCCATAAGTATCGTTTACGGATTTGAAATAGTCGATGTCAGACATAATGACGCTAAAAGTCTGTTTGTATCTTGAAGCTCTTTCTATCTCGCTATTAAAAACAGACTTAAGTTTTAGCCTGTTGTATAGTTGCGTTAATTGATCTGTCACTGAAAGCTCTTCGGTAATCTTTTGACCGGTTATATCGTATCTTAAAGAGGTGTAACCGGTTTTCTTCCCTGAGGCGTTATATATCGGAGAAATTGTTGCGTATGTCCAATAAGATTTACCCTCTTTTGTAGTATTTCTTATCTCGCCTCTCCAAGTTTCATCTCTCCTTAAGGCTCCCCACATCTCTTTGTAGAGTTCTTTTGGAGTGTTAGGATGCCTCATTATATTATGTTTTTTACCTATCAGTTCATCCTTTGCGTAACCGGTAAAATGACAAAATGCACTGCTGACTTCCGTGATAACTCCGTTTAAATCCGTTGAAGAGGAGATGATATATCTATCCACGATATCAAGATATCTTTTCATAGAAGCGTTTGTTTTGCTAAGCTCATTTTTTGCCTCTTCAAGCTCTCTTGTTCTCTCTCTTACTTTGTCTTCAAGTTCGATGGCATACTTTTTAATAATATTTTGCGAGTTTTTAAGCTTTTTAGCCATTTTATTGAAGTTGTATGCTAATACTCCTATCTCGTTATCTACGCAAACATCTACTCTGTTTTTCTCTTGATTTTCCAAAGAGAACTCTTTTACTCTTTTTATAAGAGCATCTATCGGAAAAACTATATGTTTTGTTGCCATAATGATTGCAATAGCAATAAAAATTAAGACAACAAGGATAACCGCAATTGAGATTAATTCTGTTTTATGTATAGGTTTTAAAACTTCATCTAGGTCTATTTTTGCTATAACTCCCCAATTAAGCGCAGGAATATACCCCCATGCGGTGATAACTTCAGCTCCTCTATAGTCAAGACTTTCACCGCTGCCGTACCCTCCTCTTGCAGCTTTTGCAGATGCCAACTCTTTGGTTTCGTTAAATTGAAATTCGTTTTCTACAGAGTTTTTTATATATTTTAAAGGAGTAGTTGATATTAATTTATTTTGAAAGTTTATAGTAGATGCAAAAAATTCACCGCTCTCACCCAACCCTTTTTGATCATCAAAGATTTTAGAGAGTCTATTTTTTGCTAGTTGAATTGCAATAACCCCGATAATTTTATCTTCATTGTAAATCGGATGGGCAACAAAAGCCGCATGGGCGTCAGAAGGCTCATAATACTCAAAACTGCTTATCTTAGTATTTAAAAGTATTTTTGCATCTTTATATACAGAAGCCAAGTTTGTATTTTTATAGATGCCTGTTAGAAGATTTGTACCCAAGTCCGACTCTTTTTTTAGTGAATAGACTATATTTCCGTCCATATCTATAAAAAAGATATCATAAAATTTATCTTTATCTATAAAGTTGTTTAGTATTTTGTTAAGTTTTTCGTCATCGCTAACTAGATGATTGTTTTGCTCAAAATTATCTTTATGCTTTAAAAAACCGATAACCATATCCGGAAAAGAGGCGATAAGTTTTGAACTTTTTTCGATGTCCTCTATCTGATGTTCTATTTTTGATATTTTTTCATTTAGGATAAGCTCAAGATTATCTTTTGCTTGGGATTTAAACTGATTTTTCTCAAAGAAATAGTTGATACTAAAGAGAGTAATGATGGGGATAATGGAAACTACGATAAACCAAAATAAAATCTCATCTCTTATATGCAAATTGAAGCGTCTGCTCATTTTGTATCACCTTTGCCTTCCCAAGCGTTGCCAAAAGATTTATAAATCTCGTTTATACCGTTTTCCCAAAAATCAATCTCTTTAAACGGTGGATACGGTCGCGGGTTTATTATATGCTTAGATTGCCATACGATATCAAACTGATTTTGGTTGTTTATTTTGCCTATAAATACTTTTCTGTGAATATGTTGGTTTATAGGGTCTACATAAAAGATATTATCGGATATATTAACACTTGTTCTTTTTATATTTTTAAGTATCTCATCGGAAGTTGTCTCTTTTGATTTCAGTACCGCCTGTTTAAAAAGCTCTATGCCGAGGTACATTGAAAACATGGCATCCGTTGTTTTTGTGTTTTTATCTTTTACGAGTTTATTAAACTCATTTTGACCGCCGTTAATACCGTTAAAATAACCCCATGTTGCATAGTGCCCAAGTGCGCTGTTTTGCATATGTTTGGAAATCTCTAAAAGCGATGCTTCATCCACGCTTAGTGATATCACGGGA
>CAYHRD010000217.1:0-2847 GCA_964358925.1 uncultured Sulfurimonas sp.
CTAACAACATCCCACTTATTCTCTAAAATAAGCGGTTTTGAATCTTTTTGGCATATCATAGGTTCAATACAAAAAACCATTCCATCTTTTATTTTCGGACCGGATTTTGGATCTTTGCCTTCTAAATAATTCGGTATTTCAGGCTCTTCGTGAGGCTTTCTACCGATACCGTGCCCGCAAAAGCTATGAAGCGGAACAAAACCTCGTAAGCGAATAGATTTTTCTAAAACCTGAGACAGCTCTTTAAATCTCATTCCGACTTTAATAGATGCTATCGCATCATATAGAGAATCTTTTGCACATGCTATAAGCTCTTCGTCTTTAGTGCTTACATTACCGACAGATACCGTGATTGCACCGTCGCCAAACCATCCATTTAACTCTGTACCGATATCGTAACCGATAATATCTCCGTCTTGAAGCTTATAATCAGTCGGTATACCATGAATTATAACTTGATTGAGAGAAGCGCAGAGTGTATTTGGAAAGCCGTAAAGACCTTTAAAAGAGGGTTTTGCTCCATGAGAGAGGATATAATCCTCCGCCATGGCATCTAACTCTTTTAAAGAGACGCCTACTTTTGTATTTTGTCTAAGTAATTCTAATGCACCGCCGACAATTTTGTTAGCAGCGCGAAGTTTCTCTATTTCCGCGGGTTTTCTAAGCGCTATGGCCATTATTTATAGACCAACTGCACTTAGCGTCTCATATTTACTCATGTAAACCTGAGCCTCTATTTTTCTCATAGTATCGAGTGCCACTTGGACAACGATTAAAACCGCTGTTCCTCCGAAGAAGAATGGAACACCCATACCCTTGATAATCATAAATGGCAGAGTAGCAACAAGACCGAGGTAAAGAGCACCTGTAAATGTCAAATTACTAGCCGTCATATTTAAAAATTCAGCAGTAGCATTTCCGGTACGAATACCTGGTATAAATCCACCCTGCTTTTTTAAATTTTCAGATATATCTTTTGCATTAAAAGTAATCGATGCATAAAAGAATGCAAAGAAAACAACAAAAATAAATGTCAAAAAGTTAAAGAAATAACTATTTGGATTTAAGTAATCTGCAATCGCAACAACAGTAGGATTTGTACTGCTTGATAAAACAGTCATAGGAAACATCAATATCGCACTTGCAAAGATAACCGGAATAACACCGGCTAAGTTTAGTTTAATAGGAATGTAATTCATAACTCTTTTATTCTGATTTTGAATAATTACTTTTTTAGCATATGTTACCGGAACACGACGCTCTCCAAGCTCAACATAAATAATAACGCCGATAGTCCCAAGTATAAGAGCAAGAATTGCAATTACCGTTAAGAAATTCATAGCGCCGGTATTTACCATTGTAATTGTTTGACCTATTGCACTTGGAATTGCCGAGACGATTCCTGCAAAAATAATCAAAGATATACCGTTTCCTATACCATTTTGTGTAATCTGTTCACCAATCCACATCAATAACATTGTTCCCGCTAACATTGAGAGACCAGAAAGAAGAATAAATGTGTTTTGATCAACTAAAATTGCGCTGTTACCGCTAGGTCCTGTTAGACTTTGAAGCCCAACACTAATACCTACTGCCTGAACGATTGTAATTGCAATTGTCGCATAACGAATAATTTGCATATACTTTACCATTCCATCTCGCTCTTTTTTCATCTGCCCTATGTTAGGAAATGTAGCTGCTAGAAGCTCCATAATAATAGATGCGGTGATATAAGGCATAATTCCAAGAGCTATGATTGACATTCTTTCAACGGCATTACCGCTAAACATATTGAATAAACCAAGTGCATCCGATTGATGTGAGTTGAAGAATGAGGCGATAACAGAAGCATCTACGCCCGGAACTGGCACATATGCCAGTAGGCGATAAATAAATAAAAACCCGATAGTAATAAGTATCTTATTTACTAGATTTTTATTCACGACTATTTACCTGTAGTAGTAACGTTGTCGTCTTTAATTTTTGATGCCAGCTCTTTTGCAGAAGCACCAACTAACTTAACTTTAGTAACACAAGCAGCAATTCTATGTACTGCACGGATGCTTTCCATAGTAATTTCACTTAACTCAGCAACTGCTTTTATTTTTTCTACATTGATAACATATGGTTTTACAACACGAGAGTTGAAACCTATTTTTGGTAAACGACGAGCAAGCGGAGTTTGTCCACCCTCGAAGTTTCTTTTTCTTTTACTACCTGCACGAGCAGTCTGACCTTTTCCACCGCGTCCAGAAGTCTTACCTGTACCAGAAGAATGTCCGCGTCCAATACGTTTACGATTTTTTGTCGAACCCTCAGCCGGAGTTAAATTTTCAATACTCATCTTCTATCCTTTTAAGCGACCTAGTGCTTCGACCGTAGCGCGCACTAGTGTAGCTGGATTATTTGAACCAATTGACTTTGTAAGTACATCTTTAATACCTGCAAGTTCAAGAACAGGACGAGTAGCGCCACCAGCGATTACACCTGTTCCTTCTGAAGCCGGTTTTAAAAGAACACGACTTGCATTGTATTTATGCTCAATATCATGTGCAATTGTAGTACCTTTGATACTAACTTTGCTTAAGTTTTTAAACGCATTATCAACAGCTTTTTTAATAGCATCTGGAACTTCTTTCGCTTTTCCAGTACCAAAACCGATAGTGCCTTTTCTATTACCAACTACTATCAATGCTGTAAAACGAAATCTTCTTCCGCCTTTTACAACTTTTGTTACACGACCAATATTTACAATTGATTCTTCAAAATCTTCTCTATTGATTTCCATTTTAACCCCTAGAACTTAATTTCGTTTGCACGAAGAGCGTCACCAAATGCAGCGATAAC
>CAYHRD010000218.1:0-2839 GCA_964358925.1 uncultured Sulfurimonas sp.
TATCTACATATTCAGGTCGTTTAGCTACTCCACAAGTCAAAAATTCTGTTATATCTTTTAACTTTTCAACTCTCCACCCATCAGGAATTTTTCCTATCATTGAACATTTTCCTTATCATCTATTATCACAAGCAATTCATTCATAAGTGAGCCTTGAAACATTCCTTGTATCCCCATTTTATGAAATTTTGTGAATGGATTTTGTGTTAAATCTGTTCTTGTAATATCGTGTTTCTCTTCTATATAATGCTTTATAGCTCGTATAAATTCTATCTGATTTGAACTCAGGGAATGCGTCTTTAAAAAATTATCTAAAAGGTGTGGAAGTTTATACTCTTTTTTGTTTATGATAGCCCTAAATATCTCCACTAAATCATTTGATTTACACTCATATACCTTGCTGAGTTGTTCCACTTCTATATCTTCTTGAAGTAGCTCATTTTTGAGTGTGTTTATCTCTTCTTCACTTAAAGTGCCACCGACAAATAACTGCTGTAAAGTCGGGCTTTGATTTACCATTTTTTGAATGGTTTTTCGTATCTGTTCTGCGTAGGCTTTTAGCTCTACACTACTATGAAGCGGTTTTACATTTTTTATATTTGTCGTGTCAATATAATCTTCTAAATCAAAGTGTCCTACAACTATCTCAGCTCTTGATTTATACTTCATAAGCGGTGCTAAAATATCAGTTATCTCATTGGTAGTAGTAAAATCTAACTCAAACCAATATCTTCCCTCACTTGCTTTATCTAAAAGCTCACTATGAGCATTAACAGCAGATATACTTTTGTTGATACGAAGTTTTTCTATATCTACTAAAATGCCATTGATATATTTTTCAATGAGTTTAGTATCTTCTTTGATTTTGACATTTTGAAGTTTTTTCACTTTATAGCGAAATTGTAGCTCTTGTGGTTCTTTGACTTCAAGTCTATCTACAAGCTCGGAAATATTTCCAAGAGCTATAAGGTTTTCTTTTAAATTGTTGTAAAAATTGTCATTCACTTTACTTAGAAGTGAGGCTTTTGACTTAATGAAAAAGTCCTCTTTTGGAAGTGCTTCTATTTGAGATTTTATCTCTTGTTTGATATGTTCAAACTCTTCGCCTTGAAGTGATTTTAACATTATCATATTTTCGTTAAAAAGTTTTCTGTTTAAACTTATCTGCTCACTTGGTTCAAACCCCTCTGGGTTTTCATTGAAATAATCAAAATTACCCCAAAAGTCAAATATTACAAACTTCTCTTTTAAAAACTCTTCATCATAAAGTCTTGTTCCTCTTCCTATCATTTGCCAAAACTTAGCACGAGAGAAAACAGGTTTAGCAAATACAAGGTTCATGATACTTGGAACATCTATTCCCGTATCAAGCATATCAACTGATATGGCTATATTAAAACCACTTTTTACATCTCTAAACTCTTTAATCAACTCTTCTGTGTTGTTTAGTTCCGAAACTATAACCTTTGCTACTTTTGAATGATATTGTGGAAAAAGTTCGTTAAAAAGTTGTTCTAATCTATATGCGTGTTTTTTGCTTACTGCGAAAATAATCGTTTTTGATGGTAGGTTCGATATTGGGTGTATGTAGCAGTTTTCCATAAAGGTTGTGAGAATTTTTCTGTTGGTATCGTCATTGATTACCATTTTTTCAATAGCAGAACCCTCATAATTTATATCTTCTTCTGTGTATCCGCTATTTCTTAGCTTTTCTTGTTCTTCTTTTGAAAGTAATTCAAATTTTATTCCCTCTTCTTGGAATTTGGTTTGAACACTCATAACTTCGTAATCAGATAAAAACTCATCTTTTATCGCTTCTTCATAAGTGTAAGCAAAAGTTGGATTGCCTCTATCTGTTCCAAAAAATTGAAAAGTATCTCTATCTATAAAATCAATTGGTGTAGCTGTTAAACCTAACTTTATAGCATCAAATTTTAAAAAAAGTTGTCCGTAATAGTTGTAAATACTTCTATGACTTTCATCGGCTATGATTAAATCAAAAAATCCCTGACTTATATCGTTTTTTTTAAGTAAGCTCATCATAGTTTGATAAGTTGATACATAAAGCCTTTTGTCTTTTTCAAAACTATCTGCTTCTATTCTCTCTCTTGATTGGTTCGGTAAATGTTCTTTGAAGTTATCCATAGCTTGACGAGCTAATTCTCTTCTATCTGCTAAAAACAAAACTCTTTTAATATAGCCTTGGCGGAGTAAAATATCTACAAGCGAAATAATTGTTCTTGTTTTTCCCGTTCCCGTAGCCATAACCCATAAAATACTTCTGTGTTTATTGTTTAAAGTTTCAAGTGATTTAGTGATAGCATTTACTTGGTAGTATCGTCCTGCTATATCTTTGTTGAGTAGTTCAGGAGATAATTTTATGTTATTGTCGTTGCGTTTTCTGTAAGTTTCTAAATCGTCCAATGAATGATAAGAGAGGACTTTTCTAATAGGATAATTTTCAGTATCCCAAAATTCTATTTCAAGTCCGTTAGTGATATAAACAAATGGTGCGAAGCCTTGAACATTTTTAATTCTACGAACATAATACTCTGCTTGTGTTTTAGCACTTCCAACAGATTTATTTTCTCTTTTAGCTTCTACAATAGCGATAATATGTCCGCTCTTATTGAGAAGAACATAATCAACAAATCTTTTGGTTCTGTCGAAAAAAGGTGGCAAGTTGTCATCAAGCTCAATCGCATACTCTTCAACTACTTTCGTAATATCTTTTGTATTCCAACCGCATTTATTTAATTCGTCATCAATTAAGTGAGTTCTCGTTTGAGCTTCATTCATATAAAAATTTATCCATTTTTTAATAGTGGATGATTTTAGC
>CAYHRD010000219.1:0-2810 GCA_964358925.1 uncultured Sulfurimonas sp.
ATTCATAATTTATTGAATTGAGAAGTGGATGGAAGTCAAAGAATTTTTTTAACCGCTAAAGCGGTTTCCCAAGCTCTTATAAAGAGCAGGGCAAGTTAAAACAGTATGATGTAATGTATTGCTTTTTGTCTTACAATTCTTTGATATTCTCGTTTTTTAGGCTTTGTAAATGTATGGCGTTTTGTGTTATAACTTGCAATACATTTATAAAATATTTTATTTTTTTGATTTTGTGTGTGTTTTTTGTGTTACAAAGAGCTAAAAGCTCTTTGTATAGGGTGTTTTTGAGTATGACAAGCGTCTTACATCTTATTTATATCGTATAAGTTTTTCTATCTAAATTTTTATTATAGTCTCTAAGCTCATTTGCTCTAGTTGTTATTATTCCTACAAGCTTGCGTGTCGCTTGCTCAATCGCTTTTGCTTTTGTTCTAAGATGTATTTCTGCGATGAATTGATCCCGTTCTGCTTCTAATTTTACCTCTTCGTGAGATATCAAAGTCAATAAAAATTGATTAAATTTATTTAGATCATAAATTTCTTTTTCAAAAATATTTTTAACATTTTTGGCTGTTTTTAAAACTACTTTATCAACCAAATCTAGACAATTTATATCAGACATAAATTTTGATTTTGATTTTCTTTCAATTATTTTTTTGATTGAATTTTTAGCTCTGTCATATGACAGAACATATAAGATATCAAACAAATCAGATGTACAATCTATATTTTTTTCAAATACTTTGATGACTTCTTTTTTTGTAAATTCAAAAAAATAATTTTCATTAATAATCTCAAAACAAATATTATTGTTTTCAACTTTAGCTATAAAATCAGATTCTTTTTCAAGAGACATTTTCATGTGATTCCTTTGTTTTTTGTAATTTAGTTTTATTCATAATTTTATTTTTTTATGAATAAAGTGTAAAATAAAGTAATAAAAGGATTGAGTAAAATGGGATTGATTTTTTTCACAATCGTGATTAGTGTTATCGGTTTGATTATTTTCAGCAATAGTGAAGATAATTCTAAAAATGAAGTTGTTTCCAAAAAAAGTGATGATGAAGATTTTTATAAAGATGATGAAGCAAGCTATTCTTTTTCATCAGATGATGATTCTTCTTCTATTCATTTCATAAATCCTGCAAGCGGTGCTCCTATGATTGGTGATGGTACAGATGGAGTTGATACGATGGGTAATGTGTTTGGAACTGATGATATGTTTAGCAGTGATGATACTTTTCATCATACGGATGTATAACATGGTAAAAAAACAGCTTACGCATATCTCAGAAAAAGAGATAGAGATTTTAGAAGCATTTAGAACTCTTGATGAGGATGATCAAAAGATTTTTTATCACGAACTAAAAACAGATGCTCTTAAAGCTAAGATAAAAGCTAAAGAAACAAACAGCAATATAGTAAAAAGATGTAAAATCAGCAGCTTGATTTATGTCGACTTTGAAACAAAAAATACAGCAGGATTAAAATAAAATGATGAAAAAACAGCTTACGCATATCTCAGAAAAAGAGATAGAGATTTTAGAGGCATTTAGAAAATTAAGTCAAAAAAAGCAAAAGTTCTACTATAATCAAATTTTAGCCGATGCTATAGAAGCAGAGATAAAAGCAGATAATAATATAGTTCAAAGATGTAAAATCAGCAGTTTGATTTATGTCGATTTTATAAAATTAAGGAATCAAAAAATATGAAGTATATAGCTTTTATATACAAAGATGAACATGATGACGCTTACAATGCATTAGTACCGGATTTAGAAGGTTGTTTCTCATACGGAGAGACTTTTAAAGAAGCAGTTGAAATGATAAAGGAAGCAGCAGAACTCTACTGCGAAGATTTAATACCTCTTCCAAAAGCTTCAACTTTGGAAGAGCTACTGCAAAGAGATGATTTAGATTTAGAACCAAATGCAATTTCTCAGATTATAGATATAAAAATCTAAGGAATTGAGTCTTTTTTTGCACTTCTCATCGCTGCAATTTTGATATATTTTCCCACGGTCATTCCAAAACTATCTGCTGCCGATTTAACAATTGAGAGTTCGGCAGGCGTAAAATAAACTGCAAAACGATTCTCTTTTGCTTTTTCTCCTGCTTCTTTTTTTGGGCGACCGCCTTTTGCTTTTTCTACTTGCTCAAATGTTTTTACGGGTTCTTTTTTTTGCGCAAGCATGTCGTTAATTGATTTTTTTGCCGCCATAATTTATTATCCTTTTGTAGCGTTATTAAAGAGTTCTAAAAGTGTTAAATATTGTCCGTAAACAGTTTTATAAGCACTGCGAGTTAATGGGCTTTCCTGATAAAGTTCCGTAACTGATAGTCCCGTTTCAATTGAATTTCTAAACGCTTTTGACAAACGAAGTTCAAAAAAACTCAAGTCATCAAAATGTTGTGCAATAGCATCTTTTGCAGAATCAAAATCTGTAGGCTTTTCTGTTTTAGTAACAATAACAATAATATTGCTATTGTACTGCTGAATCTCTTCAATCGTCTCAACCGTGCGTACAATAGAATTATAATCAATCGAACATGGAATCAATACGGCATCGCTAGCTTTGATTATATCAATGATGCCGGTGTCAACAAATCCGCCAAAATCATAAACACAATCATCGATTAAATCCGGAGCTGGAGAAATTTTTGCCATGTCCGGATAGATGGATTCGATAACTGAATTGTCATTTGATTGAAGATAAAAATTTAGATCTTTTGCAAGAGAGAAAGATATAGGAGTTTTGCCAACCCCACCTTTTTTATTAATAACTGATATAACCATTTTAAAGCCTTTT
>CAYHRD010000220.1:0-2795 GCA_964358925.1 uncultured Sulfurimonas sp.
CGTCAAATTCTAACGCTACATTCGTAGGCAATACTCTGTTATCGATACTTACAAAGGTTCCCTCTTGTTGGTTAAGCGAAGGAATTGCCAAATCAGCACCCTCTAGCGAAGAGATAACAAAGTCGCCTTTAGCGTTATAACCTACGACATTTGGTGTCTTTTCATCACGATCCAGTGAATTTATAAGCGATACTCCAAGAGTATTTACTTCTCTTGGTACTACTATCAAAGAGAAATCGCTGTACTTTTCTATTAAAGCGGCTAATTTAGCTATATTGCTTGAGCGATTATGTGCAATCAAATCATTACCTATAATAAGAGTGCGTTTTTTTGCTCGCATAAATGATTTCATCATATGAGACAGCTCTTCTTCGCCGATATTTGTCTCGGCATACAAGTAGCCGAAATCCAGCTCATCAAAAAATGCTCTCTCGCTCTCATCCAAATCACTATCTTTTAAAATCGTATGAGCCAAAAGCGCCATAACGCCCTCTTCCGTTCCTACTTCATACTTCATCATCTGAGTTGTAACACTCTGCATTAAAGTATCTTCCATAGGGTGAGCATAGACGATTTTCGCACCGTTATGCTTTGAAGCGGTCGTCAGTGCATATCTAACACCCGGATTATCGGTTGCTATTCTGCTTCCTATAACGATTAGAGCGTCTGATTGTTTAATTGCATCAAGAGAGCCGCTATGATGAAGTTTTGAACTTATTGAGCTATAAGACTTCATAAACTCGGCGAATTTTCTTGCATCTTCATTAAATAGTTTTACGCCTAATTTATCTTTTAGAAGTTCTAAAATATGCGCTTCTTCGTTTGTAATCATAGAAGAAAATCTTATAGCTTTTGCATTTTTTAACGCTTCAATTGCTCTGTTAAATGCGTTTTCATTTTTAAGCGCTCTGTTGTCAAAATCAAAACCGAATCGCCCTGCACCGCAAAGTGAAGCAAACTCAAAATTGTTTTTAACTCTAAATATCTCATCAGCGCCGTTTAAAGAGCCGTGTCTTGTTTCATACTCAAGAGGGCAACCTGCCGAGCAGTGAGCACATGTTGCGGGAACTCGTTCTAACTCCCATGCATTTGCTCTATATTTAAAACCGCTGCTGACAAGCGCTCCGACAGGACAAACTGCGATACACTCTCCACAAAAAGTACAATCAAGAGTTTCGCTGTTTTTTGGAATAATCGTTGAACTATATCCGCCGAATTTTACTTCAATTGCGTCATCGCCGATAACCTCATTACATACATGCACGCACTTTTCGCACATAATGCACAACGACGGTTCATAGTCTATAAGTCCCCAATGCTGAAGCGGGCGAAGCTGATCGCGAGCGGAGAAACTTTGTCTCTCAACACTAAACTCTAAAGTTTTATTTTGTAAATCACACTCACCTGATTTGTCGCAAACACCGCATTCCAAAGGATGATTTACATCATAAAGCTTCATTATGTTTGTTCGCTCATTTTGCAATGCAGCCGTGTTTGTCGTAATCTGGGCGCCCTCGGTCGGAGGAGTGTTACAGCTAAGAATAAAACCGTCAACTCCCTCGGCTTCAACGACACACATACGGCATGACGCACACGGCGAAGTTTTAGAGATGTAACACATAGTAGGAATATAAATTCCGTTTTTGCGAGCCACGGTTAAAATAGTCTCACCTCTTTGTGCTTCTACAGAGATACCGTCAATTTTAAAATTAATCAATTTATTCATATCTCCCATCCTCTACGCCTGCACCATAGCTATATAGTAACAACGCATACATCTCTCTGCTTCACTCATAGCCTCTTCTTGCGTAAAGCCTAAGTTCACTTCTTTATTGTTGTATTTTCTATCTTCAACTTCAAGAACTTCGGAGTGTTGTCTCGGCACACCTTTTAACCAGCCCGTAATCTTCTCTTTTTTATCATAAACACGAAGTTTTCTAAGATGATCTTCCATAATCTCATCATCGCTTAGAGTAACTTCACCGCTTAAAACATATCTACTCATAACCGAAGCCGCGCGTTTTGCCTGACCGACTGCATTTACAATTGTCATAGGACCGTATTCACAATCCCCTGAAGCAAAAATACCCTTACGAGATGTCATATAGTCCTTGCCGTTTGTCTTAATAGTCGCCCAAGAAGTCAGTTCAATCTCCCATTCACTAGGAAGAAGTTTAAGGTCAGCCGACTGAGAAACAGCAGGGATAAGATAATCAGCCTCTATAACATAAGAAGCGCCCTCCACTTTTACAAGCTCTGCTCTGCCCCCGTTTGGATCGGGAACCAACTCATACTTATCAATTAAAAGAGATTTTAAGAGGTTTTCTTCATCAACCATCTCGGCAACAGCGGAGTGAAATAGAAACTCTACACCCTCTTCTACTGCTTCATGGTACTCTTCGTATGTCGTATTTTTGATGATGGTTTTCTCATCTCTACGGTAAATCATATAAACTTTTTTTGCATTTGCTCTGATGGCACATCTAACGACATCCATAGATGTAAAACCGCCGCCGACGCAAACAAGAGTTTTTCCGGTTAAATCAACAAAATCTGTAGTTAGGAGATTTTCATCCTGTTCCGCTTTTGAGATTTTATAGCCGTACTTCTCATATAGATTTACTTTGTCAAGAAAATCTATCGCGCCCCAATACCCTTTTATCTCTGCTCTTTCGTTGTTGCAGTAAACTTTTTTAGAGATTCTCGTTCCAGTTGCAACCATAACAGAATCATATTCTTGCTCAAATCTTCTCATATCGTCTGCATTGATTTTAGAGTTTACTATAAAGTTTACG
>CAYHRD010000221.1:0-2745 GCA_964358925.1 uncultured Sulfurimonas sp.
ATCTTCCATTTACTTCAGCGGTAATCTTTGGAGGAGTCAAAATCAATCCACAGCTGACAAAGCTCCGCAACGGAGTCGATATCGTTATCGCTACACCGGGGCGGCTTTTAGATCATGTTTCGCAAAAGAGTATAGATTTAGGAAGCGTTGAATTTCTTATACTTGATGAAGCGGATAGAATGTTGGATATGGGTTTTATAAACGATATTAAAAAAATATTGGCAATTCTTCCAAAACATAGACAAAATTTACTCTTCTCGGCTACTTACTCGGATGAGATTAAAAAACTCTCGGACAAATTGTTAAATTCTCCGGCTCTTATAGAAGTAGCGCGTCGAAATACCGCTTCAGAGAGTGTAAAACAAGCAGTTTACCCGGTTGATAAAGAGCGCAAGCGGGAGCTTTTAACACATTTGATAAATGAGGGCAAATGGAAACAGGTGCTTGTATTTACAAGAACAAAACACGGGGCAAACAAGCTCTCAGGTCAGCTTGAAAAGGATGGAATAACTTCAGCCGCTATTCATGGAAACAAGAGTCAAAATGCGAGAACAAAAGCTTTAGCGGATTTTAAAGATGGGCAAATCAGAGTTTTGGTTGCAACGGATATTGCAGCCAGAGGAATAGATATAGACCAGCTGCCGCATGTTATAAACTATGAACTACCGAATGTATCTGAAGATTATGTTCACAGAATCGGGCGAACAGGTCGTGCCGGTCGTGAGGGAGAAGCGATATCATTGGTTTGTATAGATGAACACGAGTACCTTGCAAATATAGAGAAATTAATCAAAAACGATATTCCTAAAGTGTGGCTAAAAGATTTTAAACCCGATCCCTCTATAAAAGCAGAGCCGATAAATCAAGGCGGCGGTAGAGGTTCAAACTCAAGAAACAGACCGAGCAATAAAGCATCTCAAAATCAATCACAAAACTCTTCAAGCAGAAGAAGAAAGTAGTGTATAATTTCATAATTTAAATTATTGATTATACAAACAAGGGAAAAAGATGAAAGCAATCGCGCTATTTAGCGGTGGATTAGACTCAACTTTGGCGATAAAGCTTATAATAGACCAAGGCATAGAAGTTTTGGCGGTAAATATTAATACGGGCTTTGGAAGTACAAAAGATAGACTTGAACATATGCAGAGTATGTGTGACCAAGTCGGAGCAGAGTTGAAAATTATAGATATTGAGAGTGAATTTTTACAAGATGTGCTTTTTGATCCAAAATATGGGTACGGTAAAAATTTCAACCCGTGTATAGATTGTCATGCGAAGATGTTTGCCGTGGCAAAAAGGGTTATGGAGGCAGAGGGTGCATCGTTTTTGATAAGCGGTGAAGTTTTGGGACAGCGACCAATGAGTCAAAACAAAGATGCTCTTCAAACCGTATTAAATGAGAGCAATTGTAATGGATTGCTTTTGCGTCCTCTCTCTGCAAAAATGTTAGCTCCTACGATAGCCGAAATAGAGGGTTGGGTAGATAGAGAAAAACTTGAAGGTATTACGGGAAGAAATCGTGATAGACAGCTTGAGTTGGTTAAAGAAATCGGTTTGGATAATTTTGAGAGTCCGGGCGGAGGATGTCTTTTGACTGATGAGAATTTTGCCAAAAAGATGTTTGATTTTATAAGATATGATACATTTGAAGTTAGAGATATCAAACTTATGAAGTTTGGTCGCCATCTTCGTCTAAAAGACGGTGCAAAACTTGTTATAGGAAGAAATCAAGATGAGAATGTTCATCTGCAAAATATAGAAAATGACAAATATTATCATATCAAAACGCTCGGTCTGCCGGGTCCGCACTCAATGTTAAGCAAGAGTGCAACACAAGCAGATAAAGAGTTGGCGGCAAAGATAATTTTGACATACTGCAAAACAAAAGAGGGTACCGAGTATACACTCTCATATGATAAAAAAGAGGAGTTTCAAGCCGCTCCGTTTGCTTCAAGAGACGAGATAAAACCATATACGGTAATGTAAAATTTTAGGTATACTTTAGTTAAATTTTAAAAGTGAGGTGAGAGATGGCAGGCGTGCGTTTTACATTTGATAATTTTAAACAACTTCTTGATTTGACTATAGGTTTGGCTGAGAGACTGGATGAGAATCGTGCAGAGAGTTTTACTCTCTTGTATTGTGATTTCTCAAAAGTTGAACAATCGGTTATAGAGAGTTCGCTTGAACAAATTTTGAGGAATTCGGATGCTATCGTAAGTAGTAATTCTGATTACTTTTTTATACTTCCTTATACTGATAAATACGGAGCTAGTATAGTTAAAAAAATGTTTAGCGAGTTTTTCAGTACCGATTTAAAATCTTGCGTCGTAAGTTATCCGGTAGATGGGGAAAAGTCTAAAGTGTTGATAGAAGAGTTAATGAATATCGCCGAAGCAAAATATAAAAATGATTTGAAATGTTTAAGTAGTTTTAACCCCTACTAGTTTTTTTGTTTAACGGGATGTTTTTAACTAGTGTTACGCACTTTATGAGCAATACCCAAAAGTGAGGGCACGCGAGCTCATAAAGTGGCAGGGACATTTGTCCCTACACCCCCCCCCTAAAGCTACCCATATCTTTCGGATATGGGAGAAAAACTGACACTTTACGCTCTTTTTGATAAAAGTGCATAAGGTCAGTTTTAATATTGGAATAATTTATGCTACAAGTCCTAAAATCTTTGTAAAAGGGTAAAAGGAGCGGGTAATGATTTTATTGGATATGAAAAATAACTCTACC
>CAYHRD010000222.1:0-2735 GCA_964358925.1 uncultured Sulfurimonas sp.
TCCGGGTATGGCAGCCTCTATTCGCGGCGTGGCTCCGGCGGTGACTAGCGCGACGATCATTATTAAGATGATTCGGAACCACCGCCCGCGCGGCCAGAAGGTATCCTCTTCTTCCCGATCTAAATTCGTTAGTCCAAGACGAGTCATACCGAGGGCGGCCACCACCATCCAGCCTGCAATCAATTTGACAGAGCCCATTACAAAAGGCAGATGGCGCGAGACCAGCCAGAACACTGCAATATACTGCACTGCCAGCGAGCCAAGACTCACGCGCCAATCCCGATTAATAAGAATGGTCGCGGATGAGGCAAGGATCAATCCCACCGACAGCCATGAGATGATTTCGTTCGTCATGTTATGGAGCCCCCTGGGTTAATAATGAAATAAAAAGGATCAGGAAAAGCAGTGTCCACATGATTCCGCCTTCCCCTTCGAGGGTCAGGATGATGGTTTGGCTGATCCCTGCCAGCGAGCGATAAAGAGACCATAACAGTCGGCTGATGCCGCCGAACTGCGAAGCAGTGGATGTGATCCAGTGGGCGCGAATCGGGTTGAGGATGCGGAAACGCGGCATAGCCCAGACCAGCCCAAAGGTCAGAAGAGAGGCGATGACAGCTTGCAGCCATGCCCCGACTTGCATCGCTCCATTCCAGCCGGCCAGTCCCAATAAAAACTGAATAAGAATAAGCAATAATATTCCCGCAGGGTAAACGGCGCGCGCCCAACCCGGTTGAGCTTCAAGCGAGTCACGGCCGATGGGGCGGAGAGCGTGGCGGATAAAACCGGCAACGGTCAATGCCTGGGCAGCGATTACAAATGGAAGGAAAATTCCCAAATTTCCCAGCCAGGCACCGGCGGTAAGCGAAAATGGCAGGGATGAAAGACTCCATGCGCCAGCCAGCATCGCGCGGTTTAACCAGGGGAGTTGTACCGAAGAAAGGAAAAGCGAACCGCCCACCAGTATCAGAGAACATCCCCAGGCGATAGCGCCGGTTGGGTTGCCGGTCAATGCGGAAATGACGGCTAACGAAACAATGCTGATGATCCAATACGGGCGGCCGTTCAGTTCGTCGGGCGCGCGCAGCCACATCCATCCGCCATACAAAGTGGCGACCAACGCCAGTGTGATCAAGATCGGTGTCGCAATTGAATTCAAACTTTCGGCGGGAACATGTGCCAGTACCACCATGCTGGATGCCGCTGAAATTAATCGAAGCGATGTGCCAAGCCCGCGGCGCAGCGAAGAATCTGGCGAATATGGCAGGTGAAGGGGGAACACCCCCAGGCGCAAACCCGCCGCCGCGATCAAATACAAACCCGAGCCTGCCGACATGGATTTAAAATCGAAAACACTGCCCCCGGCAGCGCTCGCGATATTTGCCCAAAGCAGTAACGCGAGGCCAAAGACGCGGGTCGAAAATGAAATAACGACTTTTTCATTATTGGTTTTTCCCTCCACCGAACGTAACTGGGTGAATAGTTCGGTCAGGTCCAGAGACGCCCAAACCAGCAACAAAGTCAACGGGTTTTCTGCCGTCACGGCCAGGATGCCGACCCCGCCCAAAGCGAGCACACCCACCCATGCATAAGAGTTGACAAAGACCGGGCCCGCTGCAGCGGTCAGGAGCGCGGCCAGGGTCAACGCGGCAATGCTGATCGAAAAAGGCCACGAGATTTCATCCGCCCGAAAAAGGATCGGGGTTGAGAATAACGAATTCGGCTGCCATGCAGGCAGGACGAGCTCGAAAGGCATTTGAGCCAGCCATAGTAGCACGCTCAGCATGGCAAGGATTCCCCCGCTTACGGCCACGAGCCATGTGTAGCGGGCGGAGGGCTGCACCACACGCAAAACGATCAATGTCAGCCCGCTGACAAATAACAAAAGACAGGAAATCAAAATTAACATGGGATAAGTAATTGTATCAGTTTTATTGCCGTGGCAGTTTGCCCATTTGCTTTTGGTACAATCATCTTCATTATGTATCGCGATCACAAACCATCTGGAAGAAAAATAATCCTTTCGATTTTAACGCTCCTTTGGATCTCATCCTGCACCCCTTCCGCCGCCACAACAGATGCAACGCCTCTTTCCCCACTGCAAATTGAGTCCGTTTCCTCGAACATTCAACCCACATTGACGCCTTTTCAACCCCTGGATGCATCACCGGATCCATACCTTGCATTGACCACCCCTCAGCCCCAGCCAACCTTCACGCCTTACCCGACGAAATACGTTCCCGTGGAAAACTTGCCCGGTCCATCGAACATTGTCCCTTCCGCAGATGTCTCAGTTTCCATCGTCACCAACCCGTTGACCGGCCTGCCCGTCAGCGACCCTGCTTCGTTGCAGCACAGGCCGCTGGCCATCAAGATTGCCAATTCTCCAGATTACATCCGCCCGCAATCCAGCCTGACTCTGGCGGATGTGGTCTATGAATATTACATTGAGTGGGGGGATACCCGTTTCATCGCAGTTTTTTTGAGCAATGATTCGACACGGGTGGGTCCCGTGCGTTCCGGCCGATTTTTGGATGAACACGTGGCACGCATGTACCACGCATTCCTGATGTTCAAAGGCGCCGACCCGCGTGAGTTGAATTATTTACAAGCGACGGATATCAGTGAGTTCCTCATCAGCGTGGGAATCGGCTCCTGTCCGCCTTATTTTATCGGCCCGTACAAACGCGATTCCTATAACAATGTATTTTTCAATACAACCAAATGGGCTGCCTGTG
>CAYHRD010000223.1:0-2709 GCA_964358925.1 uncultured Sulfurimonas sp.
GCTCCATATTAACCCTTTTTTAAAGATTGTGTATTACAAATTGTTATTTATTGATATCAACTTAATTTACCGATTATTTCTAAATTATGAAATTCCACTTTAACACCCCCATCTAATTATTTTTTGTTTAGTAAATTATTATATCATTGTAAATGTAAGTTAATCTTACTATTTTAATATTGTTTTAAGTAAGAATAACTTACACTTTCTTATCCGAAACAAAAAACCGCTCTTAGAAAGCGGCTTTGTTTTGTGACAAACGGGGCAAGTAGCCCTGAGACCATGCAGTGAAAAGAAACCGTTGAGCGGTGGTGCTGATGTTGGATGAGTTGCAGTGAATGCGACTGAGCCGTGAATGCAACGGTGTATATATATTTTATGGTGCCATGTTCGCATGGTACTTAGAGTATATAAAGGATGGGTAATGGATGATTGGTGGTTTTTGATGATGCTGATATTTTTGACTATTACGCTATTTGATGAGTAAGCAAGCCGTGAGGCTTACTTTTTGGTAGAATTGCTATCTTTTGGAGTTTGAGCAGTTGTATTGCCTAAACTTCTTTCGGAAGCTTCTGTAGACAAGCCACCCGTGTTTACGGGTTGAGTTGATGGACTAGCCGGTTTATTTTTATCATCTGCCATGATTTTATCACCTCCTTTCATTGTGGGTTGATGAACCGACAACATGATAATACTCGCAAATAGTGCAAACCCTAAAAATGTACTCATCAAAGCACCACGCATAAATCCAGATGTATTTTTCATAATTTCACGATTTTTAGTGATGGCAATATCATCGTTTTTAAGCAATGTACCTAGCATATCACTTTTTGAGTATTTGTTATCGTAAATGGTGTGGCTATATTCTATATCATCATAACCGCCGTACCATTTGTAGCGATTTCTTAGAAGAGCTACAAGCATAAGTGAAATGCTAAGCAAGATAGTTCCATAAAACACAATGTGTATAAATCCCTGTTCCATGTTTTTAAATATTTGGATAGACAGACCCAAAAACAAAAGGTTCATCCATACTATCGTTTTTATATTATGAACTTGATGCGGCATAGATGATAATAGGATAATATCAAGGATCTTACGCTTTGACTCTTGATGAAGCTTAAGATTGTGCTCATAATTTTTCAACAATTCTTCTGATTTTTTATTTTCTCTTTCTTTTTGTTTATTCATTTTCTTATCCATATATTTATTATGAAGCTTTTTTTTGATTTTGTTTGGCAGCTCAATTATATCACAAAGGTTTCACCGTGAATAACACATCAAGTCTCTATATGAGAGTAGATAAAAACTGCTCTGATTAAATACTTAAGGAAAATACATGCAGCAAGAAGTTTTAGCTTCTGAGATAGAAGCGTTTATATCCGCTCTTAGAGTTGCCGGAAATGGCGAGATAGCCGAAGAGGCATCACGCAAACTCAAAGAGTGCGTCAAAGCAACAATGGTTCAAGAAAAAAAAACAACTCTTACTATAAAGCTTGAGATTGGGAAAATTGCTGATGACCAAATCAGCATGACAGGAACCGTATCTGCAAAGATACCTAAGCCACAAATAAAAACCGGCTTTTTCGTAAATGATAGGACATTCTTACCGACACGAAACAGACCAAATCAGCAAACACTACCGGAGATGAGATAATGAAAGAGTTAATTGGAAAAATTGCAAATGCATTTAGACCCGTAAAAGAAGATTTAGGAAACGGACGCAAAGTATTTCATCAAGATTACAAGATAGATGAGACTGAGCGACCCATATACTTTAAACCACCAATCGACAGACATGTCCTTAGTCAAAATATCATAAGCAAGATTGACTTTATTGCATTTGTCAATGAGTATAAAACTGAAGCAACAAAGCTTTTTTATAATGACAGTCAAATCAAGGCTGTTTTTAACTACACAACAAAAGAAAAAGCAGATTACGGAGACAGTACCTGCTTTATGCAGCTGCAAATAACAGATGATTTTAAAGAGTTTAAGTCCCACCAAACGCAACTCTCTCAAAAACAGTTCGTAAGATTTTTAAAGCGAATGGAGCCGTTTATAGTAGCTTTTGACAACAAAAAAGCGGATGATATGGACATTATCGAAATGGCAGAGCATCTACAAGCCATTAAAACCATTGACAGCGTACAGAGAAACGCACAACAAAAGTTTCATCTCGATGTAAATATCCAAACAGGTAAACAGAGTATGACGCTTCCAAAAGTTATAGTTTTTGAGTTCCCTATATTTAAAAACGACCGTGAAATGACTACTCGTTTTGAAACAGAACTATTTTTGAGTGCCGATGAAGGTGCTTTAGCTGCAGAGCTTATCTGCTACAACATAGATCAACTATATGAAGAGTCTATCCGTGAGCTTACTAATTCGATATTAAATGATATTGAAAATGTTAGTGCTTTTCAGTCTTAGGGCTGGGAGGTGTAGTTATGGCAAAAAATATACTTAACAGACTTGAGAGATTTGAAGAGAAGTTCGAAGAGTTGTTGGAGCAACTCGCCGAACGGTTTTTATAAACTTAAGAAGAAAATTGTAGCACAGAAAGGTTAACTATGATAAACGAACCATCTACTTTAATAATAATTACTTGGATTGTATCCTTGCTCATTATTGTAAAAATTACATACGGCATTTTAAAAGACTCAAAGCAAAGCGATAATTATTTCAAGAGCGATGATCGTATCATAA
>CAYHRD010000224.1:0-2692 GCA_964358925.1 uncultured Sulfurimonas sp.
CATCGCTCAAGGGCTTATGGCAAAGCGACTCGGATACAAAAAAATCATCGCTGAAACCGGTGCAGGACAGCACGGTGTTGCAACTGCTACAATTTGTGCGTTGTTAGGTCTTGAGTGCGAAATATTTATGGGTGCAAAAGATGTGGCAAGACAAGAGTTAAATGTTTTTCGTATGAAGCTCCTCGGTGCAAAAGTAAACTCTGTTCAAAGTGGAAGCAAAACGCTAAAAGATGCAATGAATGATGCAATTCGCCACTGGGTTACAAATGCAAGAGACACTTTTTACATTATAGGGACTGTTGCGGGTCCTCATCCATACCCAATGATGGTAAGAGATTTTCAAGCGATTATCGGTTATGAAGCAAGAGCTCAGATACTTGAAAAAGAGGGTCGTTTACCTGATTATGTTGTAGCGTGTATCGGCGGCGGAAGCAATGCGATAGGAATGTTTCAACACTTTTTAGAAGATAAAGAGGTTGAGTGTATCGGCATAGAGGCAGGCGGAAAAGGTATAAGCTCCGGTGAACACGGCTGTTCGCTAAATCAAGGTCGCCCCGGCGTACTGCACGGTCAGATGAGCTACCTGCTTCAAGACGAAGATGGTCAGATACTAGAAGCTCACTCTATCTCTGCAGGACTTGACTATCCGGGAATCGGACCTGAACATGCTTTCCATCACGACAACAAATCCGTAAGCTATGACCATGCAACAGACCAAGAAGCACTGGATGCGTTTGTATGGCTATCACGAAAAGAGGGAATTATCCCCGCTTTTGAGAGTGCGCATGCAGTGGCGTACCTAAAAAAAATGCCAAATATAAAAGATAAACTAATCATCGTAAACATCTCCGGCAGAGGCGATAAAGATATGATTCAGGCTAAAGAAATTTTAAAGTTTGACTAACAAAAGTTATAATTAAATTGTTCTTTTTATACTACATTATTGCTAGGTGAATAAGTTTTATGCTTATTTACCTATAAATTCAGACTCTTCTAAACTCACTTTTTTGATGGTCGTAATCAAATATTTCAATCCCTATTTTTCTTATATTTTCACTCCATTGTTCTATCTTTTCTTGAGAAGAACTATGACTTGCTAGAGCATTTCTTTCTATAAGTTCAAATTCATTTCTAAGGGTTGTCGGCATAATAGCCGGGTCATCTGTATTGACACATACTTTCATTCGAGAACTTCGGATTCCAAATCTATTGAATTTCCCATTTTGCGGATTTAAATCTTCCTCAAAAATTGGATACCATCTATATATTGGATGCTCATAATATTTATCAATATGAGCAATATAGACATTTGAAGATGGATTTGTTTCTATGATAATTCCTTTATCACAAAATTTTTGTATCAGTCTATCTTGTACAGCTTCTATTAAATCTAAATCGTCATCAGTTATGAAGTATCTATGAAATCCATCTCTGTTGACATTTTCATACTCTATTTTTAAGACTTTATCACCTTTTTCTCTTACATCTTCACATGTATGATATTTTTTATATATCGCTTTTGCCACTTCATAGTAACGGTATTTCTCTTTATCAAAAAGGTTTGGTTCGATACATTCATTTCTCTTTGCAAAATCTTTATCATCAAACATCACAAAAGGGCAATACTCTCTTAATTTCCAAGCTTTGTACATGTCATCTATCGTTGCCTCAAGATTACCGTATATATCTTTGAATAATTCCAATGCTACTTTTTCGTACTTTGATTTTAGTCTATCGGTAAATTTAAAATAACCATCTATCTCGTTCGCTTGATGATAGAGCCACACAAGGTTGTCAAGATGCTCATGCTGTGTAACAAATATATCTCCATTCAACTCGCACCACTTTTTCGGACTTAGTCCAATAGCTAGCGCATGTCCTAATCGGTCTCTATCATTCATATGGTAAAACTTCACCGTTTCATGTACTTTTCTCATACCGGTGACAATATAGTTGAAGTCCTCTCCGGCATGAACAGAGAGTCGTAACTTATAATTTTCTACAAAATCATGCCCGTCTCTTTGGTATTTGATGTAGTCATCTCTAAAATCATCTAGCTTTTTTATATCCCTTCGCAAGTATTTGATGATAGGAGCAAAAACCTCTGGCGGAGTTCTATTTTCATCACCTGCCACATCGATTGTTGTGATAAGTTTTGAAAGGTCGATATACTCATCTTTTAAATAATCTTCATGTTGAAAAACTTTAATTTCATCTGTATAAAATTTTCTATAAAAGTCTATTTTACTGATAATTTGAGATTCTTTATACAAAAAATTATTGAGTTTTATTGCTTGTTTTTTGAGTTTTTCTCGCAGGTAATAAAACCGATAAAGTCTTAAACCAGAAGATGTAGCCTTCGTTCTTTCATTTTCTCTTATAAAATGTACACAAAAGTGATAATTTCGTTTTGAGTGATTGGTATCAAGAAAATATTTCTGATGAGTTTCTTTGATATGTGATGATTCTCGTTTGATAATCTCTTTATCAAATGCTAATTTATACGCCAACATTTCACCATCAAAAACTGCATCAAGTGCTATCTTTGCTTCTACTTTTGATGTACCGTTTGAAATGATATTTGATGCTACATTTTGAAATCTATTTTTTTCTTGCTTTCGTAAAGTCGAGCCAAAAAACTCCGAAAAATGGCTAAGCCCAATATTCTGTGACATCACCATGTAGGAACGAA
>CAYHRD010000225.1:0-2691 GCA_964358925.1 uncultured Sulfurimonas sp.
ACGGAAGTGTCAAGCTTTAGTGCCATAGCGGCTAGCGTAGCCGAAGGAATTACTTTTCTTTAGCTTTTTATTCTGACACGGAAGTGTCAAGCTTTAGTGCCATAGCGGCTAGCGTAGCCGAAGGAATTACTTCCTTTGGCGTTTTAAATTAAATAAAAAAGGAAATTGATGAAAATCAAAACAAATAAGATTAATAGTGCAAATGCTGAGATAGAAGCTAAAATTCCAAAAGAAGTAGTGGATGCAAATATAGAAAAACTAGCTAAAAAGTTGACTAAAACTGCTTCTGTTCAAGGGTTCCGTAAAGGTAAAGTTCCTGTAGCCGTAGTTAAAAAACAGTTTGGAGATCGTTTAGTTCAAGATGCAGAAGCAGAAGCATTGCGTGAAGTTTTAAACAGAGGTCTTGATGAGTTAAAAGTTGCAATGAATTCATTAATCGGTGAGCCGAATATCTCTAATTTTGTTAAAAATGCAGATAGCATTGATGTAACCGTTAAAGTTGCAATGAGACCGGATATAAATCTTGACGGTTATCTTGAAATGGTGGAGAGTTTTGAAAAACCTATAATAAGCGATGCGGATATAAATGCAAGACTTGAAAAAATTGCCGATTCTCAAGGAAAGTTTGTTGACCTTAAAGAAAAAAGAGCTGCACAAAATGGTGATAGCGCAATTATCGACTTTGAGGGTTCAATTGACGGAGTACTTTTTGAGGGCGGAGCCGCTAAAGAGTTCGCACTTGTTTTAGGTTCAAATCAGTTTATCCCCGGTTTTGAAGATCAAGTAGTCGGTATGAATATAGGCGAAGAAAAAGTTGTAAAAGTAAAATTCCCTGAAAATTACGGTTCTGATAAACTTGCAGGAAAAGACGCTGAATTTAAAGTAACTCTTCATAATATTCAAGCGAAAATAAAAGCAGAAATAAATGATGCTCTTGCTGCAAAATTGCTTGCAGGACAAGATGATACAAGTTTAGAAAATTTAAAAAGTCAAGTAAAGGCTCAAATGGAGCAAGAAGCAGTTTCAAAACTTTACAACGAAGAGTTAAAGCCGGCTCTTTTAGAGGCTTTTGTAGCTAAGATGAATTTTGATTTACCTGAGTTTGTAGTAGATCAAGAAATTGATGTTTCATTAAATAAAAAAGCTAGCACTATGAGTGAAGATGAGATACAAGAGCTTAGAGAAAATGCAGATAAACTAGAAGCACTTCGTGAAACATTTCGTGAAGATGCATCAAGAAGCGTAAAAGCAACTTTTATTATAGATGCTTTGGCGACTGCCGAGAATATTAAAGTTGATGAGAATGAAGTTATGCAAACTATTTATTATGAAGCAATGCAAATGGGACAAGACCCAAGATTAGCTTACGATAAGTATAAAAATGCAGGTTATCTGCCTGCTATTCAAATGTCAATGATTGAGGATAGAGTGCTTACGCAAATTCTTAACTCAAAGATGAAAGAAGCTTAATTAAATGAGTTATATTCCTTATGTAGTTGAAAAAACAGCACGCGGTGAGCGTTCTTACGATATCTATTCTCGTCTTTTAAAAGATAGAATCATTATGCTAAGCGGAGAGGTTGACGACTCTGTTGCCTCTTCTATAGTGGCGCAGATGCTTTTTTTAGAAGCAGAAGATCCGGAAAAGGATATCTACTTCTACATAAACTCTCCAGGCGGTGTAGTTACTGCAGGAATGGCGATATTTGATACTATGAATTATATCCGTCCCGATGTAGCTACTATATGTATTGGTCAAGCCGCATCGATGGGGGCATTTTTGCTCTCTAGCGGAGCAAAGGGTAAAAGATATGCTCTTCCGCATGCTAGAATTATGATTCATCAGCCTTTGGGCGGTGCAAGAGGTCAAGCTACTGATATAGCTATTCAAGCCAAAGAGATTCTTCGTATGAAAGAGGAGTTAAATCATATTTTGGCAAAAAATACCGGTCAAAATGTAAAAAAAATTGAAAAAGATACAGATAGAGACAACTTTATGAGCGCGCAAGAGTCCAAAGATTATGGTATGATTGACGAAGTGTTATTGAAAAAAAGCAAAGAATAGATGGTATAGGGGGTTGATATGTCGGGGGCTTTGAAAAGTAGAATGCGTCATAGCGTAACGGATACAACACCTACTAGTGCAGTAAGAGACAAAGCTGTAGAAGAAGAGCCGGAGAGTGAGTTAGATGCTTATTCAAAAGAGGTTTTAAGTGCGTTAATGAAAGATGGCTTGCCTCCGACGCCCAATAACTTTTCCCTCTATTTTGATAGACTTTTAGAAGATAAAAGTCAAAATACACGCAATCATATTGTCTCTATCCTTGAACTGGAAGAGAATAATGAAGATGAAAACAGCATTATGCTTGAGCAGAGCCTTAAGCAAGGTTTCTTATCAATAAAAAATATTCTTGGTGTTACCGCAAATCTATACAAAAATATGTCTCTTATGACAAAAATACTTGATAAGAGAAAACAAGAGCTTGAGGCAAGTTCGGATAATCATGAAACAAGAGGTGTAGCAGCATCTTTAGAGTCGGATATATTAAAACTAAATTCTATTTTAAAGAAACAGAGTGGCAGTATGAAGAGTATGTACGATGATACTGCAAAGATTATAAAAAATGTTGAAAATGAAACTATATTTGATAATCAATACGGTGTTTATAATAAACGCTACCTAATGACCAA
>CAYHRD010000226.1:0-2658 GCA_964358925.1 uncultured Sulfurimonas sp.
CGGTCGCATTTGTAATGCGGTCGCCGAACTCTATATCTCCCTTGAGAACTTTGATTAAATCGTGATTTCTTGGTTTAGCTTTCGTTCCATTAAGCACATAATTTCCCCAACCTTGATTGGTGCCTACAAATTGGATAATCATTTTAAACTCATCACTTTCTGATAAATTTCAAAAATCGCTCTCGTTTCAAATTCATTTTTAGAATTTAATTTTTTTGCGATTTGGTTTAAGTTGTTTCCGATTTTATTCAACTCATACAATAACCTTGGGTCTGTATTTCTGTAGACAAGTTTTATTTTTGGTTGTGTAGGATTGTCAATTTTTAAATTTATTTTTTGTCTGATACACTCTGCCATTGAAATATTTTTAGCTTTAGAGAATGCCAAAATATTTGTATAGTCAACTTCAGAAAAATAAACTTTTATTTGTTTAAGTCTTTGTTTTTTTTCTTTCAAAATTTACCTCCTCAGAAAAGAAAAAGAGTTTGATATATCTCTAAACAAGGTTAATGTAGGCGTAGCCGAAATGTATCAATTCCGTAGGACTTGATTAACCTTGCCTAAGCTAAGCTTCAAAATTATCTAGTGCTGTTTTCAAACGCTTAAGTTCATCAAAAATATCTAGGACAGGCTCTCTATCTTTATGTAAAACACGCAACCAATTTTCATATTCTTGTATGCAAAAAAATCCACCATCTGCATGCATTTGATTTTCAATATTAGATATTATGTTTTCTATCCTAGCATTTAGGATAAGTTTTGGTAGCATAAAAAGATTTTTAAAAACTACTATTTGTTCGTTATGCAGTAGCATTAAATTAATATCTTTATCAATGTTATCGAGATGAGTTATGTCGAATATTTTAACTAATTCAGAAATATAAAACATGGCTCCGCTTTTAATCTTATGATTTTTAGTTTCTTCCATTAGATTTATTTCATATTTTATAGATTTGTGTAAATCAATGAAATTTTTTGACAAAACAGGTTTATTATTTTTCAATAATATAAGTCTTATCGCACTGTCTTCTACATTTTTACCATCATACATTTCACATAGTTTTGAGATGTAAAAGTTGGTATTGTTTTGTGAATATTCTATTTCTTTCGTGTTCATTTTATTATCCTTGTTCTGATTATTAATATAGTACCTAGTGCAACAGGAGCTGTGCCCCTACTGCAAAGGCAAATGAAACATAGCCCTCGAAACTTCGCCCCCCACCATGTTTCAAGAGAGATGAGATAACCTTATATTATGCAAAGGCTTATGAAATATTTCATTTCAAAAATCTCCAAAGTGTGCTTTGGCTAATATTCAATTTTTCAACTATATCTTTTAGGCTTGAGCCTTCATTTTTAAGCATAATTGCCAACTTTTTTTTATCTTCTGACTTCTTTTTTCGTATTACTGCTGATTTTTTGGCAGATTCACTCAAAACTTTATGTCGTTCCTCTTTGCTGAGTTTGGTTTGCCACTCATCTTTATATTCGCATGCAAATTTATAAGAAGATATAGCTCTTTTAATTTTTTGGCTGATATCTGCTTTATTCTCTTCAACTACATTAAATCTAATTGATGTTGCAATAAGTTGTTCAACATGTAGCAATCCTTCATAATGCAGTCGCTTTGCGTACATACACAGTTTTTGGTATATATCTTTTTTAGAATTAGGAAATAAAGGCTTTGGAAACTTAATAAAAGCTTCAAAATGCCTACCTAATTCGGATATATAATAAACATTTTCAATGAAATCTATGACCTCATATTCGCAAAAAACTACACAATTAATGCGCTTCTGTATTTGCGCCTTAATGCTAGCAACTCTCTGCCATTCTCGCCAGCTTTGTGGTGGATACTGAAAATGGTATAATACATTTAGAATCGTTTTGCCACTTCTACTGCTTAACCTTCTTAGCTGAGAAGGTGTTGGCAGTTGTTCCCACAATTCTGACTCAAATTTGGCAGGAATTTTAAAACTGATTCCCCAGTTCATCTGGGTTTAGCCAAGCTTTTTCAGTTTCTTCAAATTTAAGCTTGTCGAGTTCATCAATTTTAAAAACTGTAACTCG
The DNA here is from genome assembly GCA_964358925.1 of uncultured Sulfurimonas sp. GTDB lineage: Bacteria > Campylobacterota > Campylobacteria > Campylobacterales > Sulfurimonadaceae > Sulfurimonas. The sequence goes on from CAYHRD010000226.1 coordinate 2,071, forward strand.
TTTGGATAATTTTAAAGGTGTTATCTTCCCGATATTTGCGTACATCCAGACAGTACTTAACCCAACGCTTAAATAAGTTGCGACTTCTTTTGCCCGCATATATTTTTTGCCAACCTCATGCCTTTTTTCTATCTCTTTTTCTGTTTTTGAATACATTTTGTAACCTTTTTTAGATTACTTAAAGCTTTAAGATTTTGAGATATTAGTTTTGTTTCGATTTACTTATATCTCATCAATTGATTGGAGAATTGTAATAGATATAATGGGACTAGGATAGGGACAAAATGTATATCTTAGTCTATTAGAAGATTGTCAAAAATGTCAAAAACTTTATAATCTAAATTGAAAATAGTTTCGTATAAATCAAGAAATGTACTTTCTCTCATCTTCTCATGCATATGTGTAATATATCGTTTTGTTTGTTCTTTATCCATATGTAGCTCGTTAGCAACAAGGATTTGTGGTAAATATTTTGCATGTTTTTTATTATCAAAAAGTAGTTGAATAGTTTGCATAAAATTCTCATCATGATTATAATCTTTTTCATAATTAAGATTAATATTCTCTGTTATATACTCAAGCATGTAG
>CAYHRD010000227.1:0-2636 GCA_964358925.1 uncultured Sulfurimonas sp.
GTGTCTGGGTGTTCTTCCCTCAAGCCTCGAGTACTTGCTTACGCCAGAGGCTAACATTCAAGCTCACCTGCTTTTGGAGCGGCTTTAGCCGCGGAAAAAGTCAGGTGGAGCGCCTTGTTAACTGTTTTTTGTGTTTGCTATTGAATAATAACTCATAATGATTTGGAATAAGGTAAGGATTTAATAAAATCTTCCATGTACGCCCAGTCCGGCTGACCATTATCAGTAACAGGAAGTTTAATATATAAACTTTGGAGTCTTTCTTTTTTCCCTGTCATACCATAAGAAAATCTGAATTTTTCTAAACGTAAAATAGTAATTAAAAACATCCCTAAATATGAACTTAGTTCTTTATTACGCAAATAAAAAACATTGGCATTGTCCGAAACCCAAACTTTCTCATCATGGTAAAAAACTTCACCTATTGAACCATAACAAGCGAAACTTAAACAGTTATTATCAGTATGTCCGTTCCCTATATAATTATCAATCCCATTGTTTAAGGAAGACGAACTTACATAGGGAATAGTTCCGTCACTTTGGTCTTTTTTAGTTAGCCTTTTACCTTTTTTAATTTTGAAAACACTCTTATTTGTTCCGTCATCATACTTAAAGTATTTCCATTTATTTATATCAAGATCAAATTTTGTATTATTTTTTTTCGGTTCAATGGCAATAGAAAAACTACTATCTTGCTTCAATAACTTATATGCCAAAAATGACTTTATGTTATTTATGAAATCTTCATTTGTTAATATTGAATAGTCTGTTTCCATATATGCCTCTGCACACCATTCTTCATTTGCAGTAACATATTTTTTTATACTATGACCTGGAATTTCTTCTTTATTTCTATAATTTATTAGCCAATTATTTTTAATAAATGGCCATTTATGATAAAAATCTGTTCTCCCTATATTCTTAATCTTGATAAATCCGTCTTCCTTCCAATAACCAAAATATGTTTTATAATTTTCAGGGTGTTTTTCTTTAGCCCTAAATATCATAATACATGTATTGACTGTTGCATTTGAATTGTGGAATAACTCATTAGGCATTGAAAACACAGCTTCAAGGGTATGTTCTTTTAAAAGTTTTGCTTTTAGTTGTTGTTTAACTCCATTCGTAGCTGTTGCGCAAAGCATAGGTACAATCGTAACAGATAATGACCCCTTCTCTAATAAAGTCAAGCTATTTAGAATAAAGTTAAGTTCTTCAATGTCATTTTTAGTTGCTTTGTAGGGAGGATTTAAGAATGCAACATTTGGTTTATACTTTTTTATATTATCAATGACAACTTTATCAAAGCAATTTCCTTTAATAAGGTTACTTCTGCCGTCACCATGAATAAACATGTTAGAGCAGGTTAAAGAAAATATGCTGTGCTGTATTTCAACTCCTATTACTTGTTTAGACTTTATTAGTTTTTCTTTTTCTAAATCACCACCAGCATCAACAATCATTTTTTTCATTGCAGAAATTAAAAATCCGCCTGTTCCAGTACATGTGTCCAAAACAATACTATTTTTATTGATATTTGTGATTTCTGCAAACAATTCCGTAATATGTGGAGGTGTTAATACAATTCCTAACCCTTTATCATTATTAGCATACCTTAAAAATTCAATATAGAATTGCCCAAGCGTATCAAAATATTTATATGTCTTTATAAAATTGTTTATCTTTTCATCGACATTAGTAATTATATCTCTCAGCTCATGTTCTTTTTTCGCTAATATGGTGTGTGTTGTAATAAAACTGTATGTTGTAATTATGTCGTCTATATGCTTGTTTTGAACATTGGTAAGTTTGTTTTTAATTGTATTAATTAGATTTTCAGATAATTCTTTAGGATTTTGAAACTTATAAGCATTACAGAATGCCTTATCTGTTAACGCTATCAATGCCCCACTTATTAGTAAGCTTCTATTTGATTCAGGGACTTTTAAAGTGTGTAATTTATCATTTAGGGTTTTTGAATATTTTAAAAGTTCTTGAAAATCTTGATTAAATTTTCGTTCGTCTGTTCTGTAACTTGTTAAATAATTAGAAAGTGGTAAAAAATTATCTTCTTTAAAAATACTATATGCTTCATTAGTGTTTTTTAATTGAAGAAAATGAGAAACACGTAAATTTTGTTTTTTTTCTCCACTGATTGCAATTGAAATTACATCGAATTCTTTTGATAGAAATGAAGAATAAAGAAGTGCCCCATCCACCGCATAATCTCTTGGTTTATCACGCTTTTCTGATTCATGGAATTTTGAATTTGCTTTGCATTCAACAACAATTATAACATCGGGATTTTCACTAAATTGTATGATAAATTCTGGATAACCTTTTCCACCACCACTCTTTGAGGCATTTAGTAGTAGTTTGTTAATTTTTAGATTTTTTGAGGCTTGCTCTTCTAATAATATTTTTTTCGCTTTAAAGAAGTCATCTTCCAAAACAAAATTTCTAAAAAATGATTCTGTTAATCTTTCATTTGCCATGTAATTTCCCTTCTTGCATATTATGCAGTGAATTCTTATTTTTTCCAATTCCAGCTAACGTCTAAATCACCTACAGCGGGGAGAATCACCACAAAATCTTCTCAAACTCGCCCCATTCCCCGCTGTTAGGTGCATGAAATT
>CAYHRD010000228.1:0-2571 GCA_964358925.1 uncultured Sulfurimonas sp.
CCCTCACCGCCTTTTTTGTATCTCTCTTGAAGTGCTAAGAGATTATCTCCCTCTAAAAAGAGTTTTGCCATATTGTAAACATTGCAGGTTTCATACTCTTTGGGTTCTTCCATCGCTATATTTTCGGTTACGATTTTTTTGATAGTTTTTAGCTGCGAGTTCTCTTCTCCGAAGATATTTACTATATTTCCGTAGCTTTTTGACATTTTTTGCCCGTCAACTCCCGGAACAGTTGCAACTTCTTCTTGAACTTTGAACTGCGGAATAGTTAAAATATCTCCATATTGGTTGTTGAACTTTATGGCAATATCTCTTGCAATCTCAACATGCTGAATCTGATCTTTTCCAACAGGAACAACCTCTGAGCCAAAAAGCAAAATATCTGCCGCCATCAAAACAGGGTAAGAGAAGAGCGAATGATTTGTTGCAAACCCTTTGGCAGTTTTATCTTTGTAGCTGTGTGCGCGTTCTAAGAGTCCCATCGGCGTAAAAGATGACAAAACCCAATATAGTTCAAGTACCTCTTTTACATCCGACTGAACCCAAAATACCGATTTCTGAGGGTCAATGCCAAGAGCTAAAAAGTCGGTTGCGCATTGCATAGTAAGCGTGCTAAGTCTTTTACCGTCGTTCACGCTTGTCTGTGCGTGATAGTTTGCTATAAAAGCAAAGGTTTGATTTTGTGTTTGAGCTTCTACCATCTGTTTTATCGAACCGAAATAATTTCCGATATGTAAATCTCCCGATGGCTGAATACCGGTTAAAACTCTCATTATATAACTCCAAAAATTTCTAAATTTTAATTACGGTATTATACTTATTTTAACTTTATTTCGCTATGATTTATTGGTATATAGATGGCGGAATCAAGGTACCACTTAAGGGTATACTTCCGACATCGTTATAAATAAAAATAGAATTAAAGGATTTATTATGAATGTACAAGTTCATGCAAAAGATATAGTACTTCAGGCAAATACAAGAGCACACATTGAAGCGGCGATTGAGAGTTTTAAAAAATATTCGTTAGATATAACAACTGTGAATGTAGACCTAAAAACAGAGAAAAAAGGTGTGTCGGTCGAGTTTGATATTCATATAGCTCATGCTCAGCCTGTTGTTATTAACCAAGTTGACGATGATTTGGATACTGCTATTGATTTGGCGATTGACAGAGCTACAAAGGCACTTCGCCGCCTGCACGATAAAGTGATTTCTCATAACGGTGCTTCTATAAAAGATATGGAAACAGTAGAAAACTAGTATGTACGGTTGGATTATATGGTTTCACATAATCTCTCTAGTTTCATGGTTCGCGGCACTTTTTTATATGCCGCGACTCTTTGTTTATCATGCGGAAAATGCCGATAATGAAGGATTTGTAAAAGTTGTAAAAATTATGGAAATGAAGATTTATAAGTATATAGGTCTTCCTGCTATGTGGGCAACTATTATCAGCGGTGTGGCTATGATATTTTTATCTACTGAGCGTTATGGCGTAAATATTTTATCGACCGGCGGTTGGCTACATACAAAAATCTTTTTTGTGCTTCTTTTGATGGCTTACTTTTTTTCACTCGGGCGTTTTAGAGAAAAACTTTTAAGGGATGAGTGTACAAAAAGCGGGAAGTTTTTTAGAGCTTACAACGAAGTTCCGACAATTTTACTTCTTATCATAGTTGCAATGGTTATTATAAAACCGTTTTAATTAATTGAAGTCTCTGATTATATCAAGATGAGATTGCCGCGCTTCGCTCGCAATGACAAAGCGCGGCAATCTAAATGACCGTCATTGCAAGAAGCTTGCGACGAAGCAATCTATATTTGAGCAAAGAGTTTAAGTTACTTCTCTCCGCGTTTTTTAGCTTTAAATAAAACAGGTGTTCCTGCAAAATTAAACGCCTCTCTTAGTTTGTTAGTCAAGTATCTTCTGTATGTGAAGTGAAGACCTCTTGGTTTGTTCATAACAATAGCAATTTTCGGCGGTCTTGTTTCGTACTGCGTTGCATAGTATATTCTTATAACTTGTCCGCGCATACTCGGCAACTGGTGTTTTCTTAGAGCTTTTTCCAAGACTTCATTCAACTCGGAAGTTTTTATGCGTTGAGAGTAGTTTTCGTTTATCTCTAAAATCATATCATGAAGTTTGTCGACTCTTTTATGAGATTTTGCAGACAATGTAATGATAGGCGCATATGCTAAAAACTTAAATCTGTCTCTAACTTCTTCTATAATTTTGTCGTAATCTTCTCTGTTTGCAATATCCCATTTATTTAAGACGATGATACAAGCAAGTCTGTTGCTGTCGACCAAACCTGCTATTTTTTCATCAAGATCCAAAAGAGGCTCACTTGCATCTAGTACGACTAACGCCATATTTGAGTTTTCAAGCATCTCTTTTGTTCGCATTAGAGCAAATTTCTCAATCCCCACAATCTTACCGCGTCGTCTTAACCCCGCAGTATCGACAAAAGTAAGTTGCTTGCCTTTATACTCTATGCTTTCGTCAATAGGGTCAATAGTAGTTCCTGCAACACTGCTTACAACTGAGCGCTCTTCGCCTAAAAGAGC
>CAYHRD010000229.1:0-2537 GCA_964358925.1 uncultured Sulfurimonas sp.
AAAACACTCATGCAAAACATAACAGACGTTTTTGGAGATGTTGAGGAAGTAAAAGAGTAGGTGTTACCCCCTATCACTATTTATCAACTCATATTACATCCACAAAGTATAACCAATGCTTAACCTATGGCTTATTGATAACAAAAATCTTCATTTATAGATTTTACAGCAATGATTTTACATTTACACTTATTTAACACAATGAAACTTATAAACTCACAATCCATCATCGCCTCATCGCTTAATATGGAGAGGATAGTTGAAATTTATGACGAGAACAAAGGAAGGCTATCTTTAAAGCAGATGTATGAGCAGGAGTTTTGTAAATTAGAGCCAAGACTAAAAGGCAAAGCTGGATATATGGCGGTATATCGTTTTTTTCGAAAATACAACCACAGGCAAAGATTACAGGTGCGGAAAGTTTTAGAGCTTGCTGATAATAGAGCGATTGGCGAGGAAGCAGTACGGCAGGCTATTTATAAAAAAGCGTTAGAGCTTGGCGATATAAAACTCACAGAAGCATTAGAAAAACCAGAGAATATAAATATAAACCAAGCGATGCGATGGCTTTTTAAAAGCCTTGAGGCAAAGGACAGGGGTAAATTGTTGACCCTTAAAATTGAGGAGTTTAAAAACCAAAGCGACTCAGCAAAAGACGCACTTGTAATGTTAGCGTATGCCGCTCGCGCTGGCAAACTTGATCCCCGTGATATTGGTTTATCCGAAGCGGTAGATGCCGATTTTGAGGAAGTACAAAACGACAATGCACCATCAGAAAATTGATTTTTTGCTTTTGTGTATGAGGGGGTAATATATAATAATCTCAACTTATTAACCGAAACTACCCCTACCCCTTTTTGCCTATTTCACAAACCCTTATCCACATTTTTGGAGTTTGTGTGAGTTTTAAAAGTGTGCTATAGTAACAGCGTAAAATTTAACTTCAACAGCTGGAACGCTTTTATGATGCCCTCATTGTCGAGGGGGTCTAAGCGTTCCAGCTAAAAACCCTAAGACGTGAGGGTTTTGTAGTTGGAAAACTATATGACAGACGAAATCAAGAAAACAAGCAAAGCGAATTTTGTGTTAGGACTTTTTGGTTGCTTTGCAATTATATCGTTAACATTATCAATCGTTCTTTGGTTATTTCCATCCGTAGCTAACGATATGAACTATCCGATTGGTAAGTTGCTTAAGTTACCACTGTTTCTTAGTTTTGACGTACAGCAAGTAGCACTTTTGAGCACTATAGTGTTTGTAGTATTAATTTTTTATGTACAAAAAAAAATAAAAAAGAATGCAATCCACATTTTTTTAATCATTATATGTCTGCTATTAGTAAGGATTAGTTTTGAACTAAAGCAATATTTAACTTACGAAGGAGGAAGGTATAGAACCCCTTATTTAAAAAACTTGTGAGCACCGATAACAACGCGCTATCCTCAATAGCAGAAGATATAGACGAAATCAAAGACAATATTTGAAGGTACTTCAAGTATGGAAAGTAAACATATTCCCCACAATAGCGACCAAATTAAGAATCCCATAATACGTTGGATTGTTGCAATATTTGCTTATTTAACAATCGGATCGATAATAATAGGTTTTTTATACGATCTAATTATTAAATATCCAAGAATAAGGATATTAGGAATAGCATTATTTTCTTTTGTGCTGACTATAATTAGTGTGTATGGAATGCAGAAGGCTAAGATACCAGACAAGATAACTAAAATTTTTTGTGCCGTATTGCTAATCATATCGCTAATTCTGCTTATAGTATGGTTACTTCCCGCACTGATATGGCTGTTTATGGTTTTTCTCAAGGTATGGTTGATTGGGGTTTGTGAGGGACCAGCAAAAACATGTTTTTAAAAATCTATGGCAAAAGCAATCATCTTCGCCCGTGTGTCTTCGCGGGAGCAACAAGAGGAAGGGTACTCGCTCGAGTCGCAGCTACGGCTCTTAAAAGAGTACGCAGATAAAAAGCAGTTTACAATCTGCAAAATTTTTAGAGTTCCAGAATCAGCTCGAATTAGCGAGGAACGATCAATGTTTCAAGAGATGCTTGAGTATATCAAGAAAAAGCAAATCAGCCATATCATTTGCGAGAAAGTTGATAGAATCACGAGAAACCTAAAAGACGCGGTAAAACTTGATGACTGGCGTTCATCAAGCGATGATTGTTATATTCATTTTGTAAAAGATAGCTTAACTATGCACAAAAACTCAAAAGCCAACGAAACGCTCCAATGGGATATCAAAGTTGTGCTGGCACGGCAATACTCAAACAATCTCTCGGAAGAAGTCAGAAAAGGATTAGACGAGAAAGTAGAGCAAGGGTGGTACGCTGGCTGTAGAAAACGCGGGTATGTCTCTGTGCGTCCTGATGGTCAAAAACGAGCCATTTGGACACAAGACACAACAGAACAATCAGAACTGCCGTATATCAAAAAAGCCTTTGAGCTATACGCACACGGTGATTATTCGCTCAAGGAGCTACGCAAGGCAATGTTTCAAGAAGGATGGCATACTAA
>CAYHRD010000230.1:0-2512 GCA_964358925.1 uncultured Sulfurimonas sp.
ACTACAGCAATGTTGACTGCTATTATGGACGGCTCAGCCATCATAGGTGCAGAGTCAAAAGCATTCGGCTCAAATGTCAGATACGAAAAAGATAACAATGTTATGATTTTTGAAGCGGATGAGAGCGACGGCAGTTTTTTAAACTCAAACCCGTATTGTGCAATTGTAGTAAACGCAGAGCCTGAGCATATGGAGTACTACGACTACAACTATGAACTTTTTTACAACTCATATAAAACTTTTATAAAATCCGCGCAGTATCGTGTTTTAAATGCGGAAGATAAATTTTTAAGTACGCTATTGGGCGAAATAGATGCCAACTGGCTCTACCCAAGCCGTGACATAACAAATATAGAGTTCATTCTGATAAACGACGAACCGCATACAAGATTTACTCTTAAAGATTTAGGCAGTTTTGATGTTTGGGGATTTGGAAAGCATATCGCTCTTGATGCGGCTTTGGCTATTTTAGCGGCAAACGAGTCTATGGATATCCAAACCATAAGAGAAAAAATACTTACATTTAAAGGTATCAAAAAAAGATTTGACATTGTCGGAGTTGAAGAGGGAAGCGTCATAATAGATGATTACGGTCACCACCCGACAGAGATAAAAGCGACATTTGAATCAGTCAAAGAGTATGCGCTTCTTAAAGGTTTTGAAAAGATTACCGCGATTTGGCAGCCTCATAAATACTCTCGTACCATAGATAATCTCGAAGAGTTTATAAACTGTTTTGAGGGCGCTTGTGAACTTATCATATTGCCTGTCTGGGCTGCAGGGGAGAGTAAAAGAGAGATAGATTTTGCAGAGAAATTTAAAAGATACAATCTCACAATTGCCGATAATATCTCAAGAGCAGATAACACGATTACCGTTATGAAAGACAAAGAGGCGCTTAAAATCTTAGACAAAGGTCTCATCATCGGTTTTGGCGCCGGAGATCTGACTTATCAGATAAGAGGAATCGCTTAAGTGGCATATATAGCCGGAATTGTAATCGCAGGACTCTTTTTTTTGGCTCTGCACTATTTTACGGAACTGACAAATAAACAAAAAGCATTAATTACGGTAGTAATTCTATCTATTGTCTTATCGGCGATTGCATTTAACAGTTACAGCAATGCCAAAAGCCAAAAGATGCTCGATGTCGTAATGAAGTTTAATCAGCACAACACTATCACATGTAACGGTGTGAGCGTAAACGATGAAAACTACACTCTAAGCATAGGAACATACACATTTATAGGCAAAAAAGAGACTCCGTTTTACGGTCAAATGATTAGCGCTTCTGTATGCAAATAGAAAAAACTTCAAAAATTGATACGCTTATCAATCAACTTGATTTAAGCGATCATATAAACTCATTTAAGCAATTTTTTTCTCGTGAGAGTTCGCTTTACATTGAGGGCGACCAAGAGCTTCACTACCGCTACATCAAAGCTCTTGATGCCATAGAGTTTAAGGCTCCTCCAAAAGTTGCAGACTTCACAAATCTAAAACTTCATCTTCAAAAGCACGGTGTGTTGCAGTTTGAGCAGATTTTTGAAATCGTAAAAGTCGTTAGATATTTTCGCTATTTTAAAAACAGAGAACTAGAAGGTATCATCGGCGAATGGATGGATAAGTTTGTCATAGAACCGAAGTTTTTTGAAGTTGAAAAGTACTTCACGCATGACGGTAAATTTGAAGAGAATCTCGATGAAGCGCTTTTTGGTTTGGGGGCTAGAATAAGAGAGCATAAAGCCAATATGAGCAGCTCGCTAAAGAGACTTACCTCAAGCCCGAAACTCTCACCGTATCTCATAGATACACAGGTGCATCTCATAAACGACGAAGAATCTATTTTGGTTCGCGGCGGTTTTAATCATGTGCTAAAAGGTGCCATAGTCGGCAGAAGCAGCAGCGGCGGTTTTTATGTATCACCGGACATTATCTTAAAATCAAAAGAGCAGATTCGCTATATCGTCCAAGAACGGGAAGCGATTTTTTACACTTACGCAAAAGAGTTCTCATCCAAACTTGCCGAACTTTTACAGTTTATCTCATTTTGCGACAAAGAGTTCACAAAGTTTGACAACTATCAAGCCAGAGTTTTGTTTGCAAAGAGTAAAAACCTCCAACTTATAAAATCGAAGAAGGATTCTAAAATTATCTTAGATAGCTTTATCCACCCTGCTCTTCACCACGCAAAACCTATATATGTTGATTTTTCAAAAAATATTTTGATGATTACGGGTGTAAATGCGGGCGGAAAGACAATGCTTTTAAAGTCGATTTTAAGTGCTGCTTTTATGGCAAAGTACATTATCCCTATGAAGCTGAACGAACATAAATCTCATATCGGGGGCTTTAAAAATATTTTAGCTATTATCGACGACCCTCAAAATGTTAAAAACGATATCTCGACTTTTGCAGGGCGTATGCAGGAGTTTTCTAAAATATTTGAGTATAAAGACGCACTTGTCGGAGTCGATGAGATAGAACTCGGAACAGACAGCGACGAGGCTGC
>CAYHRD010000231.1:0-2486 GCA_964358925.1 uncultured Sulfurimonas sp.
TCGTACTGCTTCTTCCTTGCTTCTAGCTCTGCTTCTAGCTCTGCTTCTAGCTCTGCTTCTAGCTCTGTAAAACTATTAAGAATTTTAACTATTTCCTCTTGTACTGCAAGTGGCGGAAGAGGAATTTTAAATTTGGAATACTTTGAAATCCAATGCCGCGCATGGTCTTGGGGCGAGTACTCAATACATTTCATAGCATAGTAAACAAACTTAAAAATAACACCTGCATTATTTTTAGGTCGGAGCATTTTCATTGCCGAAGATTTAACCTTAAAATTAAAAGCAACCCAATGAAACGATGTGGTGAAGTCATCAAAAATAATAGTAGGATTTTTTTCACTCGCTTTATAAATTCCATCGCTTTCGTCTGTGTAGCCAAGAATGAAGCTTTGACCAGCAGTTAACACTGGCGTAGCAAAATTATTGTCGTATTCAGTGGATTGTACGATATATTTAGTGGGCTGTTCATAATCCAATACTTCTCCCAACTCTTTAAACTCTACTCCCTTGGGACAAAGTTTCGCGATCAATTTTTCGATTTTATTCATAGATTTAGCCATGGTGACCTTCAATATCAGCTACTATTTTATCAATCGCCGTGCGAAGTTCATTTTGCCTGGCGACAACCTTAGAGATTTTTGCATTGAGCTCTGTAATATCCACCACCTCGCGAGTATCCTCACCTATTACATAACTGGATACGGCGATATTGTAGTCGTTACCGGCAATGGTTTTATTATCTACCAGCTTGGCAAAATATTTTGCGTCTTTACGAGTGGTGAACGCTTTCAAAATCTTGGTTCGATTTACTTCGCTTAATTTATTTTTGTTACCGCCACGGACAAACTCCGCAGAAGCATCAATGAAAAGTGTTTTGTTATCTTTCTTGCTTTTCTTGAGCACAATAATACAGGTGGCAATAGTTGTGCCAAAGAAAAGATCCGGCGGCAGTTGGATCACGGTGTCAATGTAGTTGTTATCTACGAGATATTTGCGGATCTTCTGCTCGGCGCCCCCACGATACAACACTCCGGGAAATTCAACGATCGCCGCTGTGCCAATGGTGGAAAGCCAGGAGAGCATGTGCATAGTAAAGGCAAGATCAGCCTTACTCTTAGGCGCCAAAACTCCTGCCGGTGAAAAGCGAGGGTCATTGATAAGAAGCGTATTACTGTCGCCTTCCCACCTGATAGAATACGGCGGATTGGAAACGATGGCGTCAAATGGCTCATCGTCCCAGTGTTTTGGATCTATAAGTGTATCGCCGTGCGCAATATCAAAATTGTTGTAGTTGATATCGTGTAAGAACATGTTGATACGGCAGAGATTGTATATGGTTAGGTTTATTTCCTGCCCGAAGAAACCCTGTCGGACATTTTCTTTACCCAAAACTTTAGCAAACTTAAGGAGCAATGAACCAGAACCACAAGCCGGGTCATAAACTTTGTTCACTTCTTTTTTACCCGCGGTTGTGATTTCTGCTAGAAGCTCGCTGACTTCTTGTGGGGTAAAAAATTCTCCGCCGGACTTACCTGCATTTGCGGCATACATAGTCATCAAAAATTCATACGCATCACCGAAAGCATCTATAGTATTGTCAGAGTAATTACCAAGCTGGAGATCACCGATAGACTCAAAAAGTTTTGTGAGTTTTTGATTTCTCTTTTCTACCGTACTCCCTAATTTATTTGAATTTACATCAAGATCATCAAACAAGCCTTTGATATCACCTTCACTGCTCGCGCCTTTTGCAGAGTTTTCAATATTACGAAATACTTTAGTAAGAGTTTCATTGAAGTTTGCGTCATTACGGGCATTTTTTCGGACATTCACAAAAAGTTGGCTTGGTAAAATATAAAAACCTTTTTCTTTTACGGTATCGGCTCGGCCAAATTCAGCTTCTTTATTAGAAAGCGTGGCGTAGTCAAAATCTTTTTTACCGGCACGGCGTTCATCTGCATTGATATAATTGGTCAAATTTTCACTAATGAAACGATAGAAAAGTATTCCCAGCACATACTGCTTGAAGTCCCAGCCATCCACACTTCCACGCAAGTCATTAGCAATCTGCCAGATGGCACGATGTAACTCTGAACGTTCCTGCTCTTTAGTTGTATTGAGATTATTTGTCATAGTTATTCTCCAAATCTTCCCGCTTGCTGGCAGTCACAATGCCCTGCCTATTCTTCCAAAAAATACCCCGCCGGTCTCTTAAGAACCTTGGCTATTTTAACCAAGGTTGCTATAGATGGCATTGATACGCCGGTTTCATAGCGAGAAATGCTTTTTTGCTTAGCGTCCATCTTCTTCGCAAGCTGGGTTTGGTTTAAATCGAGTTCTATTCGTGCGAGTTTGATTTTTTTACCTAATTTCTTAGCATCCATGGGTTTCCCTCTCCTGTTAAAAAATCATAAAATAATACTTGACAAAATATACCTTTTGAGGTATAATTTAGTCATATAAAGGTATAAAACCTGATTAGTCTT
>CAYHRD010000232.1:0-2466 GCA_964358925.1 uncultured Sulfurimonas sp.
TGTTTGTGGATGGGAATTATAGACAAATGATTCTTAGGAGAGGCTTAAATTTTAGAGGGATTTGGAAAGATTTTCAAATTTTATAAAATCATATTTTTATGGAGATTTAAAAAGCATTATATATGTATATGACATAAAATTAGACCGTAAGTATTTTGATTTTTAAATTGGCGTTATTAGAATAGTTGAAACAATAATTAGTTTAAAATTATGTGATTTTGAAGACGGATTTTAAAAAAATAGGGATAAAAAAGACTAAAGAAGATAAAGAAAAGTGGAAGACTTAGAAGATTATTTTCTTCTAAGTTCTTTGATACGAGCTTTTTTACCAGCAAGATCACGAAGATAAAACAGTTTAGCACGACGAACACGACCGCGACGAATAACTGCTATTTCGCTAATTGAGTCACTGTAAAGTGGGAATATTCTCTCAATACCTATACTGTTGGCGCCAATTTTACGAACTGTAATAGTTTGACCAGTACCTTGACCTCTTTTTGCAATACAAACACCCTCGTAATTTTGTACACGAGTTTTGTCACCTTCTGTAATTGTTACTGCCAAACGAACAGTATCACCAGCACGAAAATCTGGAATATTTTTTCCAGCTACTTGTGCTTTTTCAAAGTTTTCTATGTACTTATTTCTCATAAGATTTCCTTGTTCTGTGCTTTAAAAGCTGCTCCGGTCTGAAGAATTTAGTCTTGCATTCAGATAGAGCTAATTTTAGTGAGCGAATTTTACTATGATTTCCCTTTAAGTATTCTGATGGAACACAATTGTTTTCATAATTTTCCGGTTTAGAGAAAGACGGTGCTTCTAAAAGTTTAGTCTCAAAACTCTCTACGCTTAAAGAGTCACTATTTCCAAGAACACCGTTCACATTTCTGGAAATAGCATCACAAATAACCAAAGAAGCTAACTCGCCTCCGGTTAGAATATAATCGCCGATACTAAAAACTTCATCTGCATATTTTTCGATAACTCTCTCATCAATTCCCTCATACCTTCCACTCACAAAAGCTATATGGGATTTTTTTGCTAATCTTTTAGCATCGTTTTGTCTAAAAGGTTTCGCAACTGGAGTTAAAAAAACAATATGTACATCATTCTCTTTAATTTTTAATGCATTTAAAGTATCATACAACGGCTGCGGATTCATTACCATTCCGGCACCGCCTCCAACCGCAGTATCATCAACTTTATAATGTTTAGAGTTGCTAAAATCTCTAGGATTTATATACTCTATATGTAAAATATCTTTATCAATTGCTCTTTTTAAAATAGAGTCCCCAAAATATCCTTCAACTATATTTTGAAAAAGAGTTACAAAAGTAAATTTCATTATGAAGCTTCTAAAATATCCATAGCACCGCTAACGGTTATGATTTTCTCTTTTATGTCGGTATTTATCGTAAAAGGTTTGCTAAAAGGAATTAAAAAACTTTTTGCAAACCCTTCTTTTACCAAAGCTTCATCAGTTTTTATACTAAGATAATTTGTGACTGAAATTCTATCAACCTCATCAACAATGCCTAAAACTTTACCATCTTCAATTATGCTACAACCCTCAATATCAAACCAAAAATATTCGCCCTCATCTAAGCGGCACTCTTTTCTTGTTCTCTCTATTGTTGTATACAATTTTTTATTTGTAAGTTTTTTAGCATCTTCAGGCAAAGCATAGCCGACAAATTTTACAAGACCTCTTTCATGATTTACTTCACTAATAGTCAGGTTCTCATTTTCATTTATTGGAAACGAAGCACCTTTTTTAAACTGTTCTGGAAAATCACTCTTTATATGAAGCTTCATTTCACCTTTTAAACCGACAACTTTGCCGATTGTAGCGATGTGAAGAAGTTTACTTAGTTGCTTCGACATTAATACGGTAACTCATACCATCTTTTGCTTTACAGCCGGATATAACGGTTTTAATCGCACCAATCATCTTACCCTCTTTACCAATCAATTTTCCGATATCGGCTTGATTGGCATAGAGCAGAATTTCAGTTATTTCATCGCCCTCTTTTACCTCAACTCTTACATCATCAGGGTAAGATGCTATAAGTCTTGCAAATTGTGCGACAAAATCAGCTATCATATTAACGACCTGTTATCTTTTTAACACGATCACTCATTTTAGCGCCAACGCTCAACCAGTAATCTAATCTCTCGTTATCAACAACTGTTGTTTTCTCTGCTACCATTGGATTGTGATGTCCAATTAACTCAATCCAACCACCGTCTCTTCTTTTGCGTGAATCTGTTACCGCGATACGGTAAAAAGGTTGTTTTTTTCTTCCCATTCTAGTTAGGCGAATTACTGTTGCCATGTTTTGTCCTTCTCTGCGCAAGTCATATTTCAACTTGCTGTATATATTAAATTTTGCATTTTGAATGCAAATCTATAAGCTTCTAAAAGTTTATAGATTTACCCTCATAAGGCAGGAGCTATCTTCTGAG
>CAYHRD010000233.1:0-2387 GCA_964358925.1 uncultured Sulfurimonas sp.
AAAACAGCTGCGGGAGAGAGAATTTAGAAGTAAAATCACACAAATGCCTTTTGTTGATGCAAGCGGCAAAAGCTCATATCCGCATGCTACAAAAGTAGAAATGTTCAAAAGTGCGTATGACTCTTTTGCCCTATGGCATAAAGATGTATTTTTCTATCTCTGTATGGAAGAGCATGAAATGTGGAAAGAAGCTTTTGGATATCAGTACTCGACAAACAATGATTTTGAAAGAGCGATGCTTGGTGCTTATGCAAGAAAAATGGGTATGGAGTTTTTTATTTAATAACCCTTTCTATATATCAAAGCAGATATAATACACACACAAATCTCAAAACAGTTGAGACAGTTACAAGGAAATATTATGCAACAAAACCAATATTTAGAACTCGGGCTAATCAACTGCCTGCGAGTTGACAGACATACTCCTCACGGAATATTTTTAGAATCACTCGATGAAAAAGATGTACTTTTGCCGCAAGCTTATGTAACCGATGAGATGCAAGACGACACCCTTTTAGAGGTATTTTTATATACTGATTCAGAAGATAGACTCATTGCTACAACGCTTAAACCAAAAGCTATGCTTGATGAATTTGCTCTTTTTGAAGTTGTTGATGTTGCACCTTTTGGTGCGTTTGTTGATTGGGGACTTGCAAAGGATTTGTTTGTTCCGAATATGTTTCAAAAAGAGCCGTTTAAAATCGGAGATAAAAGATTTTTAAGAGTTGTTTACGATGAGAGAACTCACCGCCTTGTCGGAACCGAAAAACTGGGTAACTTTTTTGATAAGAAACCAAAAGGACTTGCTCCGCATAAAGAGGTTAAGATACTCATCATCGCAAAAACTCCTCTTGGTTTTAAATGTATCGTAGAAGATAGATATGAGGGCTTAATTTACCATAATGAAATATTTGAAAAGATAGATATTGGAAGCGATAGAAGAGCTTTTGTTAAAACTGTTAGAAAAGACGGATGCATAGATTTAACGCTCCAAGCAAGCGGAGCAAAGAAAAAAGATGCCTCCGTAGAAAAAGTTCTCTCGCTTTTAAAAAAAAGCGGCGGAAGCATGCCGTATAATTACAAAAGCGATGCAGAACTTCTTAAAGATGTTTTTGGTCTTAGTAAAAAAGAGTTTAAACGCTCACTCACTGCCCTGCAAGAGAGCGGAGCTATTGAAATAAAAGATACGGGAATATATCTAAAGAGCTAAAAATGGCAAAAAACAAAAAAAGCATAGAGCTCTCGGATAATAAAATATCTTTTATTTTTGAGAGAAATTCTTATAGCGTTATAAGATTTTTTCCTACTAAAATGACGGTGGATGTTATGGTTTTTGAAGACGGAGTAAAACAGGGAGTAAAAACTATTCCTTTTGCTCATCTGCCAAAAGAGATAAAAAAGATTATTAAGCCGAATTAAAAATTTAAAGTCCCTCAATGGAGCTATTATCTATTTTTTGATAACATATCTTACTAAAAATGGAGAGTCTATATGTCAGAAGTTAAAAAGTGTAATTCGTTAGAAGAGATTAGACAAGAGATAGATAAGATAGATGATTCGATTGTTGATTTGATATCTCAGAGAAGCCATTTAGTGCGTCAAGCCGCATCATTTAAAAATAGCATTGAAGAAGTTAAAGCACAAGAGAGGGTAGACTTTATCTTGCAAAAAGTTCGTCACTCCGCGATAAAAGCAGATGTGTCGCCAAATATGATTTCTGATCTTTTTAAAATCATGATAAACGAAATGGTTGAGACTGAAATATCAGAGTTTAGAAACACTCAAACATTTTAAATTTACAGATAAAATGAATAAAAAGAGGTTATTACCTCTTTTTATTTGTATCTATAAGTGATACGACCCTTATCAAGCGAGTATGGTGTTAACTCAAGTTTAACTTTATCACCCGGTAATATTTTTATATAGTGCATACGCATTTTTCCTGCAATATGACATAAAATAATATGTCCGTTTTCTAACTCAACACGAAATGTTGCATTTGGCAAAGCCTCTATAATCTTGCCATCAACTTCGATAACATCTGATTTAGCCATTTTAATCCTTTTTTACTCAAGCCAGAGATAAAATTTCAGCTTTACCATTGACAATTGCAACAGTATGCTCATAGTGTGAACCGCGTAAACCATCGGCACTAACAACATCCCACTTATTTTCTAAAATAAGCGGTTTTGAATCTTTTTGACAAATCATCGGCTCTAAACAAAAAACCATTCCGTTTTTAATCTTTGGACCGGCTTTTGAATCTTTTGTTTCCAAATAGTTTGGTATTTCAGGCTCTTCATGAGGTTTTTTACCTATGCCGTGTCCACAAAAGCTATAAAGAGGAACAAATCCCCTTGAGCGAACAGATTTTTCTAAAATAGCAG
>CAYHRD010000234.1:0-2387 GCA_964358925.1 uncultured Sulfurimonas sp.
CAGGGCAGACAAACTACTCGGCAAGCAAAGGCGGCGTTATTGCCATGACAAAAAGTTTCGCACTTGAGTCGGCAACTAGCGGTATCCGCTATAACACGATAACTCCGGGCTTTATCGCAACTGAGATGACGGATGTTTTAAGCGATGAGGTAAAAAATAGTTTTACTTCTAAAATCCCGATGGGTCGCTTTGGAAATCCTGCCGAAGTAGCAGAGGCTACGGCATTTTTACTCTCAGACCATTCAAGTTACATAACGGGTGAGACGCTAAAAGTTAACGGCGGAATGAATATGGCGTAAGGTTAGGAGAAAAGATGCATTGTATTAGATTTATTCTCCCCCTTCAGTGGGTAGCTTTAGGGGGTTGCAGGGACAAAAGTGTCCCTGCCGTAAATATGGGCTTTGCTCATATTTATGTGTAACATAATGAATGTAGCAGTCTCGGCTTGTCTTTTAGGTCAAAATGTTAGATATGACGGCGGACACAAGCACGATAAATTTATTACCGATGAGCTGGGTCGCTATGCCTCGTTTGTTCCTTTTTGCCCCGAAGCCATTGCGTTTGGAACACCACGCTCCTCCATTAGACTTGCTAACAGAGATGATGCTGTTTTTGTGGTCTCAAACGAAAATGATTCTGATTTAACACAACAGCTTTTAGATAAGGCGTATGAAGAGATGCATAAAATCTCAGGAGTAAATCTAAGCGGTATTATTTTTAAGTCAAAATCTCCAAGCTGCGGTATGGGCAGCACAAAAACCTACTTAGAAAACGGAAATATTGATACACAAAGCGACGGTGTTTTTGTCACTATCTGCAAAGAGAAATTTCCTCTTTTGCCGATGGAAGAGGAGAGCAGACTTCAAGATGAGCGGCTTAGAGAAAACTTCATTATACATCTCTTCGCGTATGACTCCATAGAAAAGCTAAAAGAGAATAACTTTAGTATAAATGCCCTTGTTGATTTTCATGCTAGAAACAAATTTTTACTTCAAGCAAAAGATAAAAAACTCTACGCAATACTTGGAAATATTGTCAACAATCATGAGAATTTAAAATTTGAGGAGTTGTTTACAAATTATGAGTACAACTTCAAAGTTGCCATCTCTAAAAAAAGCTCTTTTGAGTTCAAAGTAAATCATATCGACTTGTAATGTGTAGTGTTGTAACACAAATATGGTAGATGGTTATTTTTTTAAAATTTTTTCTCCAAAAAATGTATGATTATGCCTAAATAAAGCGATTTAAGCCCGATAAACAGTCTCCTTTTTTATTTTTTGTTGATAGTTTATTTAAGTTAAATATGCTACAATTACAGGATTTTACACATAAAACATAGGAGCTAGAATGGCACTTTTAGACGATATTAAAGAAGTAGTGGTTGAGCAATTAGGCGTAAATGCCGATGAAGTTAAAGAAGACGCGAAGTTTGTTGAGGATTTAGGTGCTGATAGCCTTGATGTAGTTGAGTTAGTAATGGCGCTTGAAGAGAAATTTGATATTGAAATTCCTGATGATGAAGCTGAAAAAATTAGAACTGTTAAAGATGTAGTTAACTATATCGAAAACAAATAAGTACCAAATAATTCTACTGAGGGTTCCTCAGTAGCAAATATTTTTTAGTAATCAGGTTTTTCTGGTTTTTAAAAAGTATTTTATATTTTTACGGAGATTTTAATGAAAAGAGTTGTAGTTACCGGTTTAGGCATGATAAATGCGGTTGGAAATGATAAAGAGAGTTCTTTTAAAGCTATTTGTGACGGAGAGTGCGGGATTGATAAAATAACTCTTTTTGATCCGGAGAATTATGCTGTGCAAATCGCAGGTGAGGTTAAAAATTTTGATCCGTCTACCGTTATGGAAGCAAAAGAAGTCAAAAAAGCAGATAGATTTATTCACCTTGGACTAAAAGCGGCTCAAGAAGCTATGGCTGATGCCAATTTTTCGCAAGATGCAGATATTGACATGGATAGATTTGGTATAAGTGCCGGTTCCGGTATCGGCGGACTTCCTGCGATTGAAAGAAATTCTATCATAATAGAGACAAAGGGTCCAAAAAGAATAAGCCCGTTTTTTATTCCTTCAGCGCTTGTAAATATGCTTGGCGGTTTTGTCTCGATTGAGCATGGGACAAAAGGTCCAAATCTCTCAAGTGTAACGGCATGTGCTGCCGGAACTCACGCTATAAGCGAAGCTGTTAAGACGATTATGTGCGGCGGTGCAGACAAGATGCTTGTAGTTTCAGCCGAGTGTGCTATAACAGGTGCCGGTGTAGGTGGATTTGCTGCAATGAAAGCACTCTCAACTAGAAATGAAGATCCAAAGAAAGCTTCTCGTCCGTTTGATGCGGATCGCGACGGATTTGTTATGGGAGAGGGCGCCGCCGC
>CAYHRD010000235.1:0-2344 GCA_964358925.1 uncultured Sulfurimonas sp.
GCCATTATTTAGCCTCACCTACAAGATTTTCCCATACCGCTTTCTCGATCACTAGTGAACGATAATTAGCAGCTAAATAAGCATTTAATTCATTTGATTCAATCACGAATGTGCTTGAAAGATTTTGAAATGCTAAATAAGTTTTTTCATCCAAAAAGCTTTTCACGAAAAGTGTATCTCTTTGATTTAACAATTTAAACATTGCCGCAGCATCTTTTGTTTTACCTGATGCTATTTCAATGCTGTCAACGATAAATAAACTACCGTTTTTTGCATGCTCGTTAAGAGCGAAGTTAAGAGCAAGTTTTTTTTGCTTTTTATTAACTTTAAGGTCATAGTTACGATTGTTACTTGGACCGAATGCTTTACCACCGCCAACAAATGTCGGAGCACGAAGTGAACCGGCACGACCGCGTCCGCCGCCTTTTTGAGCCCATGGCTTTTTACCACCGCCTCTAACTTCTGCACGAGTCAAAGCTGAAGCACTGTTAGCTCTCATAGCCGCTTGTGCAGACTTTACATACAGGTATAAGTTATGAGGATTAATACCAGCGAAACTCTCCGGTATTGCTAACTCAGAAGCTTTTTCCATTTTTTCATTTAGAACTATTGCGCTCATTATTTAGCTACCTTTACACGACCTAAAGCACCATTAGGACCTGAAACTGAACCAGATACTACTAAGATGTTATTCTCTGCATCGAAAGAGATTATTTCATTTTTTACACAGTTTTTTGTATTTCCGTATTGTCCAGGCATTTTCTTACCCTTCATAACACGACCAGGGTATTCATTACTACCGATTGAACCTGTTAAACGGCCAAATCTATGACCATGTGCAGCAGGACCACCGCTAAAATTCCAGCGCTTCATAGCACCGGTAAATCCGCGACCTTTTGTTTTGAAAATAGCTTTTACCACTTTAGCTTCTGCCAAAGGAGTTAAATCTATACTGCCAGCTTCGTTATTTGCTACTTCAATAGTAACAAAACGATTAAATTCAGATGAAAGGCTATACTTTTTTTGTTGGCCTTCAATCGCCTTATTCATTTTTTTACCGCTTTTGTAAGCTACAATTGCAGTTCCTTCGATAACTTCACACACCTTAGCATCTAATACTCTTAATAGAGTAACAGGCTTACTAGGAACTGTGATAGTACGGCTCATACCGATTTTTTCAACAATATATTCCACGATGACCTCCTACTTATCCATAGAGCGGACTTCAACATCCACTTCCGGTGCAAGATCTAGTTTCATTAGAGAATCTACTGTTTCCGGCGTTGCAGAAACGATATCAATTACTCTAGCGTGCATACGAATCTCAAACTGCTCACGAGAACTTTTGTTAACGTGTGGAGATTTGATAACCGTATATTTACGAATCTTTGTTGGTAAAGGTATCGGACCACGAATTACCGCGCCTGTACGCTTAACAGCCTCTACGATTGACGCTACGGATCTATCAAGTACACGATGATCATAAGCTTTCAATTTTAAACGAATTTTTTCCATGTTTTTCCTTCTAAAGAACTCGTCAAGTCTTGCCTGACTATTTAAGGGAGTGGAATTGTATCTAAAGAATCTCCATTATTCAAGAATATATGGACTAAAATTTGAATTTTATATAAATTTATTTCCTTTTAATAAGGAAATGGTAAAATTGCAACATGGAAATATTACTTGAAGAACTATACAAAACCGATATACATATAGATAAGTTTCACTTTAGAAAACTATTTTTGGAAGATTTAAGTTATCAAATAAACGGAATATCGCAAAGCGGAAAAACAAAACTGGTTAAAAACTATCTGCTTGGACTTAAAAAAAATAGTTATATCTATATTGACTGCAGTGATTTGCGGATAGATATAGACGAGTTCAACAACATACTCCAAAATTTTTGCAGCAGTAATAAGATTGAAACGCTTGTACTTGATAACTATATTCAAACTATTAAAATAGTAAATGTTGCGCAATTGATTGTCTGCTGCGAAATAAATTATCAAATAGATTTTTTAAATACGCTTAGGCTATATCCGCTAGATTATGAAGAGTTTCTTGCTTATGAGCATAAATATGATTCAAGTTCACTCAACCATTTTTTTCAACTAGGCGGTTTTGCGTTTATGCATAAGGTAAATAGCGATGAAAGGATTATCTATCTCCAAAAAACATTAAAAAATGCACTGAGTGAAATGGAACTTGATATCCTGATTTTTTGTACAAAAATGATGGCACAAAAAATATCTCCCTACTCTATATATGAGAGGCTTAAACATACAAGAAAAATATCAAAAGACAAACTCTATAAATCTTTTGATACGCTAAGCGAAAAAGGCTA
>CAYHRD010000236.1:0-2325 GCA_964358925.1 uncultured Sulfurimonas sp.
CGTGGATTTGAACTGAACCGTCCAGCCGGAGCCAATGATCTGGGCTGGGTCAGTGGCTGGATTGAAGTCGTAAGCTGACCAGATCGGCGTCATCGCGTCCCCGTCCGCATCGGTGGCGGAAGCGGTCAAATATCAGGCAGTTATACTGTCGTTGAAGCAAAAGATTTAGCAATTGCACTTCGTTCAGGTTCTCTTTCAGTGCCTATTTATGTGATGGAAAAACGCTCTGTCGGTCCTAGCTTGGGAGCAGATAGTATCCGTGCATCACTACTCGCTTTGGCAAGTGGTTTTGGACTTGTTATTTTGTTTATGATGTTTTATTATGGTCTTGCAGGGGTTATCGCTAATTTAGCAGTTGTGATTAACCTTTTTATTATCTTGGGAATGATTTCATTATTGGGTGCAACACTTACTTTACCCGGTATGGCCGGTATTGTACTCCATATAGGACTTGCGGTAGATGCTAATATTATCATTAATGAGCGGATTCGTGAGGGACTTCGTGCGGGAATTCCAACGAGTCGGGCAATTTCAGAAGGGTATCAAAAAGCGATGCGTGCGATTTTGGATTCAAATATAACACAGATTTTAGCTTGTACCATTCTTTATGCATATGGAACAGGAGCTATCAAAGGGTTTGCCGTTACTCTTAGTTTGGGTATTTTGGCATCTATGCTTACTGCAATTGTAGGTACATACGGTATTTATCAGTTTTTTATGAGTCGTATAGAAAAAAATAAAAACTACACTCTGTGGTTTGGTATGTCACGAAGAAAAGGAGCATAATTATGGAACTTTTTAAAGAAGATAAGGTTTATAACTTTCTAGGAAAAGGAAAAATCTTTTTTATTGCATCTTTTGTTTTGTTTTTTATCTCAATCGCACTAATTGCAACAAAAGGGTTTTCATTTGGTATAGATTTTACAGGTGGAACAGTTATTCAAGTAAAATATACTGAGAATGCTCCTATAGATAAAATTCGCCAAAGTCTTAAAAAAAGTCCACTTTTTGAACATGCAACCGTAAGTGAATTTGGTTCACTACAAGAGATAGTTATTAAAACATCATCATCAACTATGGGTTTAAGTAATGATATCGGCGATACTACTAAAGAGATTTTAAAAGGTACCGGTGATTTTGAGATTCGTCGTGTAGATATGGTTGGTCCAAAAGTAGGAGATGAACTCCGCGTTAAAGGTCTTACTGCATTTTTATTGACACTAGTAGCTATTATGGCGACGGTAACTTTTCGTTATGAGTGGCGTTTTGCGTTGGCGGCTATTATCGCTATTGTTCATGATATTGTTATTACTTTTGGATTCGTTTCCTATTTTGAAGTTGATTTTAACATTGAGAGTGTTGCGGCATTGCTTATGATTTTGGGTTACTCCATCCATGATACCATTATCGTTTATGACCGTGTTCGTGAGCATATAGAGGAGTCTAAAGAGAGTGATTTTGTTATGATTATTAATGAAGCCGTCTCTAGGACACAATCTCGTACGACGCTTACTTCCTTAACGGTATTTTTTGTTGTTTTAACCTTGTTTTTATTTGGCGGAGATATTATGCTTGGGTTTAGTTTTCCGATGCTAGTAGGTGTTGTCATAGGAACATATAGCTCAATTTTCGTAGCCGCTCAACTTGTTGTATGGACTAGATTTAGTGTTACGGATTATCGTCAAAAAATGGCTGATAAAGTAAAAATTAGAGCTGAAAAAGATAGAATGAGATCGCAGTTTGAATCAGGAATGATATAAACTGCTAAAAGAGAGTTTAAAAAATCGTGATGAAAATTAGGAGTAAGTGTTGGAGTACAGTTCAAAAGAGTTAGAGAAAAAGTGGCAAGAGTATTGGGCTCAAAATAGCAGTTTTGAGCCTAGCGAAGATTTTACCAAAGCAAAAAAATATATTTTAAGTATGTTCCCGTTTCCAAGCGGAAGACTCCATATGGGTCATGTTAGAAACTATACTATAAGCGATGCATTTGCGAGATACTACCGTCAACAAGGCTTCAATGTTCTTCATCCAATCGGTTTCGACAGTTTTGGTATGCCTGCTGAAAATGCGGCTATTAAAAATGGCTCACATCCTAAAACATGGACATATAGCAATATAGATTATATGAAAGGCGAGTTTAAATCACTCGGATTTTCATTCTCAAAAGAGAGAGAACTTGCAACAAGCGATGAACTTTATACTAAGTTTGAGCAGGGCTTTATCATCGATATGTATGAAAAAGGTCTTCTTTATCGTAAAAAAGGGTTTTTAAACTGGTGTCCGAGTTGTCAAACTGTTTTAGCAAACGAGCAGGTAATTGATGGC
>CAYHRD010000237.1:0-2323 GCA_964358925.1 uncultured Sulfurimonas sp.
CCCAGTTTGCGGAGCTTTTTGGTAATGACGGTGTCGGAAATATCCGAACCGATAATCTCATGCCCTTTATAGTGCATATATTGTGCCAAACCTGATATGCCGATTCCGCCGATTCCGATAAAATGTATCTTCATTCGCTACTCCCGTCTATTTGGGAGTTATCTAGAAATTTTTGTGCCTCTTTATTAAAACAACTTATATAAAATGTACTTGCATTTTGCGTTGCTTCAATGTCTGCAATATTTTCAATAAAATCATCAAGTGAAATATTTTCTTTTGAAGCAATCCAGTGAAATTTCAGAGCCAATGAAAACTTTTTGTCGTTGCTCAGCCCGCTTAGCACTTCAAAGAGTGCGCTTGCATCGGAGATTTTACCGGCACTGTAATGTTCAATTGCGTACTCATATAGCGCTCTAATCGTTGCAAAATCTTGAACTTCATTCATATCCATAACTCTGTGAGCTTCGAGCGTATCGGTAAGTCTCTCTAACGCCAGATCAAGGATATTCGCATAAAAGTCGTTAAGCGTGTCTTCGTCAAATAGCTCATGTGCTTGTTGCTCTAGTACAAAAAGAGAGGCGATATCTCCGTTTTGTTGTGCATTTAATACCTTTGTTTTTAACTCTTCTATTCTTTGCATGTTAGAGCCTCCTTGATTCTTAGTAGGGCGCTTTTGGTTTTATCAACATCTTCAACAAGTGCGATTCTGATAAACTCTTTGCCGGGATTGACTCCGTTTGCATCATCTCTTGCCAAATACTCTCCGGGTAAAACTTTTACATTGTAGTCACGGTAGAGTTTTTTTGTAAATTCTAAAGGAGAGGGAACTTTTAGCCAGATATAAAAAGTAGCTTCGGGAATCTCTATACCCAAAATCTCATATGCCGCTTCAAAATTTTTCTTGTAAATCTCTCTTGCAACCTCTACATGTTCTTCATTGCTCCAAGCAGCCGCAGCGGCACTTTGAAGAGGAAGAGGGGAAGCGCAACCGATGTAAGTTCTATAGTTGATATACTCTTTTAAAATATTTTCATCTCCTGCAATAAAACCTGAACGAAGCCCCGGAGCGGATGAGCGTTTTGAGATAGAGTTGATGACTAAAATATTTTTAAATGTTTCATTTCCCGCGTAAAGCGAAGCTTCAAGAAGTGATGGGACAGGCTTTGAAGTATATATTTCACTGTAACACTCATCGTTTAAGAGTACAAAATCGTGTTTAAGTGCGAGTTTTACCCACTCTGCAAGCTCCTCTAAAGTAAGCATAGCCGTTGTAGGATTGTTTGGAAAATTTAAAATTACTAAGTTGCAAGTAGACAACTCTTCTTCGTTGATTTGGGGTTTAAAATCGTTTTCAGGGGTCATATTTAGATGAATTACTTTGGCTCTGCTGGCAATTGCGGCACCCTCATAAATCTGATAAAAAGGGTTAGTAAAAGCCATTACGGGATTTTTTATATCAAATAACAAAAATTGAGGAAAGTTAAAAAGGACTTCACGCGTTCCAAAAGTAGGGATAATCTGCTCATCACGAAGCTCAACCCCAAATCTTGTTTTAACAAACCCTCTTTGCGCAGCTCTTAAGTTATCCTCTCCCGCAGTTTTAGGATATTTTCTTAGTTGTGAAGAGTTTTCGCATAGTGCTTTTTGTATAAACTGGGGAGTTTCAAATTGCGGTTCGCCGATAGTTAAAGCAGATGGCTCATACTCTTTATTTGGTATTATATTTTGGAGTAAATTATTTAATTTTTCAAATGGATATGGTTCAAAAGTCATCGTTTTCCTGCCCTTTATAATAGGTGCAATTATATCTAAAATCTATAAAAGGCAAATTAATGAAAGATTTCAAACTCTTTATTGCATCCTATTTTTAACAAAAAAATTAAATTTTATTAAACAAAGTTCAAATAATAATAAGGTATTATTGTTCGAAATTATTTAAAATACGGAAAACTTAGATGAATAAAAAATTGATATTGAGTACGGTTACGATTGGTCTTCTCGGTTCATTAAATGTTAATGCGGCAGAAGATTTAAACGGTATGTTTGCACAAGGCAAAACTAGCGGACAGCTTCATTTTATAACTTTTAAGGGGAAGTTTAATGGTAAATAATCTGAATGTACAAAAAAAGCTGGCACTTATAGCAATATCAACATTAATATCGGTGTTAGTTTTGAGTGCTTTGCTTGTTTTTAATGAAAAAGACACTATGCTTGATGAAAAAAAGGCAAAGCTTGCAAATGTTGTTGAACTTAGTTATAGTTTAGTTGATGCAGAATACAAAGCCTTTAAATCAGGTCTTATTGATGAAGCAACCGCAAAGC
>CAYHRD010000238.1:0-2312 GCA_964358925.1 uncultured Sulfurimonas sp.
GTGTGACGGATGCGGCAGCGGCTGGAATAAGAAGTTAGTCCCCGATACTATCTACCTACTGTCTATAAAAGAAGCGTGCTGCCCTCACGACCACCGTTATGGAATCGGAGGTACGCAAGAGGATAAAGATATCGCAGACCTTGAGCTGCTTGAAAATACATTAGAGATTATAAATAACTATATAGTGGCGAATCAGGTCGGACGGCTTGATAAACTGAAGTGTGCGGTGTACCCGCATTGGCTGGCGAGACATAGAGCGATGACTTACTACGATGGAGTTGTTCGTGCAGGCGGTAGCTCATTTAATTTCAAAGAGGAGGCAAAAGATGAAGTGTGTGATGTTGTTGATATCAGTCGTGATGTTCCAAGGATGCAGTTACGCAAATCTAAGGCTTGTATATCAAGACGCAAAAGTCGTTTATGAAGATGCAAGGTTCGTTGTCCATGAGTTTGAGGAAGCAAAAAAGTGAAAGGGTGTACCTGTAAAATAGAAGATAGGTACTTATGGGTAAAGTGCAGATGGTAACAGAGACTACGACGGCAACGCAATTTGTGTTTAATTTTTTTACGGTTTGCGTTGCAAGCTGGCTAGCATTTGTCGGACTAAAGGGAGAAACCTTTTTTCTCTTTTCGCTTTTGCTGATGATAGATTACATCACCGGCGTTTTAAAAGCAAGAGCGTTAGGACACTCCATAACAAGCAATAAAATGAAGTACGGAATAGTCTCAAAGATGAGCCTGCTCTTCATACCCGTAGCACTTGCAATCGGAGCGAAAATCATAGGAGCGGATTTCTCTATGATACTTTTTTCAGGGATGAACATCTTAGTATTGTCGGAGGTTTATAGCATTTTCGGGAACTACTACGGCATAAGATATCACGAGGAGCTTCCCGAATACGATGCGGTTTCTATGTTGGGCAGAAAGATAAAAAATGTTTTAATGAGACAGGAGCGTGAAGAATGAAAAACTTAGTAGAAACAGTAAAGGGCAGTGAGGGGTTTGCAAAAGAACCCTATGTCGATATTTTAGTTGCAAAAAATCCACAGCAGCATGACATACCAAAAGAGCATTTAAAAATCATAGAGCAGCATATAGAAAAGCTAAAGCTCACTTTCGGCTACGGTTTTACTTTTATCACTGAGGATGAAGCCTCCGCCGTTCTTGAGATAAGAGTAAAAAGCATCATAAAAGAGCTTGAGTCAAGAGAGCCGTTTTTAAATAAACTCCCACTTGAAAAACAAGAGATCATAGCCGAGATGTGTTTTCAGATGGGTGTAGGCGGCGTGCTAAAGTTTAAAAAGATGTGGGAGGCTCTGAAGAGATTTGACTACGAAACGGCAAGCGTACAGATGTTAGACAGCTCATGGGCAAAGCAGATGCACACGATGGATATGACAGACGGCAAAGACGGTGTAAATAGAGCCGAGAAGTTGGCTAAGAGAATGAGAGGGGTTTGAGATGAAATAGATAGAAACTTGAGTGCGAGGGGCTGCTCTCTTAGTAGAGAGCGCTCCATGTAGTACATGAAGACACACGGCGAAATTTCGACCCCTCACCGTGTGAGCTGAAATAATATCAAAATATTATGAAAATAAAAAGAGGGGAATATCTTGAATAAAAAAATGACTAGTGCTTTTGGCTGGATAGGCGGTAAAAGCAAACTCGCAGATGAAATCATAAATATGTTACCTGAACATAAGTTGTATGTTGAAGTTTTTGGCGGTGCACTGAATATACTTTATGCAAAATCAAAGACAAAACTAGAAGTCGTAAATGACATAAATTCAGAATTAATCAATTTACATAGAGCTATACGAAACAATCCTCAATCTTTGCAAATGTATATGAAACAGCTATTGATATCAAGAGAGATATTTGATGATATTAAGCACTCTAGGATGAAGCCAAGAAACAACATAGAAAGAGCAGCATTTTATCTTTATATGCTCTCACAAAGCTTCGGTGCCAAACAAGACAACTTTGGTATGAATGCAAAAGGTATGACTTCGCCGGTAAATATTTATAGATCATACATGAAGTGGTCAAAGCGACTAAGAGGTGTAACTATTGAAAACAAATCGTTTGAAGATTTAATTACAACTTATGATAATCTGGATGCATTTTTTTATTGTGACCCTCCATATGTTGAGACTGAAAGCTACTATAAAAACACCGGCGGTTTTGGAGTAAGAGAGCATGAATTGTTAGCTGCTACTTTGAAGAGTATAAAAGGAAAGTTTTTAGTTAGTTACAATGATCACAATCTGATAAGAGAGCTGTATAAAGATTTTAATATTAAAATTGCTAAA
>CAYHRD010000239.1:0-2307 GCA_964358925.1 uncultured Sulfurimonas sp.
ATTTGCCTTTTGTAACATCTCCTCGCTTTTTTGCATAGTGTTCTTTTTAAGTTTTACCAATGAACTAAAGCGAGTTTTCACGACTTTAACCTTTTACAAAATTATTGTATCGTCTCTCTCAGGTGATGTTGAGATTATACCGACTTTTGTTTTTGTAATCTCTTCTATGGCTTTAATGTAATCTTGTGCCTCTTTTGGAAGGTCTTCAAATTTTCTGGCACCTTTTGATTTATCCCAGCCTTTAAAAGATTTATAAATCGGCTTTACACTGTCCAAATTTTCCGGCAAATAGTCAATCTGCATACCGTCTAGTTCATAAGCAACGCAAACTTTTACTTCGCTAAAACCGTCTAAGACATCAAGCTTCATAAGGGCAAGTTCATCACAACCGTTTAGGCGGCTTGCATATCTGCACGCAACGGCATCAAACCAG
This sequence comes from uncultured Sulfurimonas sp., assembly GCA_964358925.1. Lineage (GTDB taxonomy): Bacteria > Campylobacterota > Campylobacteria > Campylobacterales > Sulfurimonadaceae > Sulfurimonas. The sequence goes on from CAYHRD010000239.1 coordinate 434, forward strand.
CCGCATCTTCTCGGTCTGCCTGTTGTTGTTCCAAATTCATGACCGTTTTCGCGGATTTTTTTACCCTCTTCGCCTAAATCTTCACTTGGAAACGGTCCGTTTCCAACGCGAGTACAGTACGCTTTTACGATTCCAGTCACTTTTCCTATATCTTTAGGATTGAGTCCCAACCCTGTACAAGCTCCGGCACTCACCGTTGAGCTTGATGTAACAAACGGATATGTTCCGTGGTCGATATCTAGCATAGTGCCTTGCGCACCCTCAAGAAGAACTCTTTTACCGTCTTCGTCAAGTACTTTCCAGAGCATCTGCGTAGTATCCGTGATAAATGAAGCTAGTTTAGCCTTATACTCCTCTAGCTCGCTTAAAAGTTCACTTTTGCTAGGAGTTTTAACATCCAATATATCAAAAATAGCTCTATTTTGTTCAAAATAATCCATAATAGAATCACATAATTTCGCCGGACTTAGAAGTTCACCGACTCTAAAGCCGATACGGTTTATCTTATCCGAATATGAAGGTCCTATGCCCTTGCCAGTCGTTCCTATCGCTTTTTCGCCCTTTAGTTTTTCACGAGCTTGGTCAATTAACGAGTGGTAAGGCAGATTTAAGTGAGCCTTGTCAGAGATAAAAAGTCGCCCCTCAAGATTATCAAACTGCTGCATCTCTTTAATGATTGAAGAAGGAGATAAAACAACGCCGTTTCCGATGATATTTATAGCCGCCGGATTCAGTACACCCGATGGAATAAGATGAAGCGCATATCTTGTACCGTCTACCCAAATCGTATGTCCTGCATTATGCCCGCCTTGACTTCTGCATACAAAGTCATACTCTTTTGCAAGTCTATCGACAATCTTGCCTTTACCCTCGTCTCCCCACTGTATACCAACTACTAAATCTGCTTTCATTACTTTCCTCTTTTACTTCGCTTTTGTTTCTATAAGTACATCTGTGTAAATCGCAAAACCTACGGAACTAAGCTCTGAATTTTTATATCTTCCGCCACGAGCATAAACTTCATTTTTGTCTATGACTCTAAAAAACAATTCATCATAGTAGAGCATTTTTGCATAATACATCGGTGCTAAAACACTTTTTTTATAAGATAGCGCACCGCATAAATTTTTCATCTTTGTTAATTCTGTTTTTATTTCACTCGGAACAATCTCAAGCAGTTCGTCAACTTGTTCTACATGTTGAAGATAAACAAGCTTCTCTAACCAATCAACTTTTAAATTTAAAAATTTTTCTATATTTATATGTCTAAAATCATCAAGAGTCAGTTCGTCAAACATTTCAACCAAAAGCTTCGGTATCATCATATTTGATATTTGAATAAGAGGCTCAACCTCTAGTTTATCAAAAATATCTATTGCAATATTTAAAACCGATGATAATTTACTCTCATCCATAAATTCAACGCCGATTTGAAACTGCTCATCTGTGGGATAACGAAAAACCGGCTGGATGTAGAACCATTTTTTATGTTCTGTATTTCGTCCAAGTCTCTTCTCAATAATTCTAACAACATCTATTGTTGAATCGGCTCTTAGAGAGATAGAGTTATTGTTTTCATCATTTACTTTTATCAACTCTCTCTCATCCGCAATACTTTTATGCTGATGATATGAAAATATAGGAGTAACAATCTCCTCAAATCCCTTAGAGTATAAAATATCGCTAGCGACTTTTTCTATCTCTCTTTTTATCTTCGCACTTTTGCCGAAGTAGAGTTTTGAACCGCTAGGAATTTCGTGTTCTAGTATCATTTACTCGCCAACTTAAAATATTTTTCATTAAAAATTTTGTTTGCAGTCCCGTCATAATCTCTTCTTCCAAGAGTGTCTAAATAAGAATTTATTTTTTCAGCA
>CAYHRD010000240.1:0-2286 GCA_964358925.1 uncultured Sulfurimonas sp.
AAACAGGTAAATCCTAAAGCGAGAGTTGCGGTTAAACTTGTTTCAACAATCGGTGTAGGAACAATTGCAGCCGGTGTTGCAAAAGCATACGCGGATAAAATTATCATCTCAGGCGGGGACGGCGGAACGGGTGCTGCACCGCTTACTTCTATCAAGTTTGCCGGAAATCCTTGGGAGCTTGGGCTTAGCGAAGCACATAATGCACTAAAAGCAAATAACCTTAGAGGTTTAGTAGAACTTCAAGCAGACGGCGGTTTAAAATCTGGACTTGATGTAGTTAAAGCCTCACTTTTAGGTGCCGAGAGCTATGCATTCGGTACGGGAGTTTTAACGATTGTCGGTTGTAAAATGCTCAGAATTTGCCATGTAAATAAATGTAGCGTAGGAATTGCAACACAAAACGAGAAGCTTCGTCAAGAATTTTTCAAAGGGCATGTTCATCAGCTTGTAAATTATTTTACGCTTTTAGCAGAAGATGTTCGTTCTATCATGGCACAGCTTGGTTTTAGAACTATGGAAGAGATGATAGGAAGAAGCGATCTTCTAAAAGTTGTGGATGACGAGTTTGCTCAGAAGTTTGACTTTAGTGCTGTTTTACATCAAGAAGAGGGTGTAAACAGTTGTCAACAAAGATTTAATCATCCGTTTGACGATAACGCTTTTGAAAAAGATGTTTTAAAAGAGGCTATGGGAACTATCAAAAACCCTGAACATCCGGTAAGAATCAGCAGAGACATTACAAATGTCAACAGAAGTTTCGGAGCACTCATTAGCGGTGAAATCGCTGAATATTACGGCAACAAAGGTTTAAACGCTGATACTATCAGAATTAATTTAACAGGTATTTCGGGGCAAGCGCTGGGTGCATTTTTGATACCGGGTGTTTCAATTTACTTAGACGGTGTTGCAAACGACTATATCGGCAAAGGTATGCACGGCGGTAAAATAATCGTTACTTCTAAAAATGAGGGTCAAGAGTTTGCTGCGGGCGGAAATACATGTCTTTACGGTGCGACGGGCGGAAAACTTTATATCTCGGGAAGCGTAGGCGAGAGATTTGCCGTTCGTAACTCGGGAGCGCTTGCTATCGTTGAGGGAACAGGCGATAATGCGTGTGAATATATGACAGGCGGAGTTGTCGTGATTTTAGGCAAGACGGGAATCAATTTCGGAGCCGGTATGACGGGCGGAATCAGCTTTGTGTATGATGAAGAGCATAAATTTATGGAAAATGCTAATCGCGAGTTGGTGGAACTTGTCAGAATCGATACGGATGAAGCAGATGAAGCAAGACATTATCTTAAAAAACTTCTAAAAAGTTATGTCGTTGAGACACAGAGCAAAAAAGCAAAGGCTCTTTTAGAAAACTTCAGAGTAGAAGTAAGAAATTTTTGGCTTGTAAAACCTAAAAATTTAACAAAACTTCCTATTAATTTAGAGATCGGAGATTAATCATGAGAGAATATTTAACAATTGATAGAGTAGAAGCCAGAAAAAGATTAGTCGTTGAGAGAACAAAAGATTTTGGCGAGATTTATGAAGTTTTTGATAAGAGTGAAGCGGCAACTCAAAGCGAGAGATGTATCCAGTGCGGAGACCCGTTTTGTCTAAACAAATGCCCGTTGCATAACTATGTGCCGCAATGGCTAAAAGCCGTAAGCGAGAAAGATTTGGAGTTCGCTTTTAAACTCTCAAATGAGCCGTCGCCGTTTCCCGAAGTTATGGGAAGAGTTTGTCCGCACGACAGGCTTTGCGAGGGTGATTGTACGCTCAATGACGGACACGGTGCTATAACAATCGGTTCTGTTGAGACATACATTACGGAAGAGGGCTTTAAAGCCGGATATAAACCTGATTTCCCGGGAATTACAACGGATAAAAGAGTAGCAATCATAGGAAGCGGTCCTGCAGGATTATCGGCTGCTACATATCTGCTTCGCTCAGGAATAGCAGTAACGGTTTATGAGAGAAGTGACAGAGCGGGCGGACTTCTAACTTACGGAATTCCAAACTTTAAACTTGATAAAAAGATTATAGAGCGTCGTATAAAGTTTCTTGTCGAAGCGGGAATGGAACTCGTACTAAATTGCGAAGTGGGTAAAGATATTTCGTTTGAAGAGATAGCTTCTAAGCATGATGCAATGTTTATCGGAGTAGGGGCAACAAAAGCTAAAATCGCTTCTATAAACGGCGAAAAAGCAAACAATGTTTATAAAGCAATGGACTATTTAACTGCAATACAAAGAAAAAATTTCAAACTCTCTTATGATAAAAAGTTTGATTTTA
>CAYHRD010000241.1:0-2275 GCA_964358925.1 uncultured Sulfurimonas sp.
TTTTTTGTCTGTCCGTTTTTTTCACAAGTTCGTCATTTTTTTTACAATGACCGCTAACGGTCAAATATGCGATGCCGTGCGTGAGGTTTTTTGAGCGTGTCGGCTAAGGTATAGCATATTTTATGTTAGCCACAGGGGAAATTTTCTTTCGTTTCATATTTTCTTTCAGACTCACTACTACAAAAGTCGTACCGAATAATTATAAAAACACTATGATCGAAACACAGTAGAGTAGAGAAAGTCGGAAGCCAAATTGCCACTCCGCTCTCCCCCTCGTCAAACCGTACGTGCAGTTTTCCCGCATACGGCTTTCCTGCATTCTTCATTGCAAACATTCACAGTTAGCTTCTGACTTTGTATTTCGTTGGGTCTATCAATCCGTATTTACAGACTAATATCTCAAAGGCTTGTGTACCATACAAGCTACTACGTCTTTGGCTCTTGCGGTTGTAATAACGATATAGGCTCTCAGTCAAATAGTAACGTATTGCTCCTTTACTCATTGCTGGATAGCTAACCTTTGGTATTTCAAAGTAATTTAACCATCCTCTCAATATTGTATTCAAGCCTTTTGCAACTTCTTTGGGATTGAAATGCCCACTGCGCCTAAGAAATTCTTTTAGCTTTTCTCTGATTTTGTTTTCGGATTTATCACTTGGTACGATGTTCCAATAATGGTCGTTTTGTCCATTCTTGCTTTTATCATACCGTATTGTAAAGCCTAAAAAATTAAACGATGTTTCCTTCGCTTGTATCTGACGTGTCTTTTGCTCGTTGAGCGTTAGACCCATTCTTGTTAAGATAGAGCGTAGTTTTTCCACCGCTTTTTCTGTTATCGCTTTTCCCATTAAAACAAAATCATCCGCATAGCGAACTATCTTTATGCCGAGTTTATAGAATATATTTTTCGTGTTATTCACGAGTTTATCTACAAGATGCATATAAATGTTGGCTAATAGTGGCGATATTACTCCGCCTTGCGGTGTTCCTACTTTTTGCTTCTTGCCTCCTTGAAGTTGTCCACCTTCGCTAACAGGGCTTTTTAACCACAGTTCGATTAGATGTAAAATTCTTTTATCAGCTATACGCATTTGCAATACCTTCATTAATTTATCGTGCGGTATTGTATCAAAGTATGAACTTAAATCTGCATCAAGTACATCTGTTTTTCCTTGTTGTAATTGCTCTTTTATTTCTTTAATCGCATCTTTCGATGAACGATTAGGTCGAAAACCATAAGAGCTTTCCTCGAAATCGGCTTCAAATATCGGCTCTATTATCATTTTACATACCATCTGCCCTACTCTGTCTCGTATGGTTGGAATGCCTAATGGACGTTTACCTCCATTGGCTTTTTCTATCCATACTCGTTTTACTGCTTGGGGCTTGTAGGTGCGCTTACGAAGGTCTTCTCCTAATTCGTGCAAAAATTTTTCAAGTCCATATTCTTCTATGTCTTTGAAATTTTGTCCGTCTATTCCGGCTGAACCTCCGTTTGCTTTTACCTTCTTATAAGCCTCTTGCAGCATAAATGGTATAAACATTTTGTCATACAGTACGTAAAATTTATAGTCCCGCTCTTGCTTGGCTTTGCAATATAATTTCTCCTGTAACATTCCTACTCTTTCGGCAGATGGCAGTTTGCGCTTACTTATTTTAAACAGCGTGCCTTGCTTTTCCGCTTCAACGCTTTGCTGACTTTTAAACATCAATTCTGTCTTGGGTTTGTTATTGAAAAATTTGATTTACAGTAATGCCCCTTCGCTCCTCCCGCTTTTACCTTTTCGAGTATCAACACTACTACGAGCATATCCGACTCCCTTTTCTTAGCCTGGTTCACTAAAAATTAGGGTCTCCCACGTTTATGCGAAACCTTTGATTAACACGCAACATCACATTACCCCGAGTAGCCCCTACTCTGTTATCTCTCCGTTTACTATCGAGTAGGGTGGCAGGTTTCGTCTCCGTAGACAGATTGACCACTACTATTTTACGTAACGAGGCTTGTTACTGATACAGCTTATTAATCGCGCGTATTGTGAGCTTTAACAATGTTGTTACCTTCATTGCTATCACAACAGCTTCAACCTGAACGGCTAATTGGGTTGAGTAGTTCTTTCATCTACTTAGGTTTTATTATTAAACGCACACTTCGTGGCGCACCTCCGGTCGTAATACACAGCGGTCTTGGTGTAAAAATTTAAAACATCACAGTCCAAATACGCTCCGGTCGTAATACACAGCGGTCTTGGTGTAAAAATTTTTAAACACCACA
>CAYHRD010000242.1:0-2268 GCA_964358925.1 uncultured Sulfurimonas sp.
TTTCTTCTCATTGCGAGTCACATTGTCGTCATTGCGAGCGCAGCGCGGCAATCTCAATGACAAGCACTGCAATCTATAAATCATCAGTCCATCTTCAATACAGACATAAACGCCTCTTGCGGAAGCTGAACTTTTCCGATGGACTTCATTCTCTTTTTACCTGCTTTTTGTTTATCTAGCAGTTTTCGCTTTCTGGTTATATCCCCGCCGTAACACTTAGCGGTAACATTTTTCCCCATACTCTTAACAGTCTCTCTCGCAATAACTCTGTTTCCAAGTGAAGCTTGGATAGCCACTTCAAAAAGCTGTCTCGGAACTATCTCTTTCATATTTTTCACAAGCGCGCGACCGCGGTACTCAGCTGCCGAGCGATGAACGATAATACTAAGCGCATCTACTACATCACCTGCTACAACGACATCAAGCTTAACCAAATCGCCGTCTCTAAACCCGATAGGCTCATAATCAAAACTTGCATAACCTTTGGAGATTGACTTTAGTTTGTCATAAAAATCGACTACAATCTCATTCATAGGAAGAGAGTACTCAAGCATAACTCTGTTTTCATTGAGATATGTCATCTTGTCTTGTGCGCCTCTTTTGCTAACCAAAAGGTTGATGATATTTCCAAGATAGTCCGTAGGTGTGATAACCGTAGCTTTTACATAAGGCTCTTCTATTCTATCTATATAGTTTACGGGCGGTAGTTCTGATGGGTTTTGCACCTCTACCATCTCGCCGCTTGTGAGATAAACATTGTAGACAACAGACGGAGCAGTAGCGATGAGGTCAAGGTCAAACTCTCTCTCAAGTCTCTCTTTGATAACCTCCATATGAAGCATACCGAGAAAGCCGACACGAAAACCAAACCCAAGAGCAATGGAAGTCTCAGGCTCATAAGAGAGTGAAGAGTCATTTAGTTTTAGTTTATCAAGTGCATCTCTTAAGTCTTCAAATTTGTCCGTATCTATCGGGTAGATTCCTGCAAAAACGAACGGTTTAGCCGGTTCATATTTTAAAACAGGTTCTGCCGTCGGGTTTTTGGCATCCGTTATGGTATCGCCTACATTTACGATATGAACCTCTTTTAAACCAAGAACCACTATGCCTATTTCACCAGTTTTTATAACGGAAGTTTTTTTGCGTTTAAGCGGATGAGGGTACATCAAATCAAGCACTTCATGCTCTTCGCCGTTGCTCATAAGTCTTACTTTTTGCCCTATTTTTATCTCGCCGTCAAAGACGCGAACAAGCGCTAATGCACCGAGATATGAGTCAAACCAAGAGTCGTAAATGATAGCTTTTGTGGTTGCATTTGTGTCTCCCACGGGAGCAGGAATCCTGTCTACGATAGCGTCAATTAGCTCACGAATCCCGACACCGGTTTTTGCAGATACAAGCACCGCATCCGTTGCATCTATCCCGATGCTGGTTTCTATCTCTTCTGCTACTTTTATAGGGTCAGCCGCAGGCAAGTCTATCTTGTTGATAACGGGAATAAGCTCTAAATTGTTCTCCATAGCCAAATAAACATTTGCGATTGTTTGAGCTTCAACACCTTGAGCCGCATCCACGATAAGAAGCGCACCGTCACTAGAAGCCAAAGATTTGCTAACTTCATAAGAGAAGTCGACATGCCCCGGAGTGTCGATAAGGTTAAGGATGTAATGCTCACCGTCTTTGACATAGTCAAGTCTAACGCTTTGAGCTTTGATGGTGATGCCGCGCTCTTTTTCAATGTCCATCGTGTCCATCATCTGCTTGCCAAGCTCTCTCTCACTTACAGAGCCGCACTCTTGTATGATACGGTCTGCCAAAGTGCTTTTTCCGTGGTCGATATGTGCTATGATAGAAAAATTTCTAATGTTTTTCAATTAATTCCCTTAGGTTATGCAAAAAGTGAATTAACACTCTCGTTATGATAAACTCTTCTTATAACCTCTGCAAAAAGAGGCGCAACTGTTAAAACTATGATTTTATCGTGTGGTTTTGACTCTAAAGTATTTGTAACTATTAGTTCATCCAACTCGCCGTTTTCTATATTGTCATAAGCTTTTCCGCTAAGTACGGCGTGAGTTGCACATGCCATAACAGAATTTGCCCCTTTGTTTTTAAGAGCAGTTGCCGCTTTTACCATAGTTCCGGCAGTATCAACCATATCATCAACAATAATTACATCTTTGCCCTCGACATTGCCGATGATATTCATAACTTCGCTCTCGTTTGCCTTTTCACGGCGTTTATCAACGATTACCATCTCAAGCCCCA
>CAYHRD010000243.1:0-2244 GCA_964358925.1 uncultured Sulfurimonas sp.
CCTGAAATTTTAACTACATTACCTTGAATTTCACGCTTATGTGTCATCGCCAGCCCCTATTTCACTGCACTAAGTGCAGTTTTGATTCTAGCAACATCTTTTTTAGCGATACGAAGTTCGCTTGTGTTTTGTAGTTGCATCATCTGTTTTTTTATTTTTAGAGTAAAGAGTTGAGTCTTTCTCTCTTTAAGCATTGCTTGAAGCTCTGCTAAATTTTTATCTGCTAAATCAGAATATTTCATTGCTCATCTCCGCAGTAATTATTTTTGTTTTGAAAGGAAGCTTGTGCATAGCAAGAGTTAATGCTTCACGAGCAAGCTCTTCCGGAACACCGGCCATCTCAAAAATTATACGACCTGGCTTAATATTCATAACCCATTGATCAACTGAACCTTTACCTTTACCCATACGAGTCTCAAGAGGTTTTGCAGTTAATGGTTTAGCTGGGAATACACGAATCCAAATCTTACCATTTCTTTTTATGTGACGAGTAGCTGAAATACGAGCCGACTCAATATGACGCGAATTAATACGACCTGCTTCAACTGCTTTTAGGGCAATATCACCAAATGCTAATGTATAACCCGAACGAGCGTAACCACGGTTACGACCTTTCATCATTTTACGATATTTAGTTCTCTTAGGCATTAACATAATTATTCAGCCTTTCCGCTATTTTCGCGTCTTGGAGCACGTTTTGGGCGACGAGTAGTCTCTTTTTGTTGCTCTTCTTTTACTTCTGCCGGGATACCTTTAGTAAGTACTTCACCTTTGAATATCCAAACTTTTACACCTATACAACCATAAGTAGTATGAGCTTCAGCAAAACCGTAATCTATTTTTGCACGAAGAGTATGTAAAGGAACGCGTCCCTCTAAGTACCACTCTGTACGAGCCATTTCAGCTCCGCCAAGACGACCGCTTACAGATACTTTAATACCTTTAGCTCCACCTCTTTGTGCATTTTGCATAACTTTTTTCATTGCGCGTCTAAAAGCAACGCGGCGCTCTAATTGAGTAGCAACATTTTCTGCAACAAGTTGAGCAGAAATTTGAGCTTTTTTCTCTTCTTTGATATTTACCGATATAGGCTTACCTACAAGAGCTTGAAGAGTATCTTTAAGCTTCTCGATATCGCCGCCTTTTTTACCGATAATGATACCGGGACGAGCAGCTACGATAGTAACGCGAAGTCTTTTAACAGTTCTTTCTATGATAATGTTAGCAACACCAGCATAGTAAAGTTCTTTTTTCAAATATGTACGAATCTTGTGATCTTCACCTAAAGATGCTGCTGCAGTCTTAAAATTAGGGAACCAACGGCTCTCCCAATTACGGTTGATACCAAGACGTAAACCAATAGGATTAACTTTTTGTCCCATACTATTTACCCTCTACTTCTACTAATATATGCGCTGTCGGCTTTCTGATTCCTGATGCCATACCGCGAGCTCTCGGACGAAATCTCTTAAGTACCGGACCATTATCTACACGACATGACTTTACTACACAATCTGACGCTTCATTACCGCTATTAGCAACTGCTGATGCAACTACTTTATAGATAATTTTTGCCGCTTTGTTTGGTGTGAATTCTAAAGCTGCTAATGCTTCTTCAGCGTTCATACCTTGAATCTCTCTTGCAATAAGGCGAGATTTTGTCGGTGAAACACGAGAATATTTTAATAATGCTCTAGCCATGATTAACCTTTCTTCTGTACAGAGCCCTTATGGCCCTTAAATGTACGAGTCGGTGCGAATTCACCTAATTTATAACCAATGTGGTTCTCTGATACAAATACAGGAACAAATTGACGACCGTTATGAACATTAAAAGTTAGTCCAACCATATCAGGCAAAACCATACTTCTGCGAGACCAAGTTTTGATAGGTTTTTTACTTCCTTCTGCTTTAGCTGCAACTACTTTTTTCATTAAATGATCATCAACAAATGGACCTTTTTTTACACTTCTTGCCATTTAACTACCTCTTCGGATTAGATTTACGGCGAGTAATAATAAGTTTATCACTTGCTTTTTTACGACGAGTTTTAGAACCCTTCGTTGGTTTACCCCATGGAGTAACCGGATGGCGCCCTGAATTCGTTTTACCTTCACCACCACCGTGCGGGTGATCGATTGGGTTCATTGCAGAACCACGAGTTTGAGGACGAATACCCATATGACGAGTACGACCAGCTTTACCAAGAACAATATTGATATACTCTTCGTTACCGACAGTTCC
>CAYHRD010000244.1:0-2203 GCA_964358925.1 uncultured Sulfurimonas sp.
CGAACGCGTCCGTTTTAGTGGCATGGACTAAAGTCCCTACAACCCCCTAAAGCTACGAAAAACAAGTTTTTCGAGAACTACAAAGTATTATCACTCCCTTTTTTGTAAAAGTGCGTAATGTCAGTTATTAATATATTTTAATATTTTGGTATAAGTTGTCCGGCTAAATATCCGCTGGCAAACGACCATTGTAGGTTATAACCTCCGCATGGACCGTCGAGATTCATAATCTCTCCGCAAAAGTATAAGCCGTTTATGATTTTGCTCTGCATGGTTTTTGGCTCTATCTCTTTTAGATCAACTCCGCCGCGGGTAATCATTGCCATTTTAAATCCATCATGTCCAACGACTGTGAGCGGTGTCCAAGCAAGCAGTCCTATAAGTTTTGCTCTGTCTGCTCCTGAGATTTTTTTATAGGTTGTTTGCGGGTCAATATCTGCAAGTAAACATAACTCATTTGATAATGCAGATGGGAGCAGGGTTGTTACGAGTTCTAACATATTGATATGCGGATTTTTTGCCGCCTCATCTTTTAGATGTTTTGTAATCTGCTCCTCATTCATACCTTTAGTGAGATTAAGAAGCAGAGGAACTTCGCCGTATTCGTCCAAAAGTGGAGTTATCTCTCTGGCTGCGTCAAGTACGACGGGACCTCTGATGCCGCTTTTTGTAAAAATCAAATCACCCTCTGCTCTAAGTTTGCTATGTTTTTTAATGTTAATACGAAGTTCGACTTTGGCAATCGTATCGGCACGACAATTTTCAACCCACTTCTCTTTAGTGTGAAGCGGCATCATGGCAGGGTGAAGCTCGGTTATTTTGTGTCCTAGCTCTTTTGCTATTTCATGTCCGTCTCCCTCGGCTCCAAGAGTAGGATATCCAAGCCCGCCTGTCGCTACTATGACATTATGGGTATAAAATATCTTTTCGTTAGTCTGTACTCCTGTTACACTGTTTTGTGAATGTAAAATTTTTTGAACTTTTTGTGATGTTAAAACTTCTATGCCTAACCTTTGCATCTCTTTTTCAAAGGCGGATATAATTGTTTGCGAAGAGTGTGAAGTAGGAAATACTCTAAAGCCGTCGGGAGCGTGAGTTTGGACTCCGATTTCTTTGAAAAACTGCATCAAAGCTTTATGGTCAAATACTCTAAGCGCATCTTGCATAAAACGACCGTTACGACCGAATTTAGCCATAAAATCTTCATTTGAGAGAGTGTTTGTGAGGTTGCATCGTCCGCCGCCGGTAGCTTTAAGTTTTGAACCGATAAGAGGTAGTTTTTCTAAAAGCAGAACTTTTTTTCCGTCTTTAGCAGAGGTGACGGCTGCCATCATTCCGGCAGCTCCGGCACCGATAATTATGATATCGTAACTTTTTGTCAACTTGACACCTGATTTTTTAAAAGTATACTGAAAAAATTTCATATTTTATGATATTTTGATATTATTGTCCACAAAAAGGGAGTTGTTGTGAAATTTGATAAAATTATTAAAAGCACATTTTGCGCAATTGTGTTGTGTGGTTCACTTTTTGGGGCTTCGAATGGAACTCATTGGGGTTATACGGGTCATGACGGTGCAGAAAATTGGGGTAATTTGGCACCTGAATACAGCACATGCAAAGACGGTAAAAACCAATCTCCGATTAATATCTCAAAAGGTGTAACGATTACTACAAGCAAGCTTGAGGATATATATTTTAATTATAAATCAAGTACATCGGATATTGTAAATAACGGTCACACTATACAAGTAAATGTAAAAGAGGGAAGCAGCATAAAGGTTGACGGAATAGAGTTTCATTTGAAGCAGCTTCACTTTCATACGCCTAGCGAAAATCAGATAGACGGGAAGAGCTTTCCGCTTGAGGCACATTTTGTTCATATCTCAAAAAAAGGCGAAATAGCCGTTGTAGCGCTTATGTTTGAAAACGGAAAAGAGAATCAAACGATAAAAGATATTTGGAGCAGAATGCCGAAAACTGCGGGCGAGAAAGAGTGCTACTGCTCGCCTAATGAAGTTTTAAATTCGTTTTTACCGAAAAATAGAGCATATTACAGATTTACGGGTTCTCTGACCACTCCGCCTTGCAGCGAGGGTGTAAGATGGTTAGTCCTTAAACATTATGCGACTATATCGGAAGCTCAAACGAAAGAGTTTTTAGAAGTTATGCATCACGAAAACAACAGACCGATTCAAGATAT
>CAYHRD010000245.1:0-2196 GCA_964358925.1 uncultured Sulfurimonas sp.
TGAAAGAGGGTGTAATGGGTACTATTCAGCCAATTCGTACTTCTTGTCTAAACCGTTGTACTGCAGGACCGGTTATGCTTGTTGAACCGGGGCATTTTATGTATGCAGCTCTTACAAAAGAAAAAATAGATAGAATAATAGAAGAACATTTAATCGGCGGAAAAGTTGTGGAAGAGTATCTGATTGGCGCAGATATGTGGGATGATCCAATCTCTCCGTGCGATATGAAAAAACAGATGGGAATGTAAAAAATGACGATAGAGATGTTGTACAGCAAAATTCATCGTGCTACGGTAACTGACGCTAACTTAAATTATGTCGGCTCCATTACAATAGACGAAGAGCTTATGGAAGCCTCAAAGATGAGAGTTGGACAAAAAGTAGAGATTTTAAATATAAATAACGGTGAAAGATTTTCAACTTATGTTATTTTGGGTGAGCGCGGCAAGAGAGACATCTGTTTAAACGGTGCAGCCGCTAGAAAAGTTCATAAGGGCGATAAAATCATTATAGTTGCATATGCTACTTATGATGAAGAGGATTTGCTTTCTTATAAACCGAAAGTTGTTTTAGTAGATGATAACAACGATATTGAAGAAATTTTAGAGAGCATCTAAAATGTTTGGGAATTTAGGCGACATGGGCAAAATGCTTGAAGGAATGCAAGAGAATGCTAAAAAACTTCAAGCTGAGTTAGAGTCTAAAATCTTTAATGTGAAAAGCGGCGGCGGTTTAGTCGAGGTTGTTATAAACGGCAAAGGAGAGGTTGTCGATATTAACATAGACGATTCGCTTCTTAGCGACAAAGATTCACTTCAGATTTTATTGATCGGTGCTATTAACGATGCCAATAAAATGGTGGAGGATAATAGACAAAACAGTGCTTTGGGTATGCTTGGCGGTATTAATCCGTTTGGGAGCAAGTAGGTGTTTAGGCTACTCTTAGCACTAAACTTTCTTTTTTTTAATCTATATGCATGCAAAGGCGATTTTGACTCATGCAGGCTTAAAGTTGTCGATTCAGAAACAATCGTAAATCAAACACTTCAAATCCCTATCGGAAACAATCAAAGACTTGTTTTTTCAAAAACTGCTCCGAATGTAAAAATTATTAAGCACGACCCTTATCTATCTCTTTACCTCATAGAAGATACAAAAAAATTCAAATATCCGTTTAAAATCAATATGAATATCGGTACGGGATTGTTCGGTGTCGATAACAATAAAATTATTAAAGGTAAAATTGTAAAACAACAGATTGGATTAGAGAGTTTTGCAACTTTTAGCGAACAACTCTCAACCCCGAGCTTATTGTTAAACAGCTGTTGCTCTTTAGAGGGAATCGTAACTGAACGAGGAATTATTGAAAAAGAGTATATAGAAAGGTTTGTAAAATTAAAAACAGTCTCTTACGCAGACTTCGGTATAAAGGTAAATGATGTCGGCTCCGCGGTGGTAGTTAGCAGCAGCAACTCTTTTTTAAAAAACAACCTCTTTAAAAAAGATGACATTATTTTAGAATTTGACGGTAAAAAAGTAAAAAACAGTGCAGCACTGATGCGAGAGATGCTTTTTAGCCAAATCGGTTCTACCCACAGCGTGAAGATAAAAAGAGGCAGCGAAGTATCAGTTATAAGCACTATAAGTCAAGATAAAAAGGGCGGCGGTCTTTTAAATGATACATTTTTAGAATTTTTCGGATTATCGTTTGATAAAAATTTGGTTATAAAGAAGATTGAAAAAAATGCCGAACGCTACGGTCTTAAAATCGGTGATAAACTTCTTCAAATCGATACAAAAAGCGTTAAAAACGAGCAAGATATATTTGATATAATGAGCGATAGTAAAAAATCTGCAAATCTTCTTTTTCAAAGAGAACAATTTCAGTTTTTTGTGAAACTTAATTAGATAGAATTCCGTATGCAAAACTTTGAGAACTTTTTACTAAATCATCTTCCGATATCAAAAAGTATACATCCCCACTATGAAAAGGCGCTTCAAAAGATGCTCATAGCCGGCGGAAAAAGATTTCGTCCGGCGCTTCTTTTGGGCGTTGTAGAGGCATATAATCCGCTTTTGCTTGAGGGAGCGTATCATGCCGCGTATGCTATCGAGCTTTTACATACATATTCGCTTATTCACGATGATTTACCCGCTATGGATAATTCGCCGCTTCGCCGCGGAGAGCCGACTTTA
>CAYHRD010000246.1:0-2165 GCA_964358925.1 uncultured Sulfurimonas sp.
ATTGTGCCCTTTTAGCAAATCACCGCTTTTTCTAAACTTCAAATCCAGATTTGCAATATCAAATCCACTTGTCGTTTGGGTAAATCTATCAAGTCGCTCTGATGAACTTTGGTTTGTATATAAAAAGCAGTAGCCTTTTAGCCCCGTGCGGCTAACCCTGCCTCTTAGCTGATGCAGGGTGGAAAGACCTAATCTCTCTGCACCTACAATAACAACCGTGCTAAGTTTAGGCAGAGATATTCCGACTTCGACAACGGTTGTAGCGATTAGGATATCTCCTTTTTTGTCAAATTCCAGCAAAACTTCCTCTTTTTCCTTATCTTTTCCATGCGTAACGAAAACATTGCTAAATCTCTTTTCCCAAAATCCCCTTGCCTCATCGATGCTCTGATAATCTAAAACTTCACTCTGTTCAACAAGCGGATAAACCAGCAGAACTTGATTGCCGCTGCTTATCTCGCTCTTTATATGTTCTAGCAAATCTTTAAAATTATTTTTTCGTATTACGCTGCTTGTTATATCTTTTTTAAAAGGTGTTGTTGTAATGAGTGAAACATCAATATGTGCCGTCTCAATCATAGCTTGCGTTCTTGGAATGGGAGTAGCCGAAAACTGTAAAAAATGCGGTTTTTTTTGCTCTCCTTGGTTGAGAACATCCCCACTGCTTACCAATTTTTCTAGTAAATTTCTCTGGGCAGTTCCAAATCGGTGCTGTTCATCAACCATAACAAGAGAAGCTTTTGGAAGCTCTCTATAAAGCAGAGCATGAGTACCGATGATAAAGTCATACTCATCAAGATTTATATTTTTGCTTTTATTTGTAACAAGTGCAATTTTCATCGTCGGGAGGTATTTTTTTGCCTCGCCGTAGAGTTGATTTGCCAAAATCGTCGTCGGTGCCATAAGAATAGAGCGCTCCTTTGACATCATAACAACGGATGCAAGGATTACCATCGTTTTTCCGCTTCCGACATCTCCGACTATCATCCGTCTAGCTGAAACTTCTTTGGCAAAATCTACTTTTATATCTTCAATAGCTTTTATCTGCTCATCCGTCAGTCTAAATGGCAGAGTTTTTGCCCACTCTTTATAAGAGTTGTATGTAGAAGTCAAAGCTTTAAAATATCTTCTTTTATTTGATAGCTGTTTCATATAGGTAAAGAGTTCCGTATATTTAAGAGCATCTATGGTTTTTGGCTCTAACCCTCTTAAGTTTGGTGGATTTTCACTCGGAAAGTGCAGTTTTAAAAGCTCTTCTACTATCTCTTCCCTTAGACCCTCTGATATTAAATTTTCTTTTGTTATGGAACTTTGAATTAGGCGAAGCATTACATCGCTTCTTAGAGGAGATTTGTATTTTGGTGTTATAGCACCTATATTTGTCATCTTTTTTGGCATATTTATAGTACATTGACCGCTTTTGCACTCAACCATTCCATAGTAATAATCTCTCTCACCGACTTTAAATTGATGCATCATATATGGTTTTGGGCGAAATATCACACCTGTAACAGTATGACCGAAATTATGGGCAAAAAATGTGACCTGCAGTGAGTTTGGGGCTTTGTAAACTGACTCTACCGTTGCATCTATGAGTTGCATAGTATGTGTTTGAAGTTTGGTATGAAGCCGTAAATCTTCATAAGCGGAGGGAATCATAAGAGCAAGTTCGCAGTAGCTGCCGATACCCAGCTTTTTAAACTTACTCTCTTGCTCTTTTGGGAGTTTCATAATTATTTACTTGAACTATCTTCTAGTTTTTTTACTCTTGAGTGTAGATTGCCAATCATAAAAACCATAACAACAATAATAAGCGTGAGTAAAGTATCTGCTAAATTTTCCATAATTTTCCTTTTTTTTGTTATAATTACCAAAGGAGAGCTAGAGGCGCGAACCTCTAACTCAATTCCTTGATGAGTTTTACTATGGTGTAGATAATAGTTAAAACCCTAAGGATGTAGTTAAGATATTTCATCTTAGCCTCCGAATGGTAATTTTTGTCCCACCTTTTTGGTGGCGACAACATCATTATAGAAAAAATCAAGAAACTTTTTAAAAAATATTGCAAATTGTCATATAATCTGATGTTACGCACTAAAACGAACGCGTCCGTTTTAGAGGCAGGGACAAAATGTCCCTTGCATCCCCCTAAAGCTACGAAAAAT
>CAYHRD010000247.1:0-2158 GCA_964358925.1 uncultured Sulfurimonas sp.
TGGGAGAGGGCGCCGCCGCTTTAATTTTAGAGGTGTATGAAGCCGCAGTTGCAAGAGGGGCAAATATTTATGGAGAAATTATCGGCTTTGGCGAGAGCGGTGATGCTAACCATATAACTACGCCAAGTCTTGACGGTCCGGCTCGTGCAATGAAAGCCGCATATAAAATGGCGGGTGAACCTAAACTTGATTATGTAAATGCGCACGGAACGAGTACCCCTATAAACGATAAAAATGAAACTGCCGCGGTAAAAGAACTGCTAGGCAGCAAAGAGAATTGTCCCCCGATGAGTTCTATTAAAGGACAAATCGGTCACTGTTTAGGTGCTGCAGGCGGTATAGAAGCGGTTGTATGTTTGATGGCAATGCGTGATGGAATAATACCTCCGACGATTAACCATGAAACACCTGATGAAAATTGTGATCTTGATATAGTTCCAAATTGCGCTAGAAAAGCAGAGTTAACTACGGTAATGAGTAACTCTTTTGGTTTTGGCGGAACAAACGGTGTTTTAATTTTTAAAAAAATCTAAGTATAAGGATTTAGTTTGGCAACATATTTAGATTTTGAGAGCAAGATAAAGTTTATACAAGAAGACATTATATCTGCGCGAGTTCGTCATGACGAAGGTACAGTTAAAATTTTGCAAGAGAATTTAGATAGAGAAGTTTCAAAAATATTTAACAATCTATCTCCTTTTCAACAACTCCAATTGGCACGCCATATAGATAGACCGTACGCACTTGACTATATTAACTTGATTATGAGAGATAAGTATGAGATTCACGGAGATAGACACTTCCGTGACGACGCGGCTATTTTATGTTATATGGGCTATATCGGCGAAGAGAAAGTTATGGTTATCGGCGAGCAAAAAGGTCGCGGAACTAAAAATAAGATAAAAAGAAATTTCGGTATGCCTCATCCTGAAGGTTACAGAAAAGCGCTTCGTGCGGCAAAACTTGCCGAAAAATTTAATATCCCTCTCCTTATGCTTGTAGACACTCCGGGTGCATATCCTGGTATCGGAGCAGAAGAGAGAAACCAAAGTGAAGCAATTGCTAGAAATCTTTTGGAATTATCGCAGCTCAACACGCAAACTATCTCTGTAGTTATCGGCGAGGGCGGAAGCGGCGGAGCGCTTGCTATCGGTGTTGCCGATAAATTTGCCATGATGAGATACTCTGTTTTTAGCGTTATTTCACCGGAGGGGTGTTCTGCAATTTTATGGAATGATCCTACAAAAGCCGAAGCGGCAACAAATGCTATGAAAATTACAAGCGGAGATTTAAAAGAGTTAAATCTTATAGACGATGTAATTGCAGAACCGTTAATCGGTGCGCATAGAGATAAAGACGGTGCGGCTGCTGCAATTGCCGAATATTTCTTAACAGAGCTCTCAAAACTCCGCCTGATGTCCGATGAAGAGAGAATGGATACAAGATATAAAAAACTTGTAGGCGTTGGAGCTTATAGCGAGTAAATTACTCTTGACTCTCTTTAAGCAGAGGGTCAAATTTCGGTCTTTTCAATCTTTTTGCCTCTTTTGTAAATTTTATGAGGTCTTCTACCGTTTCTATGGTTTCATCTAAATTAGCCAGTGATAATTTAAAAAGTTCATAAGTCGTGAGCACATCGCTCATTGCTCTGTGATGGGTTGCGCTGGGATTTAAACTAAAAAATTCGTTTAAGTAAGAGAGAGCGTATCTGTATGATTCAATCGTTCTTTCCGCTAAGGATAAGGAGCATATGCTTCTGTTTAAAAGCGGTGCCAAACCGACTTTTTGCATACTTTGTGATATAAATTTATAGTCAAATTTTACATCATGCGCAATAAAAACAGCATCTCCCAAAAAAGTTTTAAAATCATACATTACTCTCTTTAGATTTGGAGCATCTTTAGTGTATTCTGCTGTTATACCGGTTATCTCGGTAATATGCGGATTTATCTCGATACAATTAACAAGTGATTCGTAACTATCAACTATTTTACCGTTTTTTACTTTTACGGCTGCTATTTCAATTACCTGATGTTTTTCTATTTTTGAGCCGTTTGTTTCAATGTCTACTATGCAAAATTCTGCATCTTCTACAGGGATGAATTTTGTTGCAAAGTAAAAACTTCCCTGCTGTTTTGTTATCTGCAAACCTTGAGAG
>CAYHRD010000248.1:0-2143 GCA_964358925.1 uncultured Sulfurimonas sp.
TCCTCCGCCAAACACGCTTGCTGTCGTAGATGAGTGATGCGGCGCTCTATAACTTCTAAGCGGCTTAAACTCAGGTTCTATTGCTTCGAGAGCATCAAGCTTTGCAATCTCTAAAATTTCATCACTGCTAAGCGGCGGTAAAATATACCTAAGCCTTTGAGCAATCATACTTTTTCCGCATCCCGGACTTCCCTCTAAAAGTATGTTGTGAAACCCCGCAGCACTGATGAGCGCCGCTCTTTTAGCAACCTCTTGACCCTTTACATCTAAAAAATCTTCAATATATCTATCATCAAAATAGTACTCTTCACCGGCAATATCGTATGTCGGATACTCAATTTTTTTGTTAGTAACATTTGGCATGGCATCGGCAGAATTTTTAAGCAGCTCTATTGCTTCATTCAGTGTCTTAACTCCGTAAAACTCGATGTTAGGTATATTTGATAATTTCTCTAAACTCTCATACGGAACTACTGTTTTTTTAATGATTTTTTGATTTGCAAGCGATAGCAGAAGCGGATAGAGCTGAATATTTTCCTTTACAGCTCCGTCAAGTCCGAGTTCTCCAAACACAAACCACTCGCTTAAATCATCTTGTATATAATCAAGGGCTATTAGAAGAGCTATACTCAAATCAAATTGACTGCCCTCTTTTTTTACATCGCTCGGAGCAAGATTGATTGTTATGCGTTTTGGAGGAAATGAAAATTCATTGCTTAAAAGTGCGGATTTAACTCTCTCTTTAGCTTCATTTATGGAGGCGCTTGCCATTCCGACAACACTAAAGGAGGGCAATCCTTTTGTTAAAGTAGATTCTACATGTACAACTTTTGCTTCTATACCTTCATATGTAGCACAAGAAACCCTTTTCATAATAGACACCAACCTTTAATTATTTAAACTGTCTGAACAAATATAGATTGCTTTGTCGCAAACTCCTCACAATGACGGTCATTGCGAGCCTACGGAAGAGGCGCGGCAATCTAATCTTGATTTAATCAGAGACTTCAATTAGCACTATTTTACTATTTAAATTTTCAGGTGCGCAAAAATATGACAAAATGTCATATAAAAGATTAGGGTTCTTAGAGGTGATTGCTAGGCTTTAGAAAGTTTTTTCTCTTTTTGTACTCTTTTATACTCTTTTTCAAACTTTTTTCTGCGAGAGTATGAGAGCTTGTCTATAAATAAAATCCCGTTTAAATGATCTATCTCATGCTGCACAGCGATACTTAGCAGACCATCCGCCGACAAGGTTTGAGCACTCCCTTCCCTATCATGATAATGAACGGTTATCTTCTCATATCTATCTATATCTTCATAAAAACTAGGTACGCTTAAACACCCCTCTTGATAGATTGTCTCTCCGCTTGTTTGAACAATAGTCGGATTAATCATCTCTATCAAATTATCTACCGGCTGAGTATCATTTTCATCGGGAATATTTAGAATTAGGACTTGCTTTGCATGCCCGACTTGTATTGCCGCAAGACCTATACCGTTTGATTTGACCATTACTTCATTCATCGCATCCAACAATTTATGCAGCTCTTTGTCAAACTTTTCAATAGCTTTAGACTTTTCTTTTAATTTTTTATCCGGATACTCTACTATAGTTAACTTCATTTTTTTATATGTTTCTGCTTTTAAATATTTCTTAATAAAACTGCAAAGTCTAAATTAGGATTTTCATAAGCTTTTTCGATTCCATTCATAGAGCTCACAATAATCTCTTCTACACAATGATTTTCAGTGATATCGGTAATTCCGATAGATATTTTAAGCTGGATTTCACGATCTGCTAGAAAAAAGTTGCTATTTGAAACTAAATCACA
Organism: uncultured Sulfurimonas sp.; assembly: GCA_964358925.1. Taxonomy (GTDB): domain Bacteria; phylum Campylobacterota; class Campylobacteria; order Campylobacterales; family Sulfurimonadaceae; genus Sulfurimonas. The sequence continues at coordinate 1,836 of CAYHRD010000248.1, forward strand.
AAGTCTCTCACTCGCTCTTTTCGCATTTTCGATATCCGTATGCTTAAGAAGCATTGCAAATACACCGTTTCCGTAATGAGCAACTATATCGCTTCTTCTGGAAGTTTTTAGCAGAAGCCGAGCAATTGTTCTTGTCATCAACATAATGGCTTTTTCATTGTTTACATTCTTTCTAAGTTCGCGAGAGAGTTCAATCATGATAAGAGAGCTTTTATGCTTAAATTTACTTATAAGCTCTATTTCTTGTTCAATCTTGGTCATTAGGTAGCGTTTATTATAAACACCGTATTGATTATCAAATATAGTTT
>CAYHRD010000249.1:0-2125 GCA_964358925.1 uncultured Sulfurimonas sp.
TCTATATTTGCACTAATCGGCATCACATCACTTAAGAGCTGATATAATTTAGTAAGCTCTATATCGCCGTCAACAACGCTTCTCATAAAAAATTTATTGTTATCTTTATCAACAAATTCGCTGTTTGAAAGGATATTCAAATCATTTTTGTAAAAAACGGTAGATACTTTATGCACTAAACCTTTTTCATCATTTGCATCTATAAGTACTCGGTATTGGCTCATTTACGATTTCCTCTCTCTATCTCTTCTACCCTAGAATCTATAGTGACTAGTACATACTCTAAAAAATTTAGCGTCATATCAACTTTAGCCTCTATATTTGTGTTGTTTGGTGCTTGAAACCCCTCAAACAGTACAAGCAGTCTTTCTCTAATCGATGTTAAAAAAAGCATCTCACTGCTAATATTATTCTGTTTTTCTTCAACAATTGATTCAACTATTGATTCAAGTTCAGATTTAGCTTCAATTTTAAACTCTCTTTTTATTATCGGTCTAAAATCATCTATTGATTTTTGGTTATTTATATCAGGTTTTATATCTTCCATCTCTGCCAAAGTCGAGAGAATTACATCTTTTAACTCCATAACTTCAATAACCACCTTTCAAATTCATTAAACTCAATCTCTTCTTCCATTTTTACAAAATACTCTTTCATCTGAGTGTTTACATTTAAAAACTTTTTTCTCATACCCGAGAGTCTTCGTATTGCAATTTTAGCATCGCTATTTGAGGGATCTTTTTTCAAAATCTCCTTATAAATTTCAAGTGCTTCTTCTTTTAAGCCTTGTAATTCGTAAATATTTGCTAAAGTTAATGTTTTCATTTAGCTGCGTAATTAGCAATAATCGAGCCCATTTCACTCGTTGAACAAACTTCTTTTGCGTCATATTGAGCTAAATCTTTTGTTCTATATCCCTCTTTAAGCGCTCTTTTTACGGCAGCGTCTACTTTATCTGCAGCATCATTTTCGCCAAGGGCATATCTAAGCATCATAGAAGCTGATAAAATGGTTGCAATCGGGTTTGCAATTCCTTGCCCTGCAATGTCCGGAGCAGAGCCGTGGATAGGCTCATAAACACCTATTTTAGCTCCGACGGAAGCTGATGGAAGCAGACCGATAGAGCCCGATAGCATACTTGCCTCATCGCTTAAAATATCACCGAAAATATTTCCCGTAAGCATAACATCAAACTGTCTAGGGTCACGGATAAGCTGCATTGCCGCATTATCTACATACATGTGACTAAGTTCAACTTCAGGATATTCGCGTGCTACTTCCGTAACCACTTCTCTCCAGAGCTGTGAAACATCTAAAACATTTGCTTTGTCGATTGAGCAAACTCTTTTGCTTCTAGTCATTGCTATTTTAAACGCCTGATGAGCAATTCTTACAATCTCTTCGCGAGTGTAGACCATAGTGTTCCACCCTTTGTTCTCGTCACGACCTTTTGGCTCACCGAAATAAATTCCGCCGATGAGTTCGCGAACAACCATTAAATCAACGCCTTTAATAACTTCAGGTTTTAATGATGATGCATTTATTAGTTCGTCAAAAACAGTTGCAGGACGAAGATTTGCATAAACGCCAAGCTCTTTACGGAATCTTAAAAGTCCGCTCTCAGGTCGTTTCTCGCGAGGCAGATTGTCCCATTTTTGTCCGCCGATTGCACCGAAAAGTACGGCATCGCTGTTTAATGAGATATTAATCGTCTCTTGAGGAAGCGGGTCACCCGTCATATCGTAAGCACAACCGCCCATTAAAGCCTCTTCGTACTCAAAATCAAAATCAAAACAAGATGCAACGGAGTCTAAAACTTTTACGGCTTCATCTATAATCTCAGGACCGATTCCGTCACCTTTAATAAGTGCAATTTTATAAGTTTTCATTATTTACCTTTAATTTCATTTTGTGCATAGTTCATAAGTCCGCCCGCATCTATAAGCTCTTGCATAAAAGAGGGAATCGGAATAAAGCTATATACTTTGCCTGAGGTTTTATTTGTAATTGTTCCATTGTTCATATCGACGCTTATCTCATCACCCTCGGCAATCTCTGCACTCTCTTTGAGCTCAAATATAGGAAGTCCCATGTTAAATGCGTTACGATAAAATATTCTTGCAAA
>CAYHRD010000250.1:0-2107 GCA_964358925.1 uncultured Sulfurimonas sp.
ACAAAACTAAAAAATCATTCCGTACCTTACTTTTACATCTTCAAAAGGCTTTAAAAATTAGAAACAAACTACAATGAGACAACAGAACTACTTCAAAAAGTGGAGATTCATTCTCAGGGGCATTGTTTGATGGATGAAGCTAGAGAGGGAACGAAGAAGATAGGGTTTGTGTGATTGACACCTATTTTCAAGAGCAAAAAACATGACAAATTGAAATATTTTTTAGTTATCTCTAATTTATGAGATAAATTAAGAAAATTATATGCAAGGAGTTAAGATGAAAAATAACAAAATCTTAGTGCAAGATACGGAAGTCTCTATTAAGCAACATGCAAAAGTTGATTTTATATCTTTGACGGATATAGCAAGATATAAAGATAAAGAGCGAAGTGATTATATTTTGCAAAACTGGATGCGAAGCAGAGAAACGATAGAGTTTTTAGGTTTATGGGAAAGAATCAATAATGATAATTTTAATTCCATCGAATTCGATGGAATTAAAATGCAAGCAGGAGTGAATAGTTTTATTCTTACACCAAAAAGATGGATAGAAAAAACATCTGCCATAGGCATAATCTCCAAAGCAGGCAGATACGGCGGTACTTATGCTCACAAAGATATAGCATTTGAGTTTGCATCTTGGATTAGTGCCGAGTTTAAACTATTTCTCATAAAAGAGTTCCAAAGACTAAAAGAAGATGAGATACAAAACAAATCGCTTGAATGGGATTTGAGTAGAAGTTTGTCAAAGATAAACTACAAAATTCATACGGATGCCATAAAAGAGCATTTGTTGCCACGGACAATAAACAAACCAAAAGAGAGCTTTATTTATGCAAATGAAGCAGATTTACTAAATGTAGCTTTGTTTGGGATGACCTCAAAAGAGTGGCGGGACGCGAACAAAGACAAAGATGGTAATGTTAGAGACTATGCAAGCGTAGAGCAACTCATAGTGCTTTCAAATCTTGAGAGCATCAATGCTGAGCTTATAAAACAAAATCTACCTCAAAATGAGCGGCTTGTAAGACTAAACCAAACGGCTATTTCGCAGATAAAATCACTTATAAATAACCCAACTCTTAAAAATTTAGCAGGTAAATAAACTTATATGTCAAAAAATTCAACTGTCAAGTGTTTCTTGATAGTTCAAAAAGAAGGTAGCAAAAGCGTTAAAAGAAACATAAAACACTACAATCCCTATTAATTGAGTTTCGATAATAAATCATCAACATCTATATTTATTTTAGAAAATGCAAACCATTTTTTACCAAGGTCTTTCAAACTTGCCCCGATATGAAAAATCTCTTTTTTATCCAAAATTAAAAATCTATCGTGAGAGTTTTTAAAAGTTTTGAGCGTGGTGTTGTTGTATTGTTTAGCGTATTTTTCATAATCAAGTTTGAGTTGCTTTGAGATAATATTAGTATATATCGTAACTTGAATATTTGGAACTTTTGAAAACAGGGTTAATACTGTATCGTCTAAGTAGTTGTCTATCAAAATTATCTCTTCTTTTGCTGTTTTTATTAAATCGCTTGCAAAAATATAAGCATCGTAAATCTGTCTGTCGTAAAATATTCCTTGCATTGGTTTTAACTGTTTAGACTCTATAGCTTTAAAGATTGTGTCAAAATTGTTGTTGTGAAGTAAAAGTTGTTGCTCAATCTTGTCAAATCGTTGGAAAATAGAGGCGTTATCCAAAAGGAGTTTTCTCATTTTTGCAAAGGTCTTAATTAATGAAATGGTTACATCAGAGGCAACTTTGCTTTTTAATATGGTTGCGAGCATATATATCCCTTGTTCGGTAAATACTTTTGGATTTATTCTTATTTTAGAAAAATTTGCGGTCGAAATTTTCGACCGCAAATTATCAAATTCTATATTTGTCAATTCAAAATAAAAATCTTCAGGAAATTTATCAGGATTGTTTTTAACTGCTTCGTTTATTCTTTTTGTTTCCACTTGATAAAGTTCTGCCAAATCTCTATCTAGCATAACTTTATCAAGTTCAAACTAACAGACTGAATGAACAGGTTAAAAGAAATATAGAACGATTTGATAGTGATTTTATGTTTCAACTGACAAAAGAAGAGTTTGATAACTT
>CAYHRD010000251.1:0-2074 GCA_964358925.1 uncultured Sulfurimonas sp.
CATCGGCCACCTCATTAAAAGTGAGATGCTCTACCGGCTGAGCTAACAAGACATTCCCTCTATTTGTTTAGAGGACGAAATTATAGGCAAATAGGTTTTAATTGTCAAGACAAAATAGGACAAATTTATAAAAACATCTCTTTATCCATCAGAAGCAGCATTTTAATAGCAAAAAGTACACTTTGATGTTGAATATAATTTCTATCTCCGTTAAGATTTAAACGGATTTCCTTGTGCTCATTCTTACTTCTTACCCCTACAAATACGGTACCTACCGGCTTATGTTCAGTTCCTCCGCCCTCGCCCGCAACTCCGCTGATAGATATAGAGTAATCCGCACTGCTGACATTCATAGCGCCCTCGCTCATTTCTTGAACAACTTCACTGCTTACCGCACCATACTTCTCAATCGTAGCGGCATTTACTCCAAGCCAATTCTCTTTTAGCGTGTTTGAGTAAGTTACCAACGAACCCTCCAATATTTTTGAAGAACCGTTATTTTTTGTAAAATAATAAGTTAAAAGCCCGCCCGTGCAACTCTCTGCAAAAGCAATTTTTTTGTTATATGCAGACAATCTGTCTATAATATAACTTACCACATTTGACGCTGCAATGATTTTTTTCGGCAATAGCTGTTTTGCAGATGCAATAAACTTAGATATGTTTCCATACTTTTTACTTCTTATGTCAACCCTTAACCATCCGTCGATAAGACTTACGATATCAAGTTTTACATCATACATTTGTGCAATCGGAGTAAGCATGGCAACGGCACTCTCCCTATCCTCCTCAAAAAGGTGCAGTGTAGCTTTAGAGTCTTCAAAACTTAGCAGTATCTGAGGAAATTCCTCCATCTCATCTACATGTAAAACATTGGTGATTGAATCTTTATACTCTAAAAGATAACTTTTATTTTCAAATACGGAACTGTTTGAGGGTATAAGCATATCATCTTTTAAAATTTGGTTATCGCTTGTAACCGTACAGATCAGTTTTCCTATAGTCGAGAAGTGCTGTTTTGTAGTTACTATAATATGCTTGTTCGCTTGATGAAGCTCTTTTTCCAGATATAAAAACAGCGAATTGTCACTCTCTTTAAAGAAAGTTATAGAGCCTATAAAATCAGTTTTTTGCTCGATTTTTCTGATTACATACTCTCTTAAAGGAGAGTTGTATATAAATTTATTGCCTATCAATAAAAGATGAAGTTTCATATCCTAAATTGCCTTTAACAAAAATAATTTTTGCTTATTATAACACTATTTAAGGATTTTTAGATGTGCCTTTAAAGTAGCTTTTAAACCCTTAAGGGATATAATGCAAAAATTTTATACGATTTGGGATACATATGGATTACAAAGATACGCTGCTTTTACCTACTACAAAATTTGAAATGAGAGGCAATCTCATAAACAACGAACCAAAGAGATACTCCTCTTGGGATGATAAAAAAATATATGAGAAGATGAAGAGTAATCGCAAAGGCGCGCCTAGTTTTACGCTTCATGACGGTCCTCCATACGCAAATGGTCACACGCACATCGGACATGCCTTAAATAAAATTTTAAAAGATATCATTATTAAACATAACTATTTTAGCGGCAAATCAGTTCGTTTTACTCCGGGCTGGGACTGCCACGGTCTGCCGATTGAGCAACAAGTAGAGAAAAAACTCGGCGGAAAACAGAAAAAAGAGCTGCTTGAAACTGCAAAAATCAGAGAGCTTTGCCGCGCTCATGCAGCTGAATTTATAGATATTCAAAGAGATGAGTTTAAAAAATTAGGCGTCATCGCTGACTGGGAAAATCCTTATGTTACTATGGACTACAAGTTTGAAGCAAATATCTACCGCACACTTTGCAATGTCGCTAAAAAGGGGCTTCTCATCGAGAGAAGCAAACCTGTTTTTTGGTCATGGGCGGAGAGAACGGCACTTGCAGAAGCCGAAGTAGAGTATGAAAATAAAGAGTCACACTCTATTTTTATAGCCTTTGAACTGAGCGATGATGCAAAATCAAAACTCGCTATAACGGGTAAAGCGGCTCTCGTTATCTGGACGACAACGCCTTGGACG
>CAYHRD010000252.1:0-2048 GCA_964358925.1 uncultured Sulfurimonas sp.
ACTCCTTGGCGAAAAAATTGACAAATACGGTGTAAATGTTTATCTTGTAAATACTGGCTGGACTGGCGGAAAATACGGTGTTGGAAAGAGAATGAGCATCAAAGATACTCGTGCTTGCATTAATGCCATACTAGACGGAAGTATTAAAAACAGCGAGTTTGACACCACAAAAACATTTAGACTGCATGTCCCTAAAACTTTAGGCAATATAAATCCTGAGATATTAAATCCAAGAAATGCTTGGAGTGATAAAGATGCTTTTGATAAAACAAGAGACACTTTAGCTGCTATGTTTATAAAAAACTTTAAGAAATATCAAAAAGAAGACAGTGAGTTTGACTACTCTGCTGCGGGACCGAAAATATAAGAGTAGGACAAGATTCTTGAGTTTCCGTCATCCTGAACTCGCGTGCCCTTTTGGTATGATTCAGAATCTAGGTCACGCGAGAAGTTACTTAACTTTTTTCTTTGTAGCGTGAGTCATATATAGCCATAAAGTTCCGCCAAATACGACTAAAACGATAGGCGCTATCCAAGGTCGCTCGCTTACTGATTCTGCCATCTTTACTAAAAAACTGCCTGAATAGTAGCTTCCTAATCCAAAAACTAAAGCCCAAGCAGCGGCTCCGAATATATTGAAAAATGCAAATTTTCTAAAATCATACTTTGTAAGCCCGATTGTAATTGGAATGATAGTTTTTATGCCGTAGATAAATTTTTGAACTACTATAATCCAAGAATCATTTTTTTTGAGTAAAATATGGGCAAGAGCGAGTTTTCTTCTGTGTTTGCGAAGTCCGTCCATCATCATGCTTTTTTGATATCTTGCCATATAAAAAAGTAAAAAACTCCCCATTGCATTTGCCACAAAAGCTATGAAAATCGATAATCCCAAATCCATTTTACCCATATAAGAGAGAACACCAGCAGCAACAATCGCTACAAATCCGCCGCCTAGTGAGTAGAGAAAAAGTCCTATATACCCGTAAGTCGCTAAATTGCTAAATGTATCTTCCATATTTTGTCCTATTATTTAATCTCATAAAATCCGAACTAGTCCAGATTTTATTCAGTCACTAAAGCTTCACCGTTGGTGAGATTCTAGAGTTTTTTATATTTTGCTATTTCATCGCGAAGACGAGCCGCTTCTTCAAAGTTGAGTTCGCGAGCCGCATCTTTCATTTTTATGGAGAGCTGCGTTATTATCGCTTTTCTCTCTGAAGCCGGTATTTTATCCATTTTTTTATGTTTTTGGTAAATAGCTCCATAATCCTCAACCTTTAAATTTTCATCAAGTTTACGGATGGTGGTAGTCGGTGTGATGTTGTGAATTTTGTTATACTTATCTTGCATCTCTCTTCTAGCGGTAGTCGTATCAATTGCCCTTTGCATAGAGCCTGTAATTTTATTCGCATATAAAATTACTCTGCCGTTTGAGTTTCTTGCACCTCTTCCTATCGTCTGAATAAGAGCAGTCTCACTTCTTAAAAATCCCTCTTTATCCGCATCTAAAATTGCTACAAGACTAACTTCAGGCAAGTCTAGCCCCTCGCGAAGAAGATTTATGCCTATTAAAACATCAAACTCGCCTTGACGAAGTGAACGGATAATCTGATTTCTCTGTATAGTGTCGATGTCTGAGTGCATATACTCTACTTTTATACCTAAATCTGCCAGATATTTCGTAAGAGCCTCCGCCATTTTTTTTGTCAGAACAGTGATGAGAACCCGCTCGTTTTTTACAATAACTTTTTTTATCTCATCGTGTATATCTTCAACTTGATTGGTAGAGGGTTTTATCTCTAAAACAGGGTCAAGCAGTCCGGTAGGGCGGATAATTTGTTTAGCTGTTACGGCAGAGAGTTCAAGCTCATATTTTGACGGTGTAGCGGAGACGAAAAGATAGTGCGGCGCTTTGTTTATATACTCGTCTATCATAAGAGGGCGGTTGTCGAGTGCGCTTGGAAGACGAAATCCATACTCGACCAAAACCTCTTTTCGTCTCCGCTACACCGTCAAAATATGAGCTTGAACTCTCTGCCGTAACA
>CAYHRD010000253.1:0-2047 GCA_964358925.1 uncultured Sulfurimonas sp.
CATAGAACTCTATAACTCGCCCCAAAAACTGCAAGAATTTTCAAAAAATTGTGCCTACACCATCGAAAATAAGATGTCGCACAAAACTACCGTGGAGAAATTTAATGAATTTTTCAACTCAATCCTTAATGACGCGAAATGATTAATATTAAAAAGCTCACTACCTACGACTATATAAACTATATGTTTGTTTTATATGCTTTTTTATTACCAATCTCAAGAAGCTCTATATCAATACTGACTGCTTTGCTTTTTACTCTTTGGTTATTTACGAATAATTTTAAAAACAGCATCAATTTTCTAAAATCAAACAAAGTTATTATCTATCTTTTAGCTTTTATCGGATTTAGTATACTATCCCTATTTTGGTCCGATAATATACAAAGCGGCATCTACTACATAAGAAAATATTGGTACTTTTTAGTTATACCCGTTGTTGCTTCAACTATACAAAAAAAATATTTGGAGTATTCACTTTCCGCATTTTTAGTCGGTATGCTTATAAGTGAGATTCTCTCTTACGGCGTATTTTTTGAACTATGGAGTTTTAAAAATGCAACCGTAGAATTTCCAAATCCATTTATGAATCATCCGCAATACTCGATGTTTTTGGCATTTACATCGCTGCTTCTTTTAAATAAAATATTTTATGAAGAGAGTACAAGGATAAAAATATTGTACTCTCTCTTTTTTTTAACGACAACTATAAATCTTCTTATAAATGCAGGAAGAACAGGTCAGGCGGCATTTGCGGTATCTATATTTATGGTCGGCTTTTTAAACATAAAAAATAAAATTTTAGCTTTTTTTGGCATCTTATTTTTAGTTATATCTATTTTTTATGCAGCATACCAAGTCAGCCCTAACTTTAAAGCAAGGTTTGATATAGGCGTGTCTGATATAAACAAAGTCATCAATGATAAAAATTACTGCCCCTCAATCGGTCTTAGACTCGGTGTTTGGGGTATCGGAGGCGAAATTTTTTCAGATAATCCTCTCTTTGGCATCGGTGTAACCAACGAGATGGATACCCTTAAAGATATCGTCTCAAAAAAATATGAAAATATGGAGTGCTTAAAAGAGATGCCTAGCTACCATAACTTCTATATTCAAACTGCTGTTCACTTAGGGTTGGTCGGGCTTTTTTTCTATCTGATGATTTTTTACAATCTCTTAAAGCTAAATATTGGTGATAAATTTTATTTTAATTTAGCCGTTATTTTTGTTACGGTTTACTCTATTTCAAGTATAGTTGAAAATATGTTTCATGAGCAATTTCCGGCTGCGTTTTTTGCTCTTTTCGCAGGAATTTTTATAGCTCAACATAGGATGGAAAATGAAATTTAACTCAATAAAAAATAGCTATGAAGCACTGCTAAAAGATATAAAAAACTGCTTTTACAGCTCAAATGACTCAATCCACAAAGCAAGAAACGAGATAAAAATCATCGATTTTGATGGTGAGAGTTTGGTTGTAAAATCTTTTAAAATCCCAAACATTATAAACAAAATAGTCTATACGGTTTTTAAAGACTCAAAAGCGAAAAAGTCGTATGAAAACAGCATAAAGATAAAGGATTTTGTACCAAAACCCATAGGATACATAGAGTTTAGAAAATTTTGTCTCATCAATGAGAGCTATTTTGTGAGCGAAAATTTCAAATATGATTTTACGATAAGAGAACCTCTTGTGGGTAAAGAGTTTCCAAAAAAAGATGCGGTATTTAAGGCTTTTGCGGAGTTTACATACAAACTTCACGAAGAAGGCATTTTTCATCTTGACTACTCGCCGGGCAATATTTTGATAAAAGAAGAAAACGACGGTTATATATTTAAAATAGTAGACATTAACCGAATGGAGTTTAAATCCCTCAACTTAGAAGAGAGGCTAAAAAATTTCTCCAAACTCTGGGCAAAAGATGAGGACTTAAAAACAATTGTAAAAGAGTATTGCAAGCTGATAAACAGCGACGAAGAGAGTTGTATAAAAATTGCGCTAAAACAGTCACAAGCGCATAAAGATAGAAAAAATGCAAAAAAAAGGTTG
>CAYHRD010000254.1:0-2046 GCA_964358925.1 uncultured Sulfurimonas sp.
TCCTCTCATCCGCACCATTCTTATTATTAAATCCCTTAAAATATCGTTGTTTAGGCACTTTTAAAACCTCTTTAAGTTTCATAAAAAATTACTTTAGTCACCCATTAGTCACGCCAATTCTAATATCAAGTGCAATTTTCACCTAAAATTAACTAGCTAACCTTCTACTTATTTTACTTCTTGAAAATAATGTCGGCATGATTATTGCAGTAATTCTTGAGAGAAGTTAATCTTTTCTGCTTCGTTAAACTTCTCTCTCGGCAGTGCAAATGTGCCGTTGGCAGCCTCTATAATCAGCTTATTATCTTTAAACGGTTTAATGCTGGAGATTCCAAGAATGTGTAGATTTTCTAGTTTAAGCTGCGCTTCGCCGTTAAAGTCAGACTGTTTATTAGCAGCGGCAGGTAAGTTTTTATTGCTGCTCATTATATCGGCTGCTTCAATATTTCTTATGTTATTATCTGCTCTATCTTTTTGTTTAAGTTTTTGATAATACAACTCGTTCGCTTTTTGCGCATTGTCGTTAGCGGCTTTTAGCTGAGCTTTCTCTGATTTGCTTTTTGTAAATTCTAATTCCGCTTTTCTAATATCATTTTTTTCGCTTAATATTCTGTTTCTTTCAGTTTCAATAATATTTCTTTGATACCTTGCATCGGTCAGATTCCAAGAATACAAAAGTATGGGGAAGAATAAAAATATCAATTTCATTTCACAACCTTTTAATAATTATTTTTAACTTTTTTAATTAATACAGAAAAGTATAACTAATAGAAACTTGATAATTTCTTATGAATTTTAACAATATATCTCAAAATAATGTTGAAAGAACAGGAGAAGAAGGGAGGGGGGAATTTATGCTTTTAAAACTTCTCTATAAAATTTAGCAAGACCTTTTTTAGCCTTTGTATCAAGATTGTAGGAGATATGTTTTAAGTAGTTTAGTATGTTCTTTTGAGAAATTTCAGTTCTTGTCGAAGCTTCATTTAAAATGTACATTGGAATCTTTACTCTGCTTTTTAGGAAATTTTTTTCAATTTTTTTATAAAGTTCTTTATCTTTGTGATAGCACAAAAGCGCAAAAACAAAAGGCAGATTGTACTTTTCATTCCACATTTTCGCCAAATCGACATGAGGTTTTTTTTGCAGATAATACCTGAGTGCTTTGTCGCCTATAAGGACTTCGCCTTGCACATTTAAAATTTTTGCAAGCACATTGGAAGTCTCCGATGCGGTATCATTTACATTATTTATGTGCGGAACTACCAAAACGCTCAAAACCTCTTTTTTTGCGATTATTCCTAAATTTACATGTTTATGATTTTTTGCTTTTATGCTAGAGATAAAAGCGGCATCTACTTTGTGCGAGATAAATTTTTTGTTTGTTTTTGCAGGAACATCACGGTAGTAGTGCATGCTCATACTCTGCTGAGAACTTCTTGTAAATCGTTTCATAAAAACATGAAAAGGTAAAAGATTTAGATACTCAATTTTTCCAAAAACCACACACTTCTCCGACGGATATTTGGCAAAATTATACAGCTCCTAGCTTAATAACTTACTTTATAAATCTCACAAAGCTTGCTTTGTGTAGCTTCAGTGGGTTGCAAGGGGCATCTGTCCCTGCCGCTAGAATGGGCTTTGCTCATTCTAGTGCGTAATATCAGGTAATAAAAAAGATGAGTTTGATATAATCATGAAAGTAAAAATAGTTATGGAGCGATATTTTGGTTACAGTAGAATTTTTAGGTCCGATACAAAAAGAGTCTCTGAAGTTAGAGATAGCGAACTTGAGCGAGTTGGCTAAGATATTGCAAAATGATGAAGAGATGCGCCCATGGCTGGAAAATTCCGCCGTTGCGGTAAACGATATGCTTGTAAACAGCAGAGATGTAGAGCTAAAAGATGGAGATAGAGTTGCTCTATTGCCGCCTGTTTGCGGAGGTTGAGTGATGCTTTATCTGTATGACGGGGCTTTAGATGTTCCACAAATCTTAAAAGATTGGTACGAGCAAGAGGCAAATAGCAACTACGGGGCATATATACCTT
>CAYHRD010000255.1:0-2044 GCA_964358925.1 uncultured Sulfurimonas sp.
TACCCGTTGAGAGAGACAGCCTTTATAACGAAATAGATTAAGGAATAGTCATGGGTGCATTAACCAAAGAGACAAAGGTAACGCTGCTCTACATAGCGATAGCATTTGCATTTTCAGTTGCCGTTCGTTTGATTTGGTATTATCAGTTTAGCGGATATGAGCCGTTTATATTCAACTCTCAGTTTATGATAAATACCAATGACGGCTACTACTTTGCAGAGGGAGCAAGAGATATCTTAAGCGGCATTAGCCAAAAGAACGATTTGTCTCCGATTGACTCTGCCGCTTCACGGCTGACTGCTTTTTTTGCGACTATTTTGCCTATCTCGTTTGAGAGCCTAATCCTCTTTATGCCGGTAGTTTTAAGCTCGCTTATCGTCGTGCCTGTAATATTAATTGCAAAAAATTTAAAAAATTTAGAGATGGGTCTTATTGCTGCACTCTTGGCAAGCATTGCGCATAGTTACTACAACCGAACTATGATCGGTTACTATGATACCGATATGTTAAATATAGTATTGCCGATGTTTCTGCTTTGGTCGATTATCTGGGCGGTAAAAACAAATGAGGATAAATATCTTCTTATTACGGCGCTTGATATTTTGGTATATCGATGGTGGTATCCTCAAAGCTACTCGTTAGAGTTCGCATTTTTCGGTCTTATCCTTTTTTATGCTTTGGTATTTGATAGAAAAAATCTCTACAACTATAAACTTTTAGCTCTTATGATGTTTGCAATGTTAAATATTGACGGATTTATACGACTTCCTCTGGTTTTAGCTGCTTTTTATATCTCTAAAGAGAAGCGGTTCGATAAGTATGTTTACCATATTTTAGCCGCAGCCGTAGTTCTATTTTTTGCTTCAGGCGGATTTAATCCTATCTGGGCGCAGTTAAAAGGTTATGTTTTTAAAGATACTTTAGTCGTAGGCGAAGAGGGGATGAAGCTTCACTTCTACTCCGTTATGCAGACTATCAGAGAAGCAGGAAAGATTCCGTTTGAGACATTTGCGGATCGCATAAGCGGGCATACGGTTACATTTGTTGCCTCTGTCGTCGGGTTTGCATATCTGGCTTATAGACATAAAATCATGCTTTTTGGACTTCCTCTAATCGGTCTTGGTTTTATAGCTTCGGTCGGAGGACTTAGATTTACTATCTATGCAGTTCCTGTTTTAGCTTTTGGAGTTGCTTTTTTGATTACGGAAGCCGCACGGTTTATGCCGACTCTAAGACTTAAATTTTTAACTATGACGGCGCTTACCTTGGTGATTTTATATCCAAATGTCGCTCATATACAAGATTACAAAGTTCCTACTGTATTTAATGTCGATGAGGTAAAGGTTTTAGATAAGCTAAAAAATATAGCAGATAGGGAAGATTATGTAATCTCTTGGTGGGATTACGGCTACCCTATAAGATACTATAGTGATGTTAAAACACTTGTCGATGGCGGAAAACATGACGGGGATGTAAATTTTCCGGTTAGTTTTATGCTTACAAACTCCTCAGCCGTATCGGCAAAGATGGCAAGACTTGATGTTGAGTACACAGAAAATAGATTTAAATTAGCAGCCGATAAAAATCTAACAATATCTTCAAATATCGAGCAGATTACAAAAGAGTACGGTTTTAACGACACAAACGACTTTTTACTCTCGCTTCAAACAGATATGAAATTGCCCAAAAAGAGCAGAGATATCTATTTTTTTCTTCCATTTAGGATGTTGGATATCTATCCTACAGTCAATACATTTTCAAATATAAACTTGATGAATGGAGAGATGAAAAGTCAGCCTCTGTTTTATGCATCTAAGATGTTTAAACAAGAACAAAACATCGTCAATCTCGGGCAGGGAATTTTGTTTGATTTAGAGAGTGCTACCGTGACAATCAACAACAATAAAATGCCGATAAAAAGATTTGTTCAAACTTCATACGATAAAGAGATGAAATTTCAAAAAAACATACAACTCGCAAATCCTACGGCAAATATAAATATAGTTTATATGTCAAGTTACAACACTTTTTTAGTTCTTGATGA
>CAYHRD010000256.1:0-2026 GCA_964358925.1 uncultured Sulfurimonas sp.
CTCAAGGGAGTTGGGGCGAGATGATACTTGAGAGCGTCTTGGAATATTCGGGTCTTTTAAAAAATGTTCATTATCAAACTCAAGAGAGCTACAAAGATGAGCAGGGCAAAACCAAACGACCCGATGTTATCATCAAGCTCCCGCAAGAGAGAACGATGATAATTGATTCAAAAGTCTCTTTAGTCGATTATGACAACTATATCAGAGCGCAGAGCGAAGAAGAGCGCGTTATTGCCGTTGAGGGCATCATAACCGCCTTTAAAAATCATATAGACATACTTGACTCAAAAGATTATGCACACTATAAAATAGGAACTCTGCAATATGTCTTTATGTTTATCCCGATTGAGGGAGCGTTTGCACTAGCCGTTCAAAAAGATCCGACCCTTTACGAATATGCCCTTAAAAAACATATAGCCATCGTAAACCCATCCACTCTTATCGTCTCTTTGCGAACCATATATCTTTACTGGCAGAGTGAAAAATCAAACTCTCTGAGCATCAAACTCTTTGATGAAGCGGGAAAACTTTACGATAAAATGGTCGGTTTTGCGGATAATTTTCATAGAATGGGAAGCCAGATAAAGACGCTAAGTTCGACTTATGAAAATTCTCAAAAACAGCTAAGCGAGGGAAGCGGCAACATACTAGGAAGAGTGGAAAACCTAAAAAAACTCGGTGCAAGAGCTTCAAAAACACTTAAAGATTCTAAAATAGAGTTTAGCGAGTTTGATGAAGAGAACCTTGATATTTTCGTAGCAGATGATGAGATTGAACTTTTAGAAGAGCAAAAAAAAGATAGCTTTTGACGGTTACCTTATATTTTTAATAATATTTTGTTTTATGGAGATATCTTTTTTTTTCTCAATTTCAAGCTGATATAAAATCTTATTAAACAACCCTTCTTCGCCTTTATTTGATTTAATATACATTAATAACTGTTTAATTTCATTTTCTGTAAATGTTAATTTCATTTTGGTAATTCTATAGTAAATTCGGCTCCGTCATTAAAATTTTGTACACTTAAAACACCGTCTAAAACTTCTTCTACAATTGTTTTAGTCATATAAAGTCCAAGCCCAGCACCATGTTTATCTGTTTTTGTTGAAAAAAAAGGAGTAAATACTTTCGGTAAAGTTTCTTTATTTATCCCGCCTGCGTTATCGGATATTTTTATATAAATAGATTTTGAATCTTCTTTGCATACTATATTTATTTTTGCATTAGCTATATTTTTATCAATAAACGCTTCTTTTGAATTTGTAAGTATATTAACCATAGCTTGGATTAAACCGTCTTTAAAAGCATTTATTGATAAGTTCGCACATTGGTTGTCAATATTGATAATAATATCATCATAAGAGCATTCCTCTTTTGCCGTCAAAATAACTTCTGCTATTATTTCCATCATAAGAAAATCCTCTGCTTTTTTGTTGCCTATATTTACTACTTTTTATATATAAAACAGCTATATACTAATCTATCAAATTTCATAAACCATATTGTCTAAAACACCAAAAAGTTCTTTTGAAGCTTTTTCTGCAGAACTAAAAGCAGAAATAATTTTGTCGGCATTTTCAATAGCCCCCTTTTCGATATGCTTTGGAATGGTTTTAACATTTTCATGCACTGTTTTATGAATAGAATCTATTTTGCTGTATGAAGGTGTTTTTCCAAATGTATTTTTTCCTTCATTTACATACCACTTACCAAATCTACAGCTGAGATGGTCTGAAAATGTAAATTTATGATCATCTTTAAACACGGCATCGTAACCGTTGAGTTTAAATACAATATGATCTAACTTTGCAAGATTTATAAACATTTCGTTTGAAACTTCTTTATTATTCTTTTGAATTTCCTGCGCACTGGTAACTAATAGTTTTAAACTTTCGGTAAAAGTATCAAGTTTTTCCATAGAAATCGAAACTTCGTTATTCATTTGATTAGAAAAATCCTGCATCTCAACACTGTTTTGTTTTAAAAGATTTATATTTAGTTCAACTTCATTTGTTGCTTTTTGAGT
>CAYHRD010000257.1:0-2023 GCA_964358925.1 uncultured Sulfurimonas sp.
GAGCATCTCACTTTTAATGAGGTGGCCGATGGTTCGAATCCATCACAGGACACCAGTTTTTATATGCGCGGTGGTAGTTCAGTTGGTTAGAATACCTGCCTGTCACGCAGGGGGTCGCGGGTTCGAGTCCCGTCCACCGCGCCACTTTTTGATTTAAAATTCTTGATTTTTTTCAGGAAATTTTAGGGCGTTTAGCTCAGTTGGTAGAGCGCTACCCTTACAAGGTAGATGTCACAAGTTCGAGTCTTGTAATGCCCACCATTTTGTTTTATATGCACAATGCTTTTGACTCATATACTTTAAAGTATGTTTTGCCAAAACCTTAGCACATCTAAAATCAAAAACAAGTTTTATGTTAAACCTTTTGTTTAATGAAAGTGACCCTTTCGTCTAGTGGCCAAGGACACTATCACTTCATGGTAGGGACAGAGGTTCAAATCCTTTAGGGGTCGCCATAAATTGGTGTTATAAATGTAAAAAATGGGCGTTTAGCTCAGTTGGTAGAGCGCTACCCTTACAAGGTAGATGTCACAAGTTCGAGTCTTGTAATGCCCACCATTTTTTGATTATACTGCGTTAAATTTCAACTCGCATAGTTCACTATGCTTCGTTAAAATTTGCCTTGTCTAATGCAAAAAAACAAGTTTTTTGAGAAATATTTCAATTAACAACTTCTTTATATGCGCGGTGGTAGTTCAGTTGGTTAGAATACCTGCCTGTCACGCAGGGGGTCGCGGGTTCGAGTCCCGTCCACCGCGCCACTACCTTTTTAAATCCATAAAACACCCATTTTTTAAACATCACAAATCTTTTCTATAATTATTTTATGTATTTTCTGCCTTTCTCTAGCATTTATGCGAGTAGCTTTAGGGGGTTGCAAGGGACATTTTGTCCCTGCCGCTATAGATGGGCTCGCGTGCCCTTCCTTTTGGGTATTGCTCATCTATAGCGTATGAATTATAAAAAGCTTTTTGTTCCCCGTCCGTCATACATATCTTTGTATCTAAAAGTTATCAGGTTTTGCATAATCGCAAAAAGAATCATAAAGTTTATAAAACTGCTTCCTCCGTAGCTAAACATCGGAAGTGGAATCCCTACAACGGGGGCATACCCAATGGTCATGGAGATATTTACTCCCATATAGATAAAAATTATAAACGATATCGAAATTGTTACGACTTTTATATAGTAATCACTGTTAAAAATACTTAAACTCATAAGATGTAAAATAAGCATAATATATACGAGTATAATCCCCAAAGCTCCTAAAAATCCGGTTCTCTCAACAAGAAAAGCAAAGATAAAATCGCTTGTGGCGATTGGAAGAAATCTCATTTGTGTTTGTGTTGCATCTTCTTTTGATTTTCCGGTAAATCCGCCTGAACCGATTGCAATTATGGACTGATGAACATGATAAGAGGGCTTTTCGCTAAGAAAATCTTGAATTCTTGTTCTTTGATAATCGTGGAGTAAAAATTCATATGCTATCGGAGAAAAAAGTAAAACCGCACCAACTATAATAGCCCATATTTTCCAGTAAACACCGATAAAAAAAAGTACTCCGAAACCAATGAGAAGAAGAACCATAGCAGTACCCAAATCAGGCTCTTTTGCTATTAAAACAAAGGGCAGAAGTATGTAGAAACTGATTTTAAGAAACTCTTTTATCCTATAACCGTTTATTGGAGGAGGGTTTTTATTTATCAGGTATGCAAGCATTAAAATAAGAGCCGGTTTTACAAATTCTGAGGGTTGAATCGTGGCGTTTATAAAAGGGATGTCTATCCATCTTTGTGCTCCTAGTCTGGCATGACCAAAAAATTCAACTGCAAAAAGAAGTGCTATGCTTGTCCAGTAAATAAATGGAATAAGCCAACTCATTCTGCGAATCGGAAGTAAAAAAACGGCTAAAAATGTTAATGCCGCAACCCCCACATAAGCCAACTGTTTTTGAGCCAAGGCAGGTACCGCTTCGCTTATAAGCCAATTTGATGTAAGAACAAGCGGGATGATTAAAATAATA
>CAYHRD010000258.1:0-1982 GCA_964358925.1 uncultured Sulfurimonas sp.
ATTATAAACTTTATGCTATAATCTTTTCAATCAATTGAAAAGAGAATACTATGTCAACTACTCTATCACTAGAAAAACTTTACGAGTTTTCAAATCTTTATTTTTCGCTTCCGACACCTGCTTTTAAAAGATATCTTTGTTTGCAAAAACTCATGAAGCTCATGAGAGAGTTTTTGGTAGAGCGACATATCGGGCGCTTTTATAATCAGATGCGGACACAAGCCCAAAGCTTCTTTAATGCTCATGGCAGTTTTTATGCCGTAAGCCCTTGCTTCATAGCTAGAAGTGGTAAGTATGCCTCTTACTCTTCCATCTTCATCCCTAAAAGCATCTATGTCATCATCGCTTTTGTCATAACTTTTATAAAAAGTCGACACAAAAGAACCGGAATTTTCAAAATTTGCACTTTGGCTTTTTGCGTCTTTGCTAAAAATTTTGCTATCGCTTCTTCCGCCTATCGCAACGGGTCTGCCAAGAAGTAACGGCTCTTTAATCCGTGCGGCACTGACAAAAAAGCAGTCTATATCTATATGTATTTTCATAAGTGCAATTGTAGTTAGATTTGAGGGTAGAGGTTGAAAATATGACAAAATGCAAAGATATTTAAATAAGCCAAATTCATTTTGATACCAAATTTTTAGTTGTATTTTTACTTGTTTATATTTTGCTATAAATCAATTATAAACTTTATGCTATAATCTTTTCAATCAATTGAAAAGAGAATACTATGTCGACTACTCTATCACTAGAAAAACTCTATGAGTTTTCAAATCTTTATTTCTCGCTTGAGACACCTGCTTTTAAAAGATATCTTTATAACCAAATAGACTTTTCATCAAAGATGATAGGAATTTTAGGACAAAGAGGAGTCGGTAAAACTACACTTATAAGACAACTTGCCAAAAATTATGATTTACCCTCTTCAAAGATGTTATATATTAGTGCCGACAATATCGTAAACAGTTTAACCGATATAGCCAAAGAATTCAGTGCTTATGGCGGGAAATTGCTTATCATTGATGAGATACACAAAGCCGATAATTTTGCCCATGAGCTTAAAACTATCTATGATTTTTTGGATATAAAAGTGATATTTTCAGGCTCATCCGCACTTGAGATAGAAAACTCCAAAGTAGATTTGAGCAGAAGAGTTCTTTTTTATGAGTTGCACTCTCTATCTTTTAGAGAGTTTTTAGCTATCAAGTTTGATATGGAACTACCAACATACTCACTTGCCGATATTTTAGAAAATCATCATGATATTGCTACAAAAATTACAAAAGAGTTTAAACCGCTAGAGTATTTTGCTCTTTACAAAGAGTTTGGCACTTATCCGTTTTTCACGGAAGGTGAAATGGGGTATAAACTAAGACTCAATGAGATAATCAACATCATTCTTGATAGCGAAGTAGCTACTATTTATAATGTAGATAGCGATAAGATAAACACCATCAGAAAACTTTTACATCTCCTTTGTAGCAGTGTTCCTGTTGAACTGAATATCCAAAATATAGCACAAAGTGCAGGTGTTAGCAGAAACACGCTTTATTCATATCTTTACTATCTTAAAAAAGCAAATCTTATCGAAATCATAGGCGGAAATTTTGCAAATAAAAAACTTCTCAATAAGCCCGATAAGATATATCTTGAAAATATAAATCTTTATAATATTTTGTGTTCAAGCCAAAATATCGGAAGCCTAAGAGAGAGTTTTTTTGTATCTCAACTCAAAATAGACCATGCTCTCAAATATGCTCAAAAAGGTGATTTTGTCGTGGATGATTTTTATATTTTTGAAATAGGCGGTAAAAATAAATCATTTGAACAAATAAAAGATATGCCAGAGAGTTTTGTAGCAGCTGATGATATAGAAGTGGGATTTAAAAATAAAATTCCCCTTTGGTTGTTTGGGTTTATTTATTAGAGTTCTTGTAGAACCCTAATAAATAAACCCAAACAACCAAAGGAAATACCCTTGCGGT
>CAYHRD010000259.1:0-1967 GCA_964358925.1 uncultured Sulfurimonas sp.
ACAGTTCTATAGATACCGATAAACTAGAAAAAATCATAAATAGTAATAAAACTTCCATGATTTATAATGAAATAGACTCATCTGAAATGTTAGGTAAGTTCTATGAGGACAAAGGGTAGAAACAATACATATTACGAAACTACACTATGAGTAAATATCTAATTGTTTTTTATAAAATAAAGTATTAAGAATATAAACTTGCAACAAACTTGCAACACTAAAAAAGTATGATTTTTCAACGCAATTTTACTATAAATAATAGTTTAATGTTATAAATTATTATCTATAAAAACTGTGTATTTTAAAACAAGGATATGTAAAATGAAAAAGGTGTTTTTAGCATTATTACTAGGTGCAAGCGTAGTGATGGCGGATGTTAGTCCTAAAGATGATTTACTAAGTGTTGCAACGGCAGGGAAAACAACAGGTACTCAGTTTGAGATGAGTAAAGAGGATATGAAAGATGCTGATGGAGGTTATTATAGTCGTTATATAAGCTATACAAATCCTTCTAGCAGATATTATGGCGGTACATCTAGAAGCTATATATACGCTAGAGCGTTCCTCGGCACTAAATGAGTCTTACTCAAATTAAAGGCATAGCATTTACTGCTATGTCTTCAAATATCATAGACAGAACAAACGAAGAACTTCGTAATGAGCAAATCATTACGAAAGCAACGCAAGGTACAACATCTAATGTCGGATATATGACAACGGAGAAGAGTAATCTTGTAGCATTTAATGATTCGGTGAGTGGAAAAATAGCGGTAGTTTCTTTAAGTAGTGCCACAATGGATAAGTTAAAAGCTCACTTTGGAGAAAATGATTTTTTTAAAAGAGAAGACGGAATTACACGACTTGATAACAAAGCAGAAGCGTTTGTAGGCGGATGGTTTGGAGATATTGCCTATAAAAGAGAATTTTTAAGTGCTGATCAAAATCAAGACGGCAAACTTGATAGTAATGAGTATTTGGAGACTAGGAATGAGTTTTTTGGGCATGGTGAGCTTTACCGTAATGGGATGGACATAATGGTCATAGAAAAAAACTATGTAAAATCCGATGGTAACGATAGCCGAATTATAAGATATAACCGTGACGACTATAAACAACCAAAAAGTATTGACGATGAGTTAAATACAACACTTAAAATCGATAAAAACTTTGACCATAGAGTAACACTACGAGAATCATTTAACAAAAACGGTAAATTTGCAATTTTGACAGATGATCAAGTGAGTATCGAAACTACAAGAGAAGCCGTTAAAAAAGGAATATTACCAAAAGAAGCGTTAGAGATACAACTACTAGCCAAAGAAGAAAAAAATAATGCAGCAAAAAAACAACAAGCCCTAGTAAAATTAATGGCAAATGGAGGAGATATTTCAAAGCTTTCAGGAGAAGAGCGAAGCCTTTTAGCAGGAGAGTTATCAAAATATAAAAAAGAAGACGGAAGCCATACAGTAAATATGGATATTTTAAAAAAGTTAGATAAACAACTAAAAGAAGAGAACGATATAAACATAAAACTGGATAAAGCTCTTACAAAAGTATTAGACGAGAACATAACCCAAAAAGCAGAGATAAATATGAAAGAAAAAGACGAACAAAGTAAAAAGACATCTGCAATAAGTACATTAATACAAAACGACGGAGATATAAACAAACTTACACAAGAAGATAAAGCACTTATAAAAGATGAGATAGAACATTCAAAGAACAGTGACGGAAATATTGATATAGATAAACTAAAACATATACAAGAACATCAAAAAGCAAAAGAGAATTACACGGCAGTAGATATTCAAACACCTAAGCTTTATGTGCAAAAAGGATGAAGCGTTACAAAATTACATTATGAGTAAATATCTAATTATTTTTTACAAAATAAAGTATTAAGAATATAAAATTGCAACAAACTTGCAACACTAAAAAAGTATGATTTTTCAACGCAATTTTACTAT
>CAYHRD010000260.1:0-1964 GCA_964358925.1 uncultured Sulfurimonas sp.
ATATGTGGCGGGGGGAAATGGTTTATAGTATTTTTGTGTATTGTTGACACCAGAGTTAAAATAGGCATTATAGAAAAATCGGTATAATATGGGAAATTGTATAAATACATGATGGAGGAGTAGATATGCTTAGTGAAAAATGCTTAATGCGTGTAATCAAACGATTACCTAAAAAAAGTATCTACTTGTATTCAGATGTAAAAGAAAAACTCAATGACATAGATTCATCTACTTTAAGCAAAACCATAATGTGTTTGCATAAAAAAGGTGTTGTTACTCATGTAGATAGAGGCATGTTTAAAAAAGAAGAGCCAATCAATAGCTTGCTTTTCGTCTATGGTTCGTTGAAAAAAGGATTTCAAAACCATGACATTATCAAAGAAGCAACATACAAATGTAAAGTAAGAACTCGTAAAAAATTTGCAATGTATGAAGAACCTTTTGGCAACTATCCTTATTTGATTGATAAAGGTAAAGGGCATAAGATAGAAGGTGAACTTTATGAAATCAACCGTAAAGATTTACTTGATGCTATTGATGAATTTGAAGGTGCTCCAACTTATTATGTCCGAAAAAGCATAATGGTTGAAATGCGTAACGGAGAAATAAAAAAAGCTTTAGCATATTTTTTTGCAAGTCAAAAAATTCCTGATAATCAAACACCTCTTGAAGAGTGGACGGATAATAAAAATCGTTATTTGAAAATATTTCAGGACTACCATAAAAGTATGTCTAAATAATGGGGATTGTGTACGACAGAATAGAAACTGACGGTTCATTCCGTTATATAATTCCTAAAAAACGAATCTTTCAAACTGCGGCACATGAGCATAACGATATTTTATTCGGTTGCGAGTTTGAATTTTACATCAACGACAAACTAAATCAAAAAGCTGTAGCAGAAGCCATTTTTGAAGAACTAAAAAGCATTACGAATGCAGATATTTTGTATCATGAGATTGGGATACCCAGTTGCAAAGATGCAAGTGTTTGCATGCATCTTAAAACTGACCATTCTCTTGAGAGCCATGGTTTAGAGATTTCCATACCAGTGTGTACCTACTATGAGTTTATTTTTTATGTAGAACGCATCAATCTTTTGATTGACAAGTATGGATATACCAATAACGATACAGGTCTTCATATCCACTTATCAACAAAAGAAACCAATGGTGTAAATCTTGATTTCTATAATTTTGCTTTGCTTTGTGATAAAGAATGTTTACTGGATCTTTGGGGTCAAAGAAATGGTTATTGTTGCAATGTAATGGATGTTATCAATTATCATACAGCATCTGAAGCAAGAACAATTAAAAATCCGAAAGGTCGTATTTGGAATTTGGAGAAGATTTCAGCTTCTCGTATAGAAATTAGAACAATGGGTGGTATTGATTATCATACAAAGGGTGAGCGTATTTTGAAAGAAGCAGAAAAATATATTACTACTTTTAAGAAAGCACTTTCATTATCAAAAGAAGAAAACCATACTTTGCGAAAGAGCCATTTAGAAAAAATTGCTTCTGCAACACCTGCTCAGCAAGCTTTATTTGCTAGAGTCATGAATCTTTAACACAGCATTAATCGCTCGTGATATGGAGATGGATGGAAAGTACTAATACATGTATATTTTAGATAGAGTGCGGAAAATATCGTGTAAACTCATAAGTGAGGGGCTTTAATGAAAAACTTTAACGATGAACTCCACTCAATGGTCTTAAGCGAAGACGGGAGCTATACAGCCTACTCGAAAGAGTACGGCGAACATTATCACTCCACCAAAGACGGTGCGCTTTACGAGTCGCTTGTCAAACATGTAGAACCTGCGTTTACAGTAAAGGGTAATCAAGAAGAGCTAAATATTTTAGATATCTGTTTTGGTCTTGGTTTTAATACTTTAGCAACTATTTATTACCATAAAAAAAACTCTCTTATTTCAAAACTAAATATTTTTTCACCCGAACTTG
>CAYHRD010000261.1:0-1948 GCA_964358925.1 uncultured Sulfurimonas sp.
GGAATTGTACGACCGATAATAACATTTTCTTTTAGGTCGTTTAGATCATCAACTTTAGCACTTACTGCAGCCTCTGTCAATACTTTAGTAGTATCTTGGAATGACGCAGCAGAAATAATACTATCAGCTGAAACGGCTGCACGGGTTATACCGACCAAGAATGGTTCTGCTATTGCCGGACGACCGCCTAATTTAATGATTTTCTCATTCTCCCCAGCAAATTTAGTTTTAGAGATTAAATCTCCCTCGATAAATTTAGTATCGCCAGATTTAACAATTTTTATTTGTCTAAGCATTTGAGTAAAGATTACCTCAATATGCTTATCTGCGATATTTACCCCTTGAGAACGGTAAACTTGTTGCACTTCACTCACTAGATAATTATAAAGTGCTTTAACACCCATAATACGAAGCAATTCATGTGAAGAGATAATACCTGTTGTTAATCTCTCGCCGGCATGAACGAAGTCACCTGTATTTACAACCGGAGTGTGAGATTTATCAACAAAATACTCTTTAATAATTCCACTCTCGGATGTAACTAGAATTCTAATTTTTCCACGAAGAAGTTTACCGAAGCTAACAGTTCCGTCTATCTCAGAAATTAGTGCTGTTGCTTTTGGACGACGACCTTCAAAAAGTTCACTAACACGAGGAAGACCCCCAGTGATATCGCTTGATTTTTGAAGCGCTTTTGGTGTTTTTGCAATAATATCAGCAACTTTTACTCTTGCACCGTTTTCGACATAGATAGATGTTTTTGCTTGAACTTGGTATCTTAAAAGTTCTCCATCTTCACTAGCAAGTACGATTGTCGGTTTATACTCGGCAGAAATGTGATCGCTAATCATTAAACGAGTTTTACCGGTTAACTCATCGTACTGTTCCGTAGCCGTAGTTCCAATGATAATATCTTCAAAATGAACGATACCGTTTGTTTCAGAGATAACCGGATTAGAGTATGGATCCCACTCTGCTATTACGGTTGATTCGTCCGATTTTGGTTTAGCTATAACTGTTTTAGGCTCTACAACTGCATCATCTTCTGCAACGATAACTGAACCGCGTGCGATATAGTGTCTTACCGCTTCGCGATTATTTGTATCGACTACGGTTGCAAAAAGACCTTTTTCAACTACTTCGTATCCGGCTTTTAATCCTTCAAATCTCTCTAAGTAATCGCCTCTTAATAGGAAGTATTTAATTACACCGTCTTCTTTTGCAAGAATTTTTTGAGTTACCGGCGCACCGTTTGCAACTAAAACTTCAGATGCGTAAGGAATACGACTCGGTACATTCCAACCGTCTTTAATAGTCTCAACGATAGACTCAAACTCTTTTACTTCTGCACCGTTTTCATACGGGAAGTAGTATTTACCCTCGATTTGTCCGCCTACACCTGCTAACTCGTTTGGTTTAGCAATCTCGTTTTTACGAAGTGAATAGCGAATAGTTTCAGTTTTTGACACTACGCTGACAATTACTTCATCATGAATAGTTTGAACTTCAAATCTACCGGTAAACGGAGCTTTTATTTTAGGTTCAACTAAAAGCACGGCAGCATTTCTACGGTTTGCTACTATGTTTTTACCCTCTTTTGAAGCATAAGTTTTAAGATTATAGTAACGAATAAAGCCCTCTTTTTCCGCTACAACTTGTCTCTCTTGAGCAGTTGAAGATGCAGTTCCACCTACGTGGAATGTTCTAAGGGTTAGCTGAGTACCAGGCTCACCGATTGATTGAGCAGCGATAATACCTACTGCCTCACCTCTACGAACAATATACCCATTCGCCAAGTTAACACCGTAACATAAAGCACAAATACCATTTTCACTCTTACATGTAGTAGGTGTTCTAATATATGCTGTTTTGATTCCGGCTTCTGATATAACTTTTGCACTCACTTCGTCAATCAAAGTTCCCTCGGCAAAAAGTATTTCATTACTGA
>CAYHRD010000262.1:0-1942 GCA_964358925.1 uncultured Sulfurimonas sp.
TGATATTCAAGATGATATAAATAATTCTACCGCTTATATTATGAAGTATATTAATAAAACTCTGCCACTTTCTAAAAAAGACAAGTTAAGTCAAAAAGATAAATATCTAAACGCTTGGTACTCTAAAAATAGGGTAGTGAGATTTAACTCTTCAAAAACACTTGCACCGCTAAATCTGTATAGATTGCTTCATAAAAGATATTCAATGTTTGCCCTCACAAAACTCATAAACGAAGAGCATTTTAAAATCTATGTGACAGTTGATACAAACAAAGTTATACAGATTATAGATGAGTTTGGCGATATGGTGTATATGCGTAATGATAGTTTTAATGTGCATCTTATGGGGAGTAATTTAAAAAATCACTTGCAAACAAATGATAGTGCGTTAGGGTGTGTAGCATGAATGTAGAATTTGAAAGTTTAAAACTATTACCACAGATATATGAGTTATTAAATAAGCTCAATGATGGAATGAACAGCAGTTCAAAAAGATGGATGAGTGTTAAAGAGTTGAGTGTTTATTTGACATTTGGAAAAGATAAGATATATAAAATGATTGATGTTGAATTTATTGAGAGTGAACATTATTACAAAAAAGGAAGTCGTTTAATTTTTGATAAACAAAAAATAGATGAATGGGTGTTAACTTCTTCATCAAACAAGGTAAGTTGCCAAAATGCCAAATTAATTATTGATGATGTTTTATCCTCCTTGTCAAAAATATAAAATTTTTTTAACTAATAAGAGCCTATAATACTATTTCTTGAGTCCGTATTATTTGGTTTTTATATCTTAAAGGATAAAAATGAAAATAATATCAAGAAGTAATAAATTATATCTACACTTTTCACATAACGGGCAGATGGTTCGTAAGTCTATGAAAATGGAAGATAATGCAAAGAATAGAACTATTCTTAAAAAGCAGATAATTCCTGAAATTCAAAAACAGTTAGTGATGGGTGAGTTCTTTGAAAAAGAGAATAAATACACACTAGATGAGTTTGCAAAAGTTAGTTTTTCTTTACATAAAAGTAAAAGAAGAGAGCTGACACATATTAGCTATGTCGAAAGTTATTATCTGCATATATCTCCAGTTCTTGGAAAAATGTATCTAGATAATATTAAAAGGTCTCAATTACTAAAATGGCAAAGTGATTTATCTCAAACAAGAGCATATAGAACAGTAAAATTTATAAGAACTGTTTTAATGACTATACTTGAAGACGCTTATAAAGATGAGCTAATTCAAAAAAATCCATTAAGATTGGTAGCTGTTCCGACTGGTGATGATGTTATCAAAAAACAGCCGTTTTCATTTGATGAAATATATTCTATTTTGGATAACGCTCCAGAGAGTATAAGAGCTTTTTTTGCAATAGGTTTTTTTACAGGTATGAGAACCGGTGAGATAATAGGTTTGAAATGGTCTGATATTGATTTTGACAAAAAAATTATTTTTGTTAGACGAAGTATTAGGCAAGGTAGAGAAACATTGCCTAAAACAAAATCAAGCATTAGAGATATTGATTTATTAAATGTGCTAGAACCTTATTTGATAAAGCATAAATCAAATGCTTTAGATGGTAGTACTTATTTGTTTGAAACTTATATGGGAGAGCCATATAGAAAGACAGATAATATATCTTCTCATTTTTGGAAAAATATTTTAAGAGAGCAAAATATTGAGTATAGAAATATGTATCAGATGAGGCATACTTTTGCTAGTTTAATGATTTCAAAAGGTGAGAATATTTTGTGGGTAAGTAAAACATTAGGACATAAAGATAGTTCAATGACTCTAAATGTATATGCACAGTATATGCCACAAAAAGATTTTATACATGGTTTGGGATTTATTCGTTAACACATAACTACACAAAAACTACACAGTAGATTTTTTGATGGTTAAAATCATGCTAGAAATTGATTAAAAATAGGT
>CAYHRD010000263.1:0-1890 GCA_964358925.1 uncultured Sulfurimonas sp.
GATTAGGTTAAACTATTTTTTAACCATAGACTCTATTTTTTCAACTATACTCGGGTCTTCAAGAGTTGAGATATCTTGAGTTATCGCTTCGCCTCTTGCGATTGAGCGAAGGATTCTTCTCATGATTTTACCTGAGCGAGTTTTCGGTAAGCCCGGAACAAACACTACATCATCACAAAGAGCGATATTTCCTATCTCTTTTTGGATAACTTTGTTGATAGCTTTTACCTCTTCGACTTCATCGGCTACACCATTGTCTGATTTTAAAACAATGTAAGCAAAGATGCCTTCGCCTTTTATCTCATGCGGTTTTCCGACAACTGCAACTTCAGCTACATTTGGGTGTTTTTTAACAGCTGCTTCAACTTCAGCCGTACCCATTCTGTGACCTGAAACATTGATAACATCATCTGTTCTTCCCGTTATCGTGATGTAACCCTCTTCATCATAGATAGCGCCGTCACCCGTAAAGTAAACAGGTTTGCCATCTTTTTTCACATCGCCGAAGTAAGATTTTACAAATCTCTCTTCATCTCCCCAAATGTTTCTTATCATTGACGGCCAAGGACGAGTTACACACATAAGACCTTTTTCGCCGACTTCAGCTTTAACGCCGTTTTCATCTAAAATCTCAGCCATAATTCCCGGAAGAGGGAATGTTGCGCATGCAGGCTTGATAGGTGTAGCACCCGGAAGTGGAGAGACGATATGTCCGCCAGTTTCAGTCTGCCAGTAAGTATCGACTATTGCGCATTTGCCCCCGCCGATAGCTTCATAGTACCATTTCCATGCCGGTGGGTCGATAGGCTCTCCGACAGTTCCTAAAACTTTTAAGCTGGATAAATCATATTTTGCGGGCTCGTTCTCGCCCATTTTGTGTAAAACACGGATAGCCGTCGGAGCAGTATAGAACTGGTTGATTTTATACTCTTCAACCATTTTCCAAGGTCTTCCCGCATCCGGATAAGTCGGAACTCCCTCAAACATTATGGTTGTAGCACCCATTGCAAGCGGTCCGTAAACTATGTAAGTGTGTCCCGTAATCCAGCCAACATCGGCAGTACACCAGTAAGTATCATTCTCTTTTACATCAAAAACCCACTCCATCGTCATTTGCGCCCAAAGTATGTATCCGGCTTGGTTGTGTTGAACGCCTTTAGGTTTGCCTGTACTTCCTGAAGTGTAGAGCAAGAAAAGAGGGTCTTCCGCATCCATAACTTCCGGTTCACAAGTAACACTTTGATGTTTGATAAGCTCGTTATAAGAGTAATCTCTTCCTGCAGTCCAAGTAACATCTTCTCCGTTTCTCTCAACAACCAAAACTTTTTTAACTGGAGTCTCACCCTTTAGCGCATCATCAACAACAGGTTTAAGCATATACGGTTTGTCTTTTCTGTAAGCACCGTCTGCCGTAATAACCACTTTTGCCTCTGCATCTATGATTCTGTCTTTTAGTGCCTCAGCCGAAAATCCGCCAAATACGATAGAGTGGATAGCACCGATTCTAGCACAAGCAAGCATTGCATAAGCAGCTTCGGGAATCATAGGCATATAGATAACGACGCGATCCCCTTTTTTAACGCCAAACTCATTTTTGAGCAGGTTTGCAAATCTGTTTACATTGTAGTAAAGCTCTAAGTATGTAATAATCTGCTTATCGCCTCTGTCGCCCTCGAAAATAATCGCGGCTTTGTTTTTACGGCTATTTAAGTGACGGTCGATACACTGAACAGAAACATTTAACTTTCCGCCCTCAAACCACTTTACAAACGGTGCGTTACTTTCATCTAAAACAGTGTGAAACGGTTCCATCCACTCTAATTTCTCTTTTGCGTAACTGCCCCAAAAACCTTCATAATCTCTCATTGCAAACTCTTGCAATTCCTGATA
>CAYHRD010000264.1:0-1858 GCA_964358925.1 uncultured Sulfurimonas sp.
TCCAAATCAAAAAGTGCATGCGTTCCCACAACGGCATCTAAAATCCCATCTGCTAATGCTTTAATGATATTTGTTTTATCTTTTGCGCTTACAAATCTGTCCAACTTTGCAACTCTAATCCCAAGAGCATCAAACCTTTGCGCCAAAGAGCGGTAGTGTTGCGCAGAGAGAAGTGTTGTAGGAACTATGAGAGCCGACTGAAAGCCTGATTTATACGCTGCAAATATCGTATTCATAGCCACTTCTGTCTTACCAAAACCGACATCCCCGCTTAGAAGCCTATCCATGATATGACCCGAACTCATTTGAGAGATTATCTCGTCTATGGCGGTTATCTGGTCGTCCGTGTAAAGAAAGCCCGATAACTTTTGAAACGCTCTTAGCTCGCTCTCGTCCACGCTGATTTTAGGTGCCGCTATTAGTTCTCTTGCGGCGGCGGTATTTACAATCTGCCCTGCTATCTCCATTAAGCGCTTTCGCACGCTCTCTTTGAGTTTGCCAAAACTCCCTTTGCCCAGTCTGTCAAGCTCTGGAGTTGAGCCGCCTGAAGCTATGTATCGGTCTATGTAGTCGATATTTTCAACGGGGAGAAGTATCTTGTCATCGCCGACATATTTTATAACGATAAAATCTTTCACGCCGCCGAGTATCTCTGTCTTTTCAATCCCCTCAAAGATGCCCACGCCGTAATCTTCATGCACAACATAATCGCCGACTTTTAAATCATCTAACAGTATGGAGCTTTTTCGTTTGCGTCTAAATTTATCCGGTTTGTTGAGAGAAATGATAAGTTCGTCTTTGTCTATGATGTTTAATACATACGGGGCATAGATGATTTTGATACCTTTTGTATCATAAAGCCTCGCTTGTTTTACAACCGCCTCGTTGGATGCTATAACGGTTATCTTTTTATCTTTATGAACGGTTATAAGCGCCATAGCATCGCTCACTACAAGCTCTTTACACTCATCGTTTTGCGGCAAAATCTCCAAGTTAAAAGACGCACGACTAAGCATTGGATTATTTAGCGCGTAGGCATCAACTAAAAGTGCATCTAAATTGCGTATGAGTTTTGCATTTTTGCCCTCTAAAAAGTTTGCTGCTCTCTCGCCCAGATACCAAAGTCCCAAAGAGGCTATATCGTAAGAAAGAGAGTTAAAATCGCTCTTTCTTACCCTCTCATTTAAAGCGTTAAAACCATCCTCATCCAGAGAAAAAAATGCAGGAGCTATCTCTACACTCTCTAATTCCTCGCCTTGCGTACGCTGGGATTCTAACTCAAAATACTTTATCTGCTCTATCTCATCATCAAAGAGTGAAATGCGAAGCGGCATTTTACTTGCAGGCGGATAGATGTCTATAATATCTCCGCGAAACGAGATTTCACCCTCTACCTCTACCATATCTACAAAGCTGTATCCCCAAAAAAGCATCTGTTCTTTAAATTTTTTAAGCTCTATCTTTGAACCAAATTCCAAAGTAGTACTTTTTAAAAGTTCCTCTTTTGGAAGATGAAAAAGGAGTGTTTTTAACGGGGATATAATAAGTGGCTTCTTTTTTGAGGCATAGTAACGCTTAAGAGATGAAAAGAGTTCATGCAGCTCCTCTTTATAAACTCTTAAATCATCTCCAAACGATGCTCTAAAATCTGGAAAAACAACAACTTCTCTCCCGTAAAATTTGACAACGCTCTCAAGCTCAAGTGACTCTTTATGGTCTTGACAAATAAGAACATCAATATCCTGTTTTTTCTCATTTTTAAAATAATTAAATAGTATATTTTGCGACATTCATATGCTCCTTCAAAAACTTCTCAGCTACGATAAAAGAGCCAAAAACTAGATAGTTTTGCTCATCT
>CAYHRD010000265.1:0-1854 GCA_964358925.1 uncultured Sulfurimonas sp.
GTTTTATTGCAAGATTTATCGGCTCTTGCGGCTCTTGTTCGATTTCTCTTACTTCTTTTTTCGTCTTTTGAGTCTCTTTTTTCGCCTCTTTTAGCGTCATAAGCTTACTCACGCCGATTCTCGTAAACATATCCGTATGAGTGATTTTTGCTTTTATGGCTATCGGCTCTTGCAAGTTCATTTGACTCAGTTCTTCAAGCTTGTCGCTAAAAAGCATAACCTCGATGTTTCCGTGAAAATCCATAAGACTTACTATGCCGAACTGGTTTCCTTTTTTGGATGTTTTTTTAGTTATCTCTTCCACTTTTCCTATGAAAATAGCATATGAACCGTCTTTTACGCTCTCGATCTCAGAAGAGAGCGTATAGTCTAACTCATCAAGTTTTTCTCTGTACTCATCAAGCGGATGACCCGAAATATAAAAACCTATGGTCTCTTTTTCAAACTCCAAAATCTCTTTTAACTCATATTCGCCTGAATTTGTTAGTTTTAACTCGACGCTTGTAATTTCCGTGTCATCTCCAAAAAGGCTTCCGATGGCATTTTTTCTAGCCATAGAGGCATCTTTTGCAGTATCTACAATCTTTTCTATTTGGTCTAGTAGAGCTTTTCGAGAATATCCGAATCTATCAAATCCACCCGCTTTTATAATGGACTCTATAACTCTTTTATTTACTTTTGACGGCTCTATTCTGTTTACGAAATCCTCTAGTGATTTAAAATCACCGCCATCTTTTCTTGTCTCTAAAATTGAGTAAACAGCCGCTTCGCCCACTCCTTTAATCGCGCCCAAACCAAAAAGGACTATCTCTCTTTCATCTTTCGTTATAGCCGAAAACTCCAACCAAGAGTCACATATATCAGGAGGAGAGAGTTCAATACCCATTCTTTTTGTCTCGTCGATATAGCGAACAACTTTATCCGTATTATCTTTATCAGATGTCAAAAGTGCCGCCATAAACTCATTTGGATAGTAAGTTTTTAGCCATGCGGTCTGGAATGTAATCATCGCATAAGCAGCTGAGTGGGATTTGTTAAAACCGTATCCTGCGAACTTCTCGATTATATCAAAGAGTTTTGAAGCCTCAGTATAGTCAAGCCCCTGTTTTTGCGCTCCCCTTGCAAACTCATCGTTATAGACGGACATATCTTTTTTCTTACCCATAGAACGGCGGATAATATCAGAGTATCCAAGAGAAAATCCGCCTACAGTCTGAACTATCTGCATGACCTGTTCTTGATAAACGATGACTCCGTAAGTGTTTTTAAGTATCGGCTCCATCGTATCAAATGTGTACTCTATCTTCTCTCTGCCGTGCTTTCTCTCTATAAAGCTATCAAGCATTCCCGATTCCATCGGTCCGGGGCGGTAGAGTGCCAAAACCGCGATTAAGTCCTCAAAACTATCCGGTTTTAATCGCTTATTCAAATCCTGCATACCGGAACTCTCTATCTGAAACATTCCGACCGTATCGCCGCTACGGATAACATCATAAACTTTTGGGTCATTCTCGTCTATCTCATGCCAGACGACGGCTCTACCGTATCTAAGTTTTATAAGTTTTATAGCATTATCTATTACATCAAGAGTTTTTAAACCCAAAAAGTCAAACTTTATTAAGTCCACATCTTCAAGATAGTTAAGCGAATATTGCGTTACAAATACATCTTCACCTGATGGTTTATAGATAGGAGTTTTCTTCCAAAGCTCCTCGTTTGAGATAACGACTCCTGCCGCATGTATACCTGAATTTCGTTTTAATCCCTCAAGTCTTTTTGCAAACTCCCAAACCCTTGCGGCATTTGCATCGCTATCTATAAGCTCTTTTAGTTTTGGCTCTTTTTGAAATGCTC
>CAYHRD010000266.1:0-1829 GCA_964358925.1 uncultured Sulfurimonas sp.
TTAACATTTATGTAACACAATCGGTTAAAGAGTTGATATATCTTTTTGCCCCCCCCCAGCCTATTTATCAATCATAGTACTTTATAGAAATTGCAACGCAACTGCAACATTTAAAATATAAAATTCTTTCAAATATAAACACGCTAATTCTAATATCTAGTGTAATTTTTATTAGAATTGGCATATAAAAAGGAAACGAGTGAAAAATTTAAGTGTAAAATTAAAATTGTGGATTTTGATAGTTATACCAATAATCGCTATTTTAGGATTGTCTGTTGGAAGAATGTTTTATGATTTAGGTGTAAAAGATAATCTTTATATTACTAAAAATCGTATTTTAGAGGCTGAAGTATTAGCTGTTGCAGCGCATTTTATGCAAGTTGAGAGAGGACTTAGCGTTGGATTTGTAGTAACCGGCGGTAAAAATAATAGTGACAAACTTCTATCTATAAGACAAAAAGTTGACGGTGCTTTAGAAGAAATAAAAAAGGTTTATGCTTCTACGCATGGAAACAGCTCTATTTTAAATTCTTTGAGTGATTTAGCTCAAAAGAGAGCTTCTATTGATTCATTATCCATAACTGCTCCGGATACAGGTACATATTTTACAAACAATATCAAAGCATTTTTAGATGTTGCATTAATTATACCGCCGCTTATTGATGATAAAGACGGAAGAAATATTATTCAAGCATATACACATTTAGCTACATCAAAAGAATCTTTAGGGCAAATCAGAGCAAATTTAAATGCTGCTTTTAGCAAGGATATCTTTGTCGGAGATACTTTTTTTAAATTTGGCGGTAGCTTAGGTGCTTATAATGTGAATTTGGCTAAATTTGATGTATTGGCATCAGATAAAGTAAAGGAATTTTATAGAAGTACATATAAAGGCGAATCCGTAAATAAAATCATTACTATGATGGATATCGCAAGGTCAAAAGGAATGAGCGGCGGTTTTGGCGTTGATTCGTCAGTTTGGTTTAATGAAGCAACAACTTCTATAGATTTACTAAGAAGTGTTGAGATTGAATTATATAAAGAAGTTTTAAAGTTAGCAGATAAGAAAATAGTTGATGCAAATACTTCACTGATATCAGTTGCTTCATTCTCTTTAGTATTAGTTATTGCTCTATTTATTTTAGCATTTTATATGGTTAAAAATATTACCGGTTCATTAAGTCATATCCAACAAGGACTAAACCGTTTCTTCTCTTTTTTAAACCATGAAACAGATAAAGCAGAATTAATTAACATTGAATCCAAAGATGAATTTGGAGAAATGGCAAAAGTTATAAATGAAAATATAAGAAAAATAGAGCTAGAAATCGTAACTGATGCAAAATTTATAGAAGATGTTCAAAATGTTATGGATAGAGTTCAAAACGGATGGTTTTCTCAACATATTGAAGCGAATTCAAATAGCGCAAGTTTACAAAATTTAAAAATTACAGTAAATCAAGCATTGAAAAATTTAAGAGCAAACTTTGTAACTATGAATGGTATTCTTGAGGAATATTGTAATTACAACTATACTAAAGAGCTAAAACTTGAAAATATAGAAAAAGACGGCGTCTTTGACACACTTTTAAACGATATAAACAGGCTGCGCGACGCAATTACGGCAATGCTAAGTTATTCTCTTACAAACGGCATAGACCTCCAAAATGATGCATCTTCTCTAAAACAAGCAGTAGAATCTCTATCAACCGCAAGTAACCAACAAGCGGCAAGCTTGGAAGAAACAGCAGCAGCAATGGAAGAGATGACATCTAATGTTCAAAACAATGTAGCAAAGTCAAACGAGATGGCGACAATGGCAACACAGA
>CAYHRD010000267.1:0-1759 GCA_964358925.1 uncultured Sulfurimonas sp.
CGATAGTCTCTTCAGCATATTTAACACCCTTACCTTTATAAGGCTCCGGTGGACGGAATGATCTAATCTCAGCAGCAGCTTGACCAAGTGATTGCTTGTCATGTCCTTTTAGAGTAATAGCATTCTTCTCAACAGTAGCTTCGATACCATCAGGTAATTCATAGTTAATATCATGTGAAAACCCAAGTTGTAGATTTAACACTCTACCATTAACAGCAGCACGATATCCAACACCGTTTATCTCTAAAACTTTAGTATAACCAGTTGTTAAACCAATAACTATGTTTTGAGACAATGCACGATATGTACCCCAGAAAGCTCTATGAGCACGAGAATCTGAAAGAGTTGCAAAAGTTAAAACGCTACCATCTAAATTGAAAGCAACATTCCCTTTTGTATCTAAATCAACACTATTTTTGCCTTTAGCAAAAGTTATAACATTTCCGTTTGCACTAACAGCGATATCAGATGCAAATTGTACAGGTAATTTACCAATTCTTGACATGTTATCTCCCTACCAAATCGTACACATAACTTCACCACCAACACCAAGTGCATAAGCCTTGTCGTTTGGTAGAACGCCGTGTGATGTACTTACAATAATAGTTCCGTAACCATTTTTGAAACGCTTGATCTCATCTTTACCTTTGTATACACGACGACCAGGTTTAGATATTCTTTTCATTTCATTAATAACACATTTACCGCTATCATTATATTTTAATACAACATTGATAGTTTTTTTAACGCCGTCTTCAACAACATTACAACTCTCAATATAACCTTTTTCAACTAAAATGTTTGCCATTGCTTCTACACTCTTAGAGTGAACAAGGGTAGTAACATCTAATCTTCTCATACCAGCATTACGAATACGAGTTAACGCATCCGACACTAAATCATTAATCATCTATTTTTCCTTAGCTGTGATTATTTTATAGCAATTGTGCTATAAAATAATTACTAATTATTAGAAGTTTCCTCTTGGCTTACCAAGAAGACTTTCTAACACCTGGGATTAATCCCTCGTTTGCCATTTTTCTAAAACATACACGGCATATTCCGAAGTCACGAAGAACAGAGTGTGGACGACCACAAATCTGACATCTTGTATAACCGCGAACTTTAAACTTTGGCTCTCTTGCTGCTTTAACAATCATCGATTTCTTAGCCATTAGTTACTCCCTTTAGTGAAAGGCATACCCAATTTCTCTAAAAGAGTATATGCTGCCTTATCTGAATCAGCTGTTGTTACAACCGTAATATTCATACCATGAATCTGCATAATAGAATCATAACTAATCTCTGGGAAAATTAGTTGTTCTTGTAATCCAAAGTTGTAGTTACCGCGACCGTCAAAACCATTTCTAGGAACTCCACGGAAATCTTTTACACGAGGAAGAGCCATAGAAACAAGACGATCAAAAAAGTTATACATTTTTTCACCGCGAAGTGTTACACGAACACCTACCGGCATACCTTCACGAACTTTAAAACCGGCAACCGATTTTTTAGTTATGATAGTACTTGCTTTTTGACCTGCAATAGCAGTAATAGTGTTTTCAATGTTTTGGATAAGTTTATTATCTTTCATTGCAAAACCGGTACCTACAGAGATAACAACTTTATCTAATGCAGGGATTTGCATAGGGTTTTTAATACCTAATTCTGCTTGTAACTCAGGTTTTAAACCTAAATATTTTTCTTTTAAACGAGCCATCTATTATGCCTCCACTTTACGAACATTTGAAACATCTAT
>CAYHRD010000268.1:0-1722 GCA_964358925.1 uncultured Sulfurimonas sp.
AGCTGAAAGTATTTCGGATGAACATCAAGGTGCAGATATTTTGATGGTAAAACCTGCTTTAGCCTATTTGGATATAGTAAGAGAGATAAAAGATGCAACTTCTTTACCGATGGCTGTTTATAATGTGAGCGGCGAATACGCAATGATAAAATTTGCGGGAATGAACGGACTCATCGATTATGATAGAGTCGTGATGGAAACGATGATTAGCTTTAAGAGAGCTGGCGCGGATATTATCATCTCTTATCATGCAAAAGAAGTTGCAAAGATGTTACAAAAGTAATCTTTTATGATTATTGCAACCAAAACGAAACCTTTTTAATAGTAAGATTAAAGAAAATTACTATAAACTTAATGCTTATTTGAAATTTTGGGGAAAATATTGAGACACTTTTTAACGCTAAAAGATTTTACAAAAGAAGAAATTTTAGAGATAATCGATATCGGGCTTGAGATTAAAAAAAATCTAAAGTCAGGCGTATATAACTACGAGCTTAAAAATAAAACGCTTGCAATGATTTTTGAAAAAAGCTCAACGAGAACGCGTGTGAGTTTTGAGACGGGAATGTTTCAGCTCGGCGGTCATGCGCTCTTTTTATCCAACCGTGATATCCATTTAGGTCGTGGCGAACCCGTAAAAGATACGGCTCGCGTAATCTCTAGTATGTGCGATATGGTAATGATAAGAACTTTTGAACACTCTATGATAGAAGAGTTTGCCGCTTACTCAAAAGTTCCGGTTATAAACGGCTTGACAGACTCATACCATCCTGTTCAACTCTTGGCAGATTATATGACTTTGGTTGAATATGGAGTAGAGAAAAATATGGTTGCCGCATATGTAGGTGATGGAAACAATATGACTCACTCATGGATAATGCTTGCCGCAAAACTCGGATTTGAACTTAGAATCGCTACCCCAAATGGTTATGAAGTAGATGCTCAGATACTCAAAGAAGCACTGGAAATTGCCAAAGAGAGCGGAGCAGTTATAAAAACTATGAATGACCCAAAAGAGGCCATAAAAGGTGCGAGCGTTGTAACAACCGATACTTGGACTTCAATGGGTCAAGAAGATGAGAAAGAAGAGCGCATAAAAATATTTAAAGGCTTTATGGTTGACGATGATATGATGTCATTAGCTCAAAACGGGGCTAGATTTTTACACTGTCTTCCGGCATATAGAGGTTTAGAGGTAAGCGAAGAGGTCTTTGAAAAACACTCCGAGATAGTTTTTGATGAAGCAGAAAACAGACTTCACGCTCAAAAAGGTTTGATGGTTTGGTTGGATAAGCAGAGAAGTTTGTAATTGAAGTCTTTGATTAAATAAAGATTTTAGATTGCCGCGCTTCGCTCGCAATGACAAGCGCGGCAATCTAAATGACCGTCATTGTAGGAAGAAAAGCGACGAAGCAATCTACAATTTAGTAGCTTATCCCTGTAACGCTTCTGATTTTCTCAATCGTCGGCAGTGCGGCTTCTTTTGCTTTTTTAGCACCCGCTTTTAAAATTTCTCTTACTTCGTCTTGATGTTTTTCGTAGTACTCTCTGTTTTGTCTAAAATCTCGAAAATATTCCCACATGACTTCTGCCAGATATACTTTAAAGTGACCGTGACCCTCGCCGCCTTTTTTGTATCGCTCTTGAAGTGCTATTAGATTTTCTCCTTCTAAAAAGAGTTTTGCCATATTGTAAACATTGCAGGTTTCATACTCTTTGGGT
>CAYHRD010000269.1:0-1721 GCA_964358925.1 uncultured Sulfurimonas sp.
GCTGTAATCTTCTTTCCGTCTTAATAGGCGCCGTCTTTTTAACTGCCGCACCCTCTTCTATTTTTATAAGAGCTTCTGCACTCGGTTTTGATTTTATACCGTTTGAATCAACAGAAAATATCTTATAGTAGTAAGTCCCTCCTGCAACAACATTTGAATCGCTAAATTCAAGAGAGGTTAAATTTTCAAAATCTTCTATTTTTGTCTCAAAGAAGCCTTTTTTATACTCTTTTTGAACTATATAACTTTTTGCTCTCGGATCAGAG
Source organism: uncultured Sulfurimonas sp. (assembly GCA_964358925.1). Taxonomy (GTDB): domain Bacteria; phylum Campylobacterota; class Campylobacteria; order Campylobacterales; family Sulfurimonadaceae; genus Sulfurimonas. The sequence goes on from CAYHRD010000269.1 coordinate 267, forward strand.
TTTGTCCAAGAGAGTTTTACTCTGCCATCAGCAAATCTTGCTTCACTAAGTGACGGAGAAACAGGTTTTACAAGTGTTCTGCCCAGTGCCGAATAATTTTTATTTACGCTTTCTAATTTATCTTTATCAAAAACGCTTACTCTATAAAAATACTCCTTGCCATCTTCATCAATCGTATCTACATACGAATTTTTTGTCGTATCGGCAACCATTTCATATCCGCTATCGATACTTGGAGATCTATATATTCTATACAATAAAAAATCTTTGGCTTCAACGCTTTGCCAGTTTATTTTTATCAATTTAGGTAAATTTGTTGAAGCACTTATCTGTGTTACTTCAACAGGCAGTTCTTTTGTTACGACGGTAACTTCTTGACTCGGTTTTGAGAGCATACCGTCATATGTCAATGCACGAACGCGATATTTATATGTAAAATTATCTTTTAAATTTTTGTCTATATACTCCGCATTAAGTCTGCCGTTAACCGTTGCAACATCACCCCATTCGCTCTCTTGCAGAGTTCTTCTTTGAACTACATACGCTTTTACTTTCTCGTTTATATGCGGACGCCATATTATTTTTGCACTTTTTGGCATATTTTGTCCACCGTGAATCCACGATACTGATTCCATAGGCGCAAGCGATGTTATCGTAGTCATTTGACTCTTTTTTGATTCGGCACTAGCGCTATAAGTTTTAAAATAGTAACCGTATCTTGTACCGGGTTCTATTTTTGTGTCTAAATAGTGAGTAGAGAAACGACTGATTACCGTATCGTAATACTCGTCTGTACCGCTGTTCTTCTTATCTAGCTCAACCTTATAGATATAAACGCCCTCTACTCTCTTATCGTCTATAGGCTCCCATTCAAGAGCTATTGAATTCATATCTGCAATTGTTCCGTTTTTCGTAAGAACTGCGGTAGGCAACGATGCATCAATTGTTGAATCTTTTTTTGGTGACGGTTTTATACTACAACCACTAATAATTAGTAGCGAAGCCGTGCACAATGTAACTAGGGTCAATAACTTCATTTATCTGCTCCATATCAAATTTTTTATCTAAATAATCCATCATTTGTCTATCGGGAAGTGCCACAAACGAGAGTTTCTCTTTACTCGTCGGATGAATAAAATATATCATATACGCATGTAGCAAAATTCGTTCCGCATTCTCAAGTTTAGGGTTTTGAGCATAAATATGATCACCGATAATGTGACGATTTATACTCTCTAAATGAACACGAATCTGATGTGTTCTTCCAGTAAAAAGCTTACAAGCTAAAAGCTGATTTTTCTCATCATTTGACAATGCCAATGTTTTAAACAGCGTTTTAGCATATTTGCCATGTTCTAGGCATGCCATTTTAAGCCTGTTATGCGTACTTCTAGCAATCGGGTGCTCTATCTGCGTCAAATCATCTTTAAGCGGTGGATTTACAACCGCCAAATA
>CAYHRD010000270.1:0-1704 GCA_964358925.1 uncultured Sulfurimonas sp.
TATACTATTGTCTTGCAGGGCAAAACCGATGTTGTCGCTATTTATCAAATCTACGGTTTCATAAGAGGTATTGAGTATAACTTTTATGTCATTATCAAAGTATTTTGTAAATTGTGCATAGTAGTTTTTTGTATAGAACTCTCCATCGTCTATAGATCTTCCAAAACCGCTAAAGAGTTTATCCTTTTCTATTGCAGATCCTATTTCTACTTTAAAATCGTCTTTTTTAGCTAGATTTACATAAAACTGTCCTCTTTTGCCGTCTCTTGAGAGTTCTGAGCCATCGGCTATTTTATGTTCATTAAAATTATAGTTGCTGATATCTAAATTTGCCAGATATGTGTATTCGTCAAAACTCTTTGTTTCTATGATTTGAGCCCTGCTTCCGCCTCTTGAGTCGATAGAAGTTTGGACGACGGCAGCGTTTTCTCTTGAAGGGTCTTTTGTATAGAGTTTAATTACCATAGTACCCGGTTCACCGCTAAATGCTATGGCGTTTGATGCTTGATATACCTCTATATGGTCTATAAAATTTAGTCCCATTCTGCCAAATTGTGTTAATCCTGTCCCGTCTGTTAGAGATGTGACCTCGTAAGAGTCTATAAAAACTTTTACCGATGATATTACTTTTTCAGAGTACGGTGATTTAACAAGAGTACTCATACCAAGTTTTGTACTCATCAATGTAAACAATTTAATAGTTTTTAGCACATCATTGAGAGTATAGGCTTGCATTTTATCAAGGTCTGAGCGAGAAAAGAGTATAACATGTCCGTTTTTTAACTCTTTTGTCTCATTGTGTAGCTCTCCCGCTTCTCTGTACTCGGATAGCAGTTCATTAAGATTTTTTTCTTCGCCAAATAGTAGAGCGGTTAAAAGTATTAAAACTATGTATATTTTCACTTATGAATCCAGATTATATTAAAAATTAATAAATTATATAGGATAACACCTTATTGTACACTTGCATCGGCCAAAGATAAACAAAAGAGAACTTTATGACTCTCTTTTTGCAGAGTTCCAATTGCTTGAGTAAAAGTCAAACCTGTAGTAACTATGTCATCGACTAAAATCAGCTCTTTTGCTTTGATATTTTTTACTTCAAAATCTCTTGGATTTAGCATCCTAAACTCTCTGCTTTTTCCGGAGTAAGTCACTCTGTTTTTTGCTCTTAGTTTATTGAACTCCGGTTTTATGTATCTGCTCTTGAGTGCTTTGTTAAGGATTGCCGTATGCGAGTAGGCATCTTGCACCCTGTCGTCAATCGCAACGGAAGCAACCGTATGTTCATAGTTAAACTCTGCAGCAAACTTTTTAAATGAGTTTTTCGCCAAAATAGTGTAGATGTAATAGCCCAAATCGGTATGTTTGGTATGAAGCAGATTTTTTATGTCGTCATATTTGTAAAAAGAGATAACTTCGATATTTCCCAAGATTTTTCTTTTGTAGATGGAGGGAGTTAGAAATGTGTTTTGACATTTGGAGCAGATGTGTGAGAGTGACAGGCCCTCACAAAGTAAGCATCTCATAAATTACTCCTAATTTAGACTAGACTGCCACGGCTAAAGCCTCGCAGTGACGGGCAGGTGGTGTCATTGCGAGTGACTCTTTCTTCTCATTGCGAGTCACATTGTCGTCATTGCGAGCGCAGCGCGGCAATCTCTCTCTTTCTCTCAGACTGCCGCGTCACTTCGTTCCTCGCAG
>CAYHRD010000271.1:0-1702 GCA_964358925.1 uncultured Sulfurimonas sp.
CCTCTTTTGCCGAGTTTATCTGAAGTAGAGCTTCAAGCGTCATATCTCTGACCGCTAGTTTTTTTTGTAACTCATGTGCTAACTCCAAAGAGTCTAATGCATGAAAAAGAGCAGGGTTTATGTCAAGTAAATTGTTGATTTTATTTTTTTGCAGATTTCCCACAAAGTGCCACTCAAGCGGTAGCTCTTCAAGGGTATTGCTTTTTGTCTTTAAGTCTTGAACCTTGTTTTCGCCAAAAGCTCTTTGACCGATACGGTATAGTTTTTCTATCTCCTGCGTGGTCGAATATTTGCTGATAGCCACAATCTTAACGATATGCTTTTCATCAAATCTAACTCTGGCAAATTCAACTCTTCTTATGACATCGTCAATGTATAGTTTATACTCTTCTTTGTTCATTTTTTATCCTATAAGTCTGTTGATATCGTTGTAGAGCCCAAGCCCCATAAGTGAAAAAAGTATTACCCAACCTGCTATGGTTAATTTTACCATAATCTCTTCATTTACTTCTCGTTTGAAAATCAGCTCATAGAGGTTAAACATTATATGTCCGCCGTCGAGCGCCGGGATAGGGAGCAGGTTTAAAACTCCGAGATTTACGGAGATGAGAGCTGCAAAAAAGAACACGCTCATCCACCCCGCTTCACTTGCATCGGAGGTTAGTTTAACGATAGATATAACTCCGCCGAGTTCGTTGGCAGGAACTTCACCGACAATGAGTTTTTTAAGTCCCGTAAATATCATCGTAGAGGCAAAAATTGTCTGATTTGTTGCATAAGAGAGCGTTTCGTCAAGCCCTAGTTCAAGTTTGTGCGTTACTCCTGCACTCCCGATTCCAATCATCTTTTTTTCAATGACTTCATTGAACATATTTGTTGTTTGGGTAATTTTTGGAGTTAATACTGTATGTTGAATAAATCCTGCTCTCTCAACCTCGAAACTTAGCGAGCCGTCCGATGCTTCAATGAGTTTTGCCATCTCTTCCCATGTTTTTATCTCAATGGCGTTAATAGAGCGGATAGTGTCGTTTGTCTCTAAACCTGCGGCAAATGCGGGAGAATCCTTTACTATTTTACCGATAACGGGAGAGAGGACGCTCGGTCCGCCAAGAGCAATTGCAAAATATAGAAAAAATGCTAAAACAAAGTTTGCCAAAGGACCTGCTACGAGGATAAATATCTTTTGTGCGGGTGACTTTACATTGTAGCTGTCTTCATCATAGTTTTTCTTTGTCGGGTCGCTATCGTCTTGACCCTTCATCTTTACATATCCGCCAAGCGGGATAAGTGCAATTCTCCACTCTGTTCCCCATCGCTTAAATGAGGCTATTTTTCGCCCAAATCCTATGCTGAATACTTCGACAAAAACACCCATAGCACGGGCTGCAAAGTAGTGACCCAGTTCGTGAAAAAATATAAGTGCCGATAGAACTAAAAGAGAGACCATGAAACTCATTGATTATTACCTTTTAAAATTGCGGATCTAAAGCCGTAGAGATACTCAAAACCGGAGTATAGAGTAAGCAGAACCGCAAGCCATAAAAGCACGCTTCCAAGCGGCCAGTGCATAAGCAAAAATCCGATTGCAATCATCTGAACTACGGTTTTTACCTTTCCTGCCCATGAAGCCTTTATGTCTAAGCCCTCGCTAAGTGCTACTGTGCGGATACCGGTAATAAATAGCTCACGAATGATTATGATG
>CAYHRD010000272.1:0-1696 GCA_964358925.1 uncultured Sulfurimonas sp.
TCTATTTTCTATAAGTTTTTCGTCTTGCTTTTGCATAAAATCGTTAAGTACTTTTTGCCCAAAAAGTTGTTGCATATAATTTTCCGTTGTTTTTATTGTTGCTTGTATCTTAGCTTACCCTTGCTATAGAAATTGTTAAACTTTTGTTAAATAGCTACAAATACTTAACTCATAAAAAAGAATCATCAGATTTAGGCACCTTATTTTACAATAAAACTAAACCCTCTATATATCTGAAATCTTTTATATTAAGGGTATAAAGTTTTAAACTTTTATCAATCGCCGTAGCAGCTATTAAGCTGTCGGGTATGTCTAAATTATGGCTTTTTGAGTATTCAAAAATAAGTTCAGTTGCAATTTTAGAGATCTCTTTATCAAGTTCTAGCACTTCAAAGAGTGAGATAAATTTTTGAAGTTTGAAAAGTTCGGCTTTATTAATTGCACCATAGTAAAGCTCCATTGCACTAATGGAACTAATGGCATAAGCAAAGTCGAGGGATTCCAATTTTTGTACTATATCTTGATTGCCTTTTAGTATCTCAATCAAAATATTTGTATCTAAAACTATTTTTTCCACGCAGCTTCTCGCAGGCTATCTATGGTTATGTCTCTGTCTTTCCACATGCCTGCAAAAGAAGAAAGTGAATCTTTTTTGAGAGGCTTATCGTCGATAGTTTCAATCTGAATCTCCTCTTTTTTAAAAGAAGAAAGAAACTCTAAAACTCTTTGAGAAATTGATTCATTTTTTATATTTAAAGATATTTGCACTGTTTTTCCTTGCATCAATGATTTGAGATTATAGCATACTAATTTTAATCTCTTTTGTTCGTGAGATTATGACAACAAAAAAACTCAAATATAGGAAGTGAAGATTTATCTTTGCATAAAGTGCTGCTAGTTAAAGTAGCTCTTGTCAATATTGAAACTTTTTATTTTTATAAAAGTGGTTTAAAATAGTGAAAACACCCTAGCTATAAAAAATAATCATCAAAGTTTAACCCTATAAATGCTAGAATTTCCATAACTAAAAATGGAGAGTATGAGTGAGAGAGAGTTCAGAAGTTTTAGCACGAAAATATAGACCTAAAAGCTTTGATGAGCTTATCGGTCAAGAGAGTATCTCTCAAACTCTCTCGCTTGCACTTGACTCAAACAGACTCTCTCATGCGTATCTATTTTCCGGACTTCGCGGAAGCGGTAAAACTTCTACCGCACGCATCTTTGCAAAAGCTCTTATCTGTGAAAAAGGGGTGACGCACCAACCGTGCCAAAGTTGCCAAAACTGTCTGCTCTCGCTTGAAAATCGTCATATGGATATAGTGGAAATGGACGGGGCATCATCAAGAAAAATAGATGACATTAGAGATTTGATAGAGCAGACAAAGTATAGACCGACAACTGCTAGATTTAAGATTTTTATCATAGATGAAGTTCATATGCTTACAAAAGAGGCTTTTAATGCTCTTCTTAAAACTCTCGAAGAGCCTCCGTCGTATGTGAAGTTTATACTCGCTACTACCGACCCTCTAAAACTTCCTGCTACTATTTTAAGCCGTACACAGCACTTTAGATTTAAGTCAATCGCTGCAAATAAGATAGTAGATCATTTGGCACACATTTTAAATCTTGAGGGAATCGGTTACGAATCCGAAGCACTAGACATTCTCGCAAGAAGCGGAGGCGGAAGCCTTAGAGA
>CAYHRD010000273.1:0-1677 GCA_964358925.1 uncultured Sulfurimonas sp.
ACCTATGACCTTCGGGTTATGAGCCCGACGAGCTACCGAACTGCTCTATTCCGCGATATGCCTATAAATAGGGGGTGGGGTAAAAGATGGATGGGGATATAGGATTCGAACCTATGAATATCGGCACCAAAAGCCGAGGCCTTACCGCTTGGCGAATCCCCATCATTTATAAAAGAAAATTGGTTGCGGAAATAGGATTTGAACCTATGACCTTCGGGTTATGAGCCCGACGAGCTACCGAACTGCTCTATTCCGCGTTGTTTAACAAACTACTGTAAGATGTTTGTTGGAGTGGAATTATAGGTAAATAAGCTCTCTTTGTCAAGTAGATTGCGGTTAAATTTAGAAAAACTCTTTGAACTAAAATTAATCAACTTTTATATATAATTCGCGCAATTAAAATAAAGAAGTATATATGACACCGATTCAAAGAGTATTAGAAGCGATTGATGAGATAAAAAAAGGGCGTATGGTCATTATGGTTGATGATGAAGATAGAGAAAATGAGGGCGATTTGGTATATGCCTCTGCTTTTTCTACTCCCGCACATGTAAACTTTATGGCAACGCATGCAAGGGGGCTTATCTGTGTTGCAATAAGTAAAAAAATTGCAACTCGTCTATCTTTAAATCCGATGGTAAGTTCAAATACATCTTCGTACGAGACGGCATTTACTGTTTCGGTTGACGCTAAAAATGCACTAACAGGGATTTCAGCTTCAGAGAGAGATGAAACCATCAAGATTTTGGCAAATCCGATAAGTCATGCGGATGAGCTGGTAAAACCCGGTCATATTTTTCCTCTAATAGCAAAAGACGGCGGAACGCTTGTAAGAACCGGACATACGGAGGGTTCTGTTGATTTATGCCGTTTGGCAGGTCTTAGCGAATCATCGGTCATCTGTGAAATCATCAAAGAAGACGGCACGATGGCACGACGCGATGATTTGGATATTTTCGGTGAAAAGCACAATCTTAAAACTGTTTTTATATCTGATATAGTTGAATATCGTCTTGCAAATGAGAGACTTGTCAATGAAATCGGTGTTGAAGATATAGAATTTTTCGATACAAAAGTTAAAAAATATACTTTTTTAGATCACGATAAGATAGAGCATACCGCAATCGTATTTCATAGTGTAGCTTCAGTTGCAAATGTGAGAGTTCACAATGTGATACCGGATATGGAACTACTTTTAAATCAGAAAAAGTATAGTAATCTCATAGCTTCTATCGAGTATTTAAAACAAAACAGCGGTGTGCTGATTTTTATAAACAAACCTACTCATAACGATAATGCCGCTATGAAAGAGTTTGGGATAGGTGCGCAGATACTGAAATCTTTCGGCGTATCTAAAATGAATCTAATTACTTCATTAAGCCATACTGAGTTTGTCGGACTTAGCGGATTTGGTTTAGAGATTAATGAAGTTATAAATTGTTAGTTGTAGAAGCTGGCATATGAGAGAAATATTTAATAGAACACAAGACGCCGACTCTGTTGATATAGAAGTAGATATTGATGCCGATGATTTTGAAGGCTCTAATCCTTGGTTATTTAGCGTATTTGTAAAATCGGCTAATATTAGTGAAAACAGTGATAGTTTTGATGAGTTTTTAGAAACAAAAGAGTCTTTGATAATAGCGTTAGAGCATGAAAACAAGGCTAAATATGTCG
>CAYHRD010000274.1:0-1663 GCA_964358925.1 uncultured Sulfurimonas sp.
GCTTTTACTTTATTGGCAGTTTCTACAGCGTTTGCTACAGCAGAAGCATCTGCTATTAGACCTCTCTCTATGTTCGCAATATTTTCGTTAACAGCTTTTGCCATCATACCTATTTCATCGTTACTATTAATATTTATTGATTCTGCTTTCGATGTTTCTCTATTAAGAAAAGAAAAGAAAAGAAAAAGCCCTTGCTGAAATTTCATTATAGAACTATGAATACTTGTTACTAAAAATATAACAATTAATATAATTAAAATAAAAGTAATTCCTGCAGTTGCAATTATCTGATATTCATAATTAGAAAGCTTATTTCCAAAAGACTCTATATTTGAATTCAAAGATTTTTTAGAAAAAGTTGCCAATGATGTTAACTCTTCTTTTGTTTTTACAGCAACTGAATTATATGATGATATTGCACCTATTTTATCTTCTAAATCAGCTCTTTTATCTGTAAATTCTTCTATCATACCAAGTCCGATACTGCTAAGTGCCGTAATTCTTAACGATATATTTTTTACGATATCTTTAAGTTCTGCAAATCCTTCATTTGATGAGAGTTTTTCTAACTCAATAATATGATTTTTTAAATCATTCTGTATTTTTTCATTTTTATTTTTATAATCACTCTCCAATTTTAACTGAGAAGATGCAGAAGTTAAAAATATATTTTGCAGCAAAGCAATTGATTCTGACATATCGTTAGATACAGAAATCAGATGAAGTTCTTTTGCTTTAAAATCATTAAAACTATTTTTTGAAGTATTGAAACCCATAATACTTATCATACTTATAATGCTTAATGCAATCAAACCGATTACTACCATTACCCAGATTTTCGCCTTAATACTTAAATGTTCTATTGCTTTCATAACTTCACCTAATCCTTTATGTTAATACATTAAATTAAATAACAAATAGTAGTTATTAAGTTTATCTAAAGTAGTTCCACCCATGTCCGAAACACTCATCGGTGCACCGATTTGATATCCGCTTCCAACATACTCATAATCAATCATTTCTGCACCAAAACGAAGACTTGCATATCTATTGATTGGCTGAATGTAGTAAACTTCAAGCGCATTACCGCGAGTTGCAAGTTTGTTTGTCAAAGAGTTTGAACCTTGAGTAAAACTAAACCAGTTTTTACTGCCTTGATTATATTCAACACCTATTTTTGGATTTTTCATACTTTCTATCGGCATTGTATATCTAGTACCTAACCAAAATGCATGACCGTTTTTATCTTCTGTATCACCAGAAGTATTTGTTAAAAGTCCCATAGGGTAATCACCATAAGGCGTTGCTTGATTTGAAGTTACACCGTTTGGTTTACTTTGAGAAATCGCATAGTGAGCAAACAGATCTAAGCCGCTATTTGCTAAATTTGTAAACTCTAGCATAGCGGTGTAAAGCATTACATCACCGATATTTGTATTTGTGCTTGCACCTGATGAATTAGTAGTATTTGACACTACATCTGTTGCTCCTACTACACTAAACTGTAAAAGAGATCCGTCAATCCCCAAACCGCTGTCTAAAAACGCACCAAGCACATTGGTATCTTTTATCGCACTTGAATTGCCTACATATGTATATGTAGTATCATCTTGGTAACCTTTACCGTAACCGATTCTAAGAGCCATATCTTTAACACCCGTAG
>CAYHRD010000275.1:0-1660 GCA_964358925.1 uncultured Sulfurimonas sp.
TATGGCATTTGCAGTTCTCTTTGTGTAAGCACTGTTTGAGAAGTTGCTTCCATGGCTCTATTTATGTAAGCGCCTGTTAACACTACGGCATTTGCAAAAAACAACAAAATAAAAGCTAATACAAAAAGTCCCCAAGAAGATTTAAATATTTTCATGATAATCTCCACTGAGTATTTTTTAGAAGTTCACTTCTAAATCTTTTTAGTATCATAACTATAAGAACGGCGCTTAAACCTATTATTAAAAAGAAAATGTATTTTGGCATTAAATCCCACCACCAGTTAAAAAACTTCGTATAAAGAAAAATGACAAAAAATACATTTCCCGTATTTGTAACCTCTGACAAACCTTTATTGATGCCTATATATATGGCAAAGGCACTTACGCTAAAGCCTACGATTTGGTAAAAACCTTGAATAAATTGTCTGTCCATCTCAGCATAACTGCTTAGCCCATTATTTGAGAGAATCAATACAGGCAAAAAGAAAAGCAACATAGAGAAATATCTATAAACTATGTCAAAGTTTGTGAGTTTGCTATGCTTTATAAATGATAGTAAAAACAAAATAGCAGCAACGGGAAAAAAGTTTTCAGGATGTTCTGATAAATTTATCCAGTAACCTCCGCCCCAAACACCAACCTTTGCCGATAGAAAAAAGGAAAAAAAGATTATACCGACACCTAAAAGAAGCCTTGTATTTAAAGCATATGCCAGTAAAAATGCAAAAAGAGACCAGACAAACAAAGCATTCGGAGAAGGTGAGATATTAAATATTTGACCAAGCATAAAAAGATTTAGAACAAAGGCTACAAAAGCGAGTAAAGCAGAAATCTTTGTATAGTAGTCACCTTGTTGTTGCTTTCTCAAGTAGATTGTAACTCCAAGCAAAAGAGAAGGTGTTAAAATAAGTATAGCAACCTGAGTGTTCTGCGTATAATCGCCCCAAAACTGAAAAAAAAGAAAAAATATACTAGAAGCTAAGCCAAGAGCAGCTAAAAATGAAGCTATCTTCATGCCTAGACTGAGTTGCTTTTCATTTTTACTTGTATCTACATCAAACTTTAAAGAGTAGTTAGCTAAAAGTTCTTGATGGTACTTAGCTATTGTTTTATTCTGCTCTGGTGAAAGCGAAATTATGTTTTCATCTTTTAAAATCTGAAGTTCAGCCTGAAATGATTTTATCTGATCCGTTCTTTGTTGAGCAGTAATTACTGACTTTATCTCCATTAACTATTCCTGTTTAAAGATATTATTTAAACATTATATCAAATTTTATTATTGTTTATATATTACATTATATGAGAATTTATTTATCTATAAACAGACCTTTTAAACATTCTTATTTTGATTTAATCAGAGGTTTCAATTAATAGGCAAGCTCATTAAGCTCTCTAAATAAAAACGCTTCCATAATATCGTCAATGCTTCTTTGCGTATGTGCGACTAGAACCATCATCCCAAGCTCGATGAAAGGCCAAACATATTCAGTGTCATCCATCACGATAAGTACTTCGCTAAAATTAGAAAATGCATCTTTGTCTTCATTAAACGCAACCTCGACGACTTCACCCTCTTCTAAAAGTATCTGAACCCAACATTTTGCGTCATTTATTTTTGAGATAGTTCCCTCATCACTATCTTGAGTATCCATCGGAATTA
>CAYHRD010000276.1:0-1656 GCA_964358925.1 uncultured Sulfurimonas sp.
TTGTAGAGAGCCTCATCCGCATATCTGTATACATCGTTTACGCTGTTTACAAGTCCGGGTTTTACCACTATAAGCCCCATAGAGATAGTTACATATCTGCTTACGGTGCTTTTTTTGTGTTCAACTTTTTCCTCCTCTACTTTTTTTCTTATACCGTCTGCAAAATCAAATGCCTGAGAATCATCCAATCCCGTACATAAAACCCCAAACTCTTCACCACCGAGTCTAAAGGCAAAATCACCATCTCTTCTTAGAGAATTTTTCAAACAATTTGCTACGGTTTTTAAAGCATTGTCTCCTGCTTGATGTCCGTAGGTGTCGTTATACTGTTTGAAATGATCTATATCTACAATGATAAAAGCAAGTGTTTGTCTTGCTCTTTTTTGAGATTTTAAGAGATTGTCAAATACTAAGTCGAAATACCTTCTATTGTGCAAAGTCGTCATCGCATCGGTTATAGTCAACTCTTCTATCTTGTTGATAAACTTTCTATTTCTCTTATAAAAAAGTACATTTATAAAAATAATAAATAAAATAGAGCAAAATCCGGCTAAAATTATGAATATAGAGATTTCTTTATCTTTATTTAACCTTTTTTCTAAAATAATATTTAGTTTTTTTAAACTTTCATTATACAAATCTATAATAGAATCAATATTTTTTGTTGTAATATTATAAATCTCACTAGCTTCATATAATAGATTTTCACTATTTAAAAATTCATTATTTACAAGTTCTATTATCGCATCTTGTGCTTTTAACGCTCCGTTATGAGCATCTTTTATTTCATTACCGTTTCTGTTTTCATAATAGAGAGACAGGTTGTAGTTTAGTTTTTCCAATTTTTCTTTTATCTTATTCTCTTGCGTCTTTATATACTCTCTTTGATTAGTTGCTAAAGCACTGTTTTGTGTAGATAAAGCCACTGCTCTTATCTGCCCGTTATATTCTATAAGTTCAGGCAGCAAAAAGACAATATTGTCAATCAAAATATATGAGTTAAAATTTGAATCTAAAATAAGCTTGCAGTGATAAGATAAGCGACTTGAAAACCTCATAAAATCATGAATAACCTCTGTTAAATAGTAGTAGTTTGTATTTTCCAATAGGGTGTGGTTGCCGAAAGAATCTATATATTTTAGCAATTCGTTTTTTAAAGAGGTGTCATTTTCTATAAATTTCGAATACTCTTTTAAAATTGCCAAATCTTTAGAGATATTCTCTTTTATAGTTTTTATATTTTCTATGGATTTTTCATCTGTATTTTCCATACACATCAAACCCCTTAATTTTTGAATATTAAAAACGGCTCTCTCTATCTGCGCTATAACCCTTAACCCAGTTATCTCATGGGATGTAAATCTAACACTATCCCTAATATGAAAAAAAGCATAAGAGAACATAACAATGATAGCAAAGACAGGCACTACCGTAAGTGCTACAAAGTAAGCAAAATTTTTATTTTTTTTGTTTTTGTTTATATCTTGCAAAATCATCTATTCCCCCCCCCGCTCATACATAAGAGGTCTTGAAAATCGTATCTAAACTAAACTTAATGGAAACAAAAATAAAAAAAATCATAAAAAAGCTTTGGTTAATTATAGATTGCTTCGTCGTTTTACTCCTCGCAATGACGGTCATGGAGATTGCTGTATT
>CAYHRD010000277.1:0-1631 GCA_964358925.1 uncultured Sulfurimonas sp.
CTTGTAGAATTGTCTATAACTCAATTTAGAAAAGTAAGTAAGGGATTTTCGGTTTTTAAAAAAGTGCTTGAAAGTTTGCAAATATAGTTTGGTGGTGGACGAGGAGGGATTTGAACCCTCGGTACAGTTACCCATACGCATCCTTAGCAGGGATGTGGTTTCAGCCGCTCACCCACTCGTCCGTTTGAAGAGGGCAATTATAATCATTTATAGATAATATATAGCTTAATTAAGCTATATATTTTAAATTTGCTCTAGTATTTTCTTAACTACTTCTGAGGGATTTTGGGATTTATAAATCGGGCGACCGACGACTATAAAATCAACACTAGCGCTCTTTGCGTAAGCAACATCTGCTACTCTTTGCTGATCTCCTGCATCTTCGCCAAAAGGGCGAATCCCCGGAGTTAGAGTCATAAAAGCTTTATCGGTTATGTTTTTTATAGACTCGCTCTCATAGGCCGAACAGACAACGCCGTCAAGTCCGCTCTCGTGCGCGTCTTTTGCAAATTGGTCTGCTTTTTGTGCGATTGAACCCTCATAAACCTCGTTAAACTCATCTTCGCTAAATGATGTAAGAGCGGTTACGGCTAAAACGATAGGACGGTTTTCGTATGAACCAAGTCTGTCCATAACCTCTTTCATGGCGCGTTTTCCTGCACTTGCGTGAACATTAAACATATCAACGCCGAGTCCCATAATAGACTCTGCGGCGTCTGCCATCGTGTTTGGTATGTCATAAAGTTTTAAGTCCAAAAATATCTTAAAGTCGGGATTTATCTTTTTTATATCTTTTAAAAACTCTTCTCCGTCGCGTATGTATGAACGAAGACCGACTTTTAGCCAGATAGGGTACTCTTTTATTTTGTGGATTAAATCTAAATTTTCTTGTTTTGTAGGTAAATCAAGGGCTACACAAAGTTGCATTTTAACTCTTTATATTTTAGTAATTGAATTATAGCATTTTATTAAAATCTCTGAATAAATTATAGATTGCCACGAGCTAAAGCTCTCGCAATGACCGTCACTGCGAGGCTTTTAAAAGCCGCGGCAGTCTAAAATTTATTTATTCAGAGATTGCAATTGATTTATAGTCGCTTCTTCGCCTGCACTTCTTGGTTTATAGTTCATCAAAAAGTCGCCTTTGCTTTCTCCGTCGGCAAAACTGCTTTTATATCCAAAACCTTGAACTATAAATCTAGTTTTCGCTCTAGCGTCGCTATTGCTCCATTTTTCATACTCTATTCTATAAATCGCGCTGTATATTTCTGCTCTGCCTACTCCATGGTAGCAATGCATCAGAATCGGATAATTAGCACTATTGTCTAAAACTTCAAAAAATTTGTTTAATGTCTCTTTTGTCGGGATTTGGGTTGAAGGGATGTTTATATGAACAACATCTGCATTGTATTTTTGATTGTATTTTTTTACGGCACTCTCTTCTTTGTCTATATTTTCTTGTTTATCAGAATTTAGGGTATCTTGCAGGCTGGGATTTTGTAAATCAATAACCGTTTTAATCCTATACTTTTTTAAGTATTTGTCTAATTTATCAGGATTAATCAAGCCAGATTTATAAACTTTATCTTTGCTTATCTCTTCAAATCCGTAATTATAGTTCTCATGCCATA
>CAYHRD010000278.1:0-1626 GCA_964358925.1 uncultured Sulfurimonas sp.
CCGGAGGTATCTTTAAAGGGGTCGCCTACTGTATCGCCTACTACCGCTGCCTTATGACTGCTTGAGCCCTTACCCCCGAGATTGCCTTCCTCTATATATTTCTTGGCATTATCCCAGGCACCACCGGAATTGGCCATCATGATAGCCAGGACAAATCCGGTTACAGTAGCCCCGGCAAGAAGACCAACCTCTGCTTCTATTCCCACCAATATACCTATACCAATAGGTGCCAGGATTGCCATAAGCGAAGGTAAGATCATTTCCTTCTGGGCAGCAGTAGTAGCAATAGTAACGCAACGCGCGTAATCGGGCTTCGCCTTACCCTCCATAAGTCCAACTATTTCTTTAAATTGCCTACGCACCTCGATAACAATTTTACCAGCAGCCCTGCCTACGGCGCGCATCGTCAAGGAACAAAACAAAAATGGAAGCATCCCGCCGATAAATAATCCTACTAAAAGATTGGGATTTAATATGCTTAAATCTAACTGTATGTTTAAACCCTTCTGCCTGATATATAATTCCACCTGGTCGCGATAGGCCGCAATCAAAGCCAAGGCAGTTAAGGCTGCAGAACCAATAGCAAAACCCTTGCCGGTTGCGGCAGTAGTATTACCCAAGGCATCCAGGGCATCAGTCCTTTTTCTCACCTCTGGCTCCAAGTTGGACATTGACGCATTACCGCCGGCATTATCCGCCACCGGACCATAGGCATCAGTGGCCAAGGTTATCCCCAACGTTGAAAGCATACCTACTGCAGAAATTCCTATGCCATAAAGGCCAGCATTAAAATTAGCTGCTCCTCCGGATAAGAAATAACTGGCTAATATAGCAATACCTACAACGACAACCGGTATCATGGTAGACATCATCCCTACGCTCATACCAGCAATAATAACCGTAGCCGGACCAGTAACAGAAGCATCCGCAATAGAACGCGTGGGCTTAAAATTACTCGAGGTATAATACTCCGTGGATAAACCGATTAAGACACCCGCAACCAAACCCGAAAGCACAGACCAGTATATACCTATATGTTGTGCCCCTAATGTGTATTTCACTAAAAAATAGGAGAATATGGCTACTAAAAATGAACTGGTAAATACGCCCTTTCTTAATGCCCAGAGTAAAACATTCTGACTGGTCTCTTCTCTGCTTTTTACAAAGAATGTACCGATGATAGAAGAAATTACGCCTACTGCTGCCATGACCATGGGTACGGTTACTCCTGCAATACCTAAACCTGCAGCCACTCATAAGGCTGATGTGGCTACAATCGAACCCACATAAGATTCATAGAGGTCAGCACCCATGCCCGCTACATCTCCGACATTGTCTCCTACATTGTCTGCAATTGTGGCGGGATTGCGCGGGTCATCCTCAGGGATACCTGCCTCAACCTTACCTACCAGGTCAGCGCCCATGTCGGCGGCCTTGGTATAGATGCCGCCGCCAAGCTGGGCGAAGAGGGCCTCGAAGCTGGCTCCGAAGCCGAAACCTACGATGAGGTGGGGGGCAATATCCGGCTTACTGGCCCCTCCATAAAGATAGAACATGGCGCTGACCCCAAGGAGGCTTAGGGCCACAATGAGGAAGCCGGAGACGGCCCCGCCCCTGAGGGCCACG
>CAYHRD010000279.1:0-1623 GCA_964358925.1 uncultured Sulfurimonas sp.
ATCATGGTTTGTACTGATAGTCAGCAGGGTGTTTTTAAAATTTTCTATGGGTTTAGAGATAGATGTTTTTGTAAGATAGAGTATAAAAGATGCAAAAAGAGTTATACCGATAATCAATCCTGCCATCAAAAGCATAACATTGCGAAAAGACTCTTCTATCTTATTATCCACTGACTTATAGACAGTTTTATATAACTCAAGCTCTACATTTCTAAGCAAGTCAATTGAAGTCGTAACATTTGTAAACCAAATAGACGGTTCAACACCAAATCCGCCGGCAGCGCCTTTTGCTTGTGCGATATCAATCATGGCAAAAGTTTTATCTACGGCATCCCCTTTAAATGTGCTATCGTAAAACTTTTTTAGTTCTTCAGGAGCCAGAGTAGCAAACTTTCTTGAATTTACTTTATAAGCACCTAAACTGCCGCCGAAGCTCAGTAGGGTATTTCCGACAAAACCGTCTTTTGTAAAAGCACCGTTTAGATTTGCCCTGATTTGTCCAAGCTGCTCTTTTGCCGAAGCTAAGTGCGTGTATGCCTGTATGGTATTTCTGCCATCTTTATCATCCATTAGCGAGGGTATTATCGTAGCGGTATCTATAATAGAGACGATAATTTTGGAGTAATAAGCTCCGACATCCGGTGCACTCACGGAGAGGCTGTCTATAGCAGATCTTTTTTGAGTAAGTTCGCTTAAGTTGTTTAAAACAGAGCCATCACCTTTTGTTTTTGCATAAATTTCTCTTATCTCGCCGACTGCGCTATCTACTTTTTGTCTAATTTCCGGTAGTGTGTCTTTGTTTTTTGTACCGTTGCTTGCGCTAAATCCGACACTCAGCCCTCGCTCTATCTGCATAAAGTGAATGGCTTTTGCTAAAGACTCAACTTCCAAAATACGGTTTTTTGTGATTGTAAGGTTCTCTTTTATGCCGATGTCATAAAATATTCTGCCTACGGACAGCGCTAAAATAACTATAATAGGAACTATTGCTAGAACCGACAATCTTGCTTTTATGCTTAGGTTTTTCATTGACTTCTCTTTCTTTCTTTTTCTAAGCAATTCTAACATAAAAGTTTTTGTTTATAATTAATATTACTTAAAATAATTTAGTTTAGCTAAAGAAATAGCTTTTATAGACATCTTTTATTTTTTATGCGATACAATAACTAAAAAAATAAAGGTAATTTATATGCCGTTACTCGATAGTTTTAAAGTAGACCATACGATTATGCCCGCACCGGCAGTTCGCCGTGCAAAGGGTATGAAGACGCCAAAAGGCGATGATATAACGGTGTTTGATTTGAGATTTGTTAGACCCAATAAAGAGATTTTGTCTTCAGATGGGATTCATACGCTAGAGCATCTTTTTGCCGGATTTATGAGAGATCATCTAAATAACGATAAAGTAGAGATTATCGATATCTCTCCGATGGGATGTCGCACCGGATTTTATATGAGCCTAATCGGCACTCCCGATGAGGCATCCGTAGCGGATGCGTGGAGAGCTTCGATGGAAGATATACTCAAAGTCAAAGAGCAAAAAGATATTCCCGAGTTAAATGCTTATCAGTGCGGAACTTATAAGATGCACTCGCTAAAAGATGCAAAAGAGATAGCGTCGGA
>CAYHRD010000280.1:0-1604 GCA_964358925.1 uncultured Sulfurimonas sp.
AAAAAAATATCTAGCTCTTGGCATCATCTCAATATCCCTATGACTTGAATAAGTTTTTGGCGTATTTATGATGCCCTGTGCAATTGTTTTTGATATTGATATCGTATCTGTTTCAAAATCAATATCTTCCCACTCCAGTGCTAAAACTTCACCCGACCTCATCCCTGTAAAAAAAGATATGCCGAGAAAATTTTTTACATGCTGATTTGGACAATTATCTAGGATTAAATCAATCTCATCCAAAGTAAAAGGCTTCTGTCTTTTCTTTACTCTTTTCATACTTGGAATCTGAACCATCATTATTGGATTGGTCTCTACAAATTCACTCATTATGGCGATATTAAACGCTTCTTTTAAAAGAACTCGTGCAGTTGATATTGTCTGCCTCTTTAATCCTCTAGCTATAAGGATGTCGTGCCATTTTTTTATATCTATTGGCTTGATACTGGTTATTAACATATTTTCAAAATATGGCAAGATGTTTTTTAAAGCAGATTTGTAAGCGATATTTGTTTTGTGCTTAACAAACACAGCTTTATCTTTTACAACTTCTCTTAACAAGTCGTTTATCATAGGTGTGCCTTCATTGACACCTATGCCTAAATCCTCATTTAATCTGCCATCTCTAAACTTTCCGATAATAATATTTTTATTTACATTCGTAAACTTTAATTTTGACGATATAAGCTTTTCGCCCACGCCAAAATATAAAATACCGTTACGGTTTTTAAATCTTAACTTTTTCACCCTGCTATTCCTTTGTCTCGCTCATCACGAAATTCAAAAATAGCATCCTCTATAAACACAAGAATTTTACCATTTTTCCTATAGAAATGATGATTTTCCCTTAAAAGCCCTTGCTCTATGTAGTTATTAATGGTTCGTTCCGATTTGTTTAAAAACTTTGCAACTTCTTTTTTACTGGTAAGAGGCGGTGCCAATTTAGCCATTCTCTCAACCATCAATTCAATCTGCACTAAAAGCTTTGGAATTAACTCCAAATTTTCAAAAGCTTTCACATTCATAATCAACTCCTAAAACGGTATTTTTCTAAGACCGCGTCTTATAAGCTCATCATCAATGGCATCATATTTGCGGAGTAACTCATCATAGAGTTCATTGTCAGGCATTACACCGCTCATCTCTTTGGAGAGTGCTTTTTCATAGTTGATTAATCCATCATCAGAGTAGCTTCTTAAGTCATCCGTTATATTTGGCTTCTCTGCCTCTTTATGTTCATTATGAAACTTTTTGATGTTTTGGCGGAGCTTGTAATCTTCTTCGGCACTCTGTAACAGTTCCAAGAAGTAAAAGAGTGTCGGAGCATTATCATGCAGAAGCAATCTTGTAATCTGTCTCTTAATAGGTTTACGTGCATCTTCAAGCGAGTATCTGTAAGATATCTTCTCTATCTTCTCCAATGGCGTTGTTATCTGCATAAACTCTTTGTTGTCGTAGTGAGTAGAGATAAATTCCCAAATAGGCAAGATATCAGCTCGTTTACGATTTGATGAGTTTATCTGAGCTTCTGTAAGTGATGAGGAGTCAATCAGCTTTATAAACTTACATCCAAGCTCAAAGAGGCTCTGAGCACGACTTAAGGC
>CAYHRD010000281.1:0-1578 GCA_964358925.1 uncultured Sulfurimonas sp.
AAGCTTATTTTAATATCATGTATGATAGAGAGAGAGACGACAAAATAATGATAACGGTTATCATACTCTAGTTTACTCCAGATATTTTATTTGCCTTTGCATTTATACTAAAAAATCTATCTCTATTTTTAAATCTCTTCTTTTTTCTTTAATCAAAAATATTAAAAACAACCTTTCTCAAAAAATGCTTAGGCTTTTTATCGCTCATAAAATCTTCTCTAACTCTATATTTAATACATAGCTCATAATATTCATCTTTAACCACATTACAAAAAACTTTAAAATAAAAACAAGGAAAAAAAATGAATTTTATAAGTAATATGTCCGTAAAAGTAAAAATTATTTCACTTTTATTAATATCAATAATCTCTTTTATTCTATTAGGAACTATGAGCATAGCTAACTCTAAAAAGTTAAATGAATCTACGATTTCTATGTACAAAGATGGCTACACCCCTATAAGTCAAATAACTCAAATTAATGAGCTTATCATACAAAATTTACAAATGTTACTCTTAGCAGGTTATCACGATCCGCATCTAGAAGTTAGCAAAGAGCATGAAAAGACTCATAAAACAGATATGCACTTGGATGAGATTCCAAAAAATGCGGATAAAATCACCAAACTATGGGAACAATATTTACAAAGAGAAATGTCTGCCAAAGAAAAAGAGCTGGCTAATGAGTGGGCAGCTTCAAGAAAGCTGTTTGTAGAGGATGGATTGAAAAAGACCATTGAAATATTTAAATCAGGAGACTATACAAAAGCGCAGTTGTTTACGGTTACAAATGTTATTCCATTATTTAAAAAAACAAAAGAAGGAGCAGAAAAGCTCTTAGAGCTTCAAGAACAGACTGCTTTATCGCTTATAAAAAATGCAAATAGCACTTATGAAACTGTAAAAATTACACTAATTACTATCATAATTATTTCATTAACACTGCTTTTTATAATCGGTATGTTTATTATTAAAAATATGGTTTCCTCAGTAAACGCACTCAATAATGGGATAAATAGATTTTTTAGTTTCTTAAACCATGAAACAGATAAAGCAGAATTAATTAACATTGAATCCAAAGATGAATTTGGAGAAATGGCAAAAGTTATAAATGAAAATATAAGAAAAACAGAAATAGAAATCATAACCGATGCTAAATTTATAGAAGATGTTCAAAATGTTATGAATAGAGTTCAAAACGGATGGTTTTCTCAACATATTGAGGCAAATTCAAATAATGTAAATTTGCAAAATTTAAAAATTACCGTAAACCAAGCTTTAGCTAATTTAAGAGCAAACTTTGTTACTATGAATAGTATCCTTGAAGAGTATTGTAACTACAATTACACTAAAGAGCTAAAACTCACAAATATCGAAAAAGACGGCGTATTTGATACCCTTTTAAACGACATAAACAAACTTCGTGATGCAATTACTACCATGCTAACCACATCATTGACAAACGGAGTAGACCTCCAAAGCGACGCATCAACCCTAAAACAAGCAGTAGAGTCACTCTCAACCGCAAGTAACCAACAAGCTGCAAGTTTAGAAGAAACAGCAGCCGCAATGGAAGAGA
>CAYHRD010000282.1:0-1570 GCA_964358925.1 uncultured Sulfurimonas sp.
CCAACATCTTTAGGAATTTCAAAACTTTTTATATCGTTTGCTTTTGCATACTCGTTTAACTTAGAATCGCTCTCGGTTATAACAAGAGTATTATTTTTATCACACTTGATTAAAGAGTTGATATACTTAAAAATAGCAACCGTTTCAACTGTCGTGCCTGACTTGGATATAACGATAAAAAGTGTGTCGTTTAAGTCTATATTCTCTATTTTTGATTTTATATCTATAGGGTCGGTAGTCTCTAAAAAGTAGAGTTTTTTACTCAAGCGCTTAGAGTGTTTTAAAAATTTATATATAGCATAAGTTCCTAGCGTACTGCCGCCTATACCGATTACAACTATGTTTTTTTGTTTTACGGTTGAAGCATACTCTTTATAACTTGAAGTATCTGCAAAAGCGAGGTTATAGTACCCTATAAACTCTTTTTCTTTTACAATCTCGCCAAAAACATCATCATCGGATATAGTAGGATTAAAATTATGCTGATACTTCATTTTTATGCCTTGCTTTTGTTATAAAAGTAGTTTGTAGCCTCTACAAATCCGTCAACGCTTCCGCAGTCGAATCTTTTGCCCTTAAATTTATATGCTATAACTTTACCTTTTTTTGCTTGAGCTAAAAGTGCATCGGTGATTTGAATCTCTCCGCCTTTTCCCGGCTTTGTCTCTCTTATGATGTCAAAAATATCGGGCGTAAGTATATATCTTCCGATAATAGCCAAGTTTGACGGTGCATCTTTAGGTTCAGGTTTTTCTACCATATCCGTTACTCTAAATATACCGCTCTCTTCTTCATTACCTGCAATAACACCGTACTTGTTGCTATCCTCTGCCGGTATCTCTTCAACTGCAACGATAGAGCATTGATATTTTTCATATAATTTTACCATCTGAGCCAACACGGAATCACCTCCGTTATTGTCACATAAATCATCCGCTAAAATTACCGCAAACGGTTCATACCCGATAATAGGCTCACCGCAGAGAATCGCATGACCTAAACCTTTCATCTCAATCTGTCTAGTGTATGAAAAAGTACATTTTGTAATAACTGCTCTGATTTCAGTTAAATAGTGTTCTTTAGATGTCCCTTTGATTTGATGTTCAAGTTCATAAGAGATATCAAAATGATCCTCAATCGCGCGTTTTCCGCGACCTGTTACAATCGCCATATTTCCTACACCTGCACCGAGTGCTTCTTCTACACCGTATTGCAAAAGCGGTTTTGTAAGAATAGGAAGCATCTCTTTTGGTATAGCTTTTGTAGCAGGAAGAAATCTAGTTCCGTAACCCGCTGCGGGGAAAAGACATTTTTTAATTTTTGTTGTATTTTGCGGCATTGTAAACCTTTTTAAATATTTAATTTATAAACTTTTGCGTGAGGGGTTAAAATAACCTCTTCAAATAGCATTTTATCATACTCTTCCAAAACCATCAACTGAATATAGAGTGAATTATATGTTTTTTCATCAAGAACTAAAAAAGTGTTGTAACTTGACATGTAAACTATATTTATATCTGCCGTAGGATTTGAAAGTTGTATGTTTTTTTGAAATTTCATACTGTTATCA
>CAYHRD010000283.1:0-1563 GCA_964358925.1 uncultured Sulfurimonas sp.
TACGGAGATGGGATTCCAGCTACTGGTCGTGCCACATCTGACTCAGGGCAAAGAGATAGTGAGCAGCACAGCAATACGGAAAGCGTTAAGTACAGGGGCTATGGCATCGGTTACCCGAATGCTGGGCAAACCCTACAGCCTTAGCGGGCAAGTTATCGCTGGCAAGGAACGGGGCCGAGTTCTGGGTTTTCCCACCGCCAATATAGAGGTGAATCACAATAGAGCTATACCTGCCGATGGCGTCTATGTTACCAGAGCCTACATAGGGGACAAAAGCTATCAGTCTCTAACTAACATCGGTCAATGCCCTACATTCGGCGGCAGCGAGCGGACAATAGAGGTATTTTTGTTGGACTATTCAGGTGACTTATACAATCAAACTTTGAAGATTGAGCTATTGGCAAGACTTCGGGCGGAGAAATGTTTCGAGAGTCCTCAAGAGCTCCAAAAGCAAATCGCCCAGGACATAGAAAAAGCCCGCAGGTTACTTGTAGGCTAGAGAAAACAGGTGATACTTTATGTCAATTAAAGCGCCTGGCAGTAGCGATACCTCAAAACTCCTCAAAAGAGGTGTAGCCGAAATAATCAGCGAGGTTGAGCTTCAACGGATGTTAAAGGCATCCGCCGACTCGGGCAAGCCGCTACGGCTCAAGCAGGGCTTCGACCCCAGCCGTCCTGATATTCACCTGGGCCATGTGGTAGGCCTGCGTAAACTGCGCCAGTTTCAGGAACTCGGCCACACTGTGGTCCTTATTGTGGGAGATTGGACTGCCCAGATAGGCGACCCTAGCGGTGAATCCGCCACTCGACCAATGCTCTCAGCCGACGAGGTGCGAGCTAATGCCCGCACTTATATGGAGCAGTTTTTCAAGGTGGTAGATAGGGCTAAAACTGAGGTGCGGTGGCAAACCGAATGGTATGGCAAGTTTGACCTGAGCCAGGTAATCAGGCTCACCAGTAAGTTTACGGTAGCGCAATTCCTGGCCCGGGACGACTTCGCTAAAAGATACCAGGCTGGCCGGCCTATTGCTATAACTGAGCTACTATACCCCTTGCTTCAGGCTTACGATTCAGTCGTTGTCCAGTCTGATGTGGAGTTTGGCGGCATAGATCAGAAGTTCAATTGCCTGGTTGGCAGGGAGCTTCAAGCAATAGAAGGCCAAAGGCCCCAGCAGATATTTTTAATGCCCCTGTTGGTGGGCCGCGACGGCAAACAAAAGATGAGCAAGAGCCTGGGCAACTATATCGGCATAACCGAGCCGCCGGAAGAGATGTATGGCAAGGTAATGTCAATCCCCGACCACCTGATACTGCCTTACTTTGAACTGGTTACAGATATATCTGATAACGATCTAACTAAAATCGGCCGGGATTTAGAATCGAAAACCGTCAATCCAATGGAGTTAAAAAAGCAGCTTGCCAGAGAAATAGTAGGCCAGTTCCATACTCCCCAGGCAGCGTTAGAGGCACAAGCCGCTTTTGAAACTACCTTCCAGCGAAGACAGGTACCGGAGAACATCCCTGAGTTTGTTCTATCGTTACCGGGCGATACTGGAACCGATT
>CAYHRD010000284.1:0-1560 GCA_964358925.1 uncultured Sulfurimonas sp.
CGGCTTCTTCCACCTCGGTGATGTCACCCACCGTGACGGTGACTTGATTGAGTTGGACCAGTTCCCCCTCGCGGCTACCCGATCGGGAGGTGATCACCTGGTCGCCAATCCGGGCACGCAGGGTCGTGATTGGAATGTACACGTCGAGGTTGTAGTCGCGACCGGCCAGGCTGCCACCGATTGCAGCCGACGGGGACCGATTCTGCGTCTGGCCGACCACGACGTAGAAATCAGTTTCCACCTTGATCGATTGCCCGATCGGATTCTCGTAGGGGAATAGTTGCTTGGCGGTGTCGTCACCGATCACGCACACGTTGTCGCGACGGTCGAGGTCACGATCCGTCAGGAACCGGCCACGCTCCATGTTGACATGATTGATTTCGAGATAGTCCGGCGTGCAACCGATCAGGTGAATCTCCACCGCCCGATCGCGATAGCGGACCTCCTTGCGAATCTCGCGCATGGGGACCGCCCGCCGCACGGTGGGGATCGTGGTGATCCTGGCATAATCGTCCCGCGTCAGTCCGTACTCGACGACGAAGGCGGCGGCACCACCTTTCGAACTCCCCGAGGCCGGCTTCACGCTTTTCACGATGATGTTGGTGGCCCCGAGATCCTTGATCTGTTGCTGTGCCTGAAAACTCACCCCTTCGCCCAACGCCACCAGCCAGATGACCGCCGTGACACCGATCAAAATGCCGAGCACGGCCAGACCGGAACGCAGCTTGTGCAGGAACAGGCTTTTGAAGCCAAGCTGGATGGTGCGCAGAAGGCGACTGAGCATGGAGCAAGGGCCGTGGGTGAGAGTCGTCTCGCTCTCAACCTGAGAGCTGGTGAAAAACGCCACTGAGGTTGTCCCAGTGGCTCGGCGGCTTTTGCGCTGCTCATTTCATCGCACGGGAGAATCAGTAGCGCAGAAGCCGTGAACCACCCCGGCCAGCGGGGTGGCGATCTAATCGACATCAATTTGCGTTACGGCGCACCACCCGTCGGAGCACCCCCCGGCCCGCCGGGACGACCGCCGCCACCTGGCGGAATTCGCTTGCGAGCCTCAGCAAGTTCCGCCGCGTCAATGAATCCATCCTTGTTGGCGTCCATGAAATCGAATGCGTTGCCAAGGTACGACGGAGCACCCTCCGCTGACGCCTCGTCACGGCTCACCTTTTTGTCGCCATCCTTGTCGAGTGACATGATGTTGAACTGCGGTCGTTTGGCGGACTTCTTCGCCGTCTCGTCGCCGCTTTCACCGCCAGAACCTGGAGGAGTTGAACTGCCCGCAGTGTCACCCGCCTTCTTGCCTGACGACGAATCGGGCTGACCCGGTTTCGCATCTCCCTTCGTCGTTGAACCGTCTGCCTTCCTGAACCGATCGTCCGTCCGCTCGTCACTTTCGGAGCTTTCATCGCGGGCATCGGAGACCACCGCACGCGGGTTCAACAACACTTCGTCTCCCTGTTTCACACCGTCCACAACATGAATCATCTTGTCGTTCGTCCGGCCAAGCGTCAGTTGGCGGCGCTCGGGAGCGCCCGCGGTCTTGACCCACGCGAAGAATTTTCC
>CAYHRD010000285.1:0-1552 GCA_964358925.1 uncultured Sulfurimonas sp.
AATGCCGGTTAAAACCCGGCTTCCCTTGAAGAATCGAAACTCGGACATTAATATACTGGGCAGTTTCTTCATGCTATTTCTCCTATATTAATATGGTTCTTTCTCATTTCAAGTGGGTAAGCCCACTTTTGAATAATCCAATTTTCCAGTAAGCATATATATCATAGTTTTAAAATTCTTAAAAGTTCTATACCCACGTGCCTTTGCCCTTGCCGCCTGTACAAGACTATTAAGACCTTCAAGGATACCGTTATTGATTTTGCTATCATACCACCGAATAATACCATGCCAGTGCTGCTTTATTGTTTTAGCCATTTTTTTGATCTCCTCGATTCGACTGTGAGTAGCCCAAAAATACCATTTCTTCAAAGATATTTCAAAGCCCTCCTTAGTCGTCTCTTTGTAGATATGCTGAAAGTTCTCGCGGATATGATAGGCCCGCATAGTCTTCAAATTAAGTTTGGGCATTGACTCAAGTTCTTCCAACGTTTTTATTTGCGATTTTGTAAGGTTGTTTCGGTTCTTCAAAAAAATGTATTTCTGTCCACGTAAAAGAGTTTGGTATTTTACTTCGGATTTACGCACTTCATCCACCGCATCGTTGATGATCTTCATGGTGTGGTATTTATCGAAGGTGATACTGGCATCGGGTAGATTTTCATTTACCCCTTTTATAAAGGCAGGGGACATGTCGATAGAAACATCTGTAATATTAGAGGGTTTCCCGTGATGCTCACTGAAGTCCTTAAGAAATGCACTGATAGTATCCGAGCCTTTGCCTTCCGCAACAAAAATACTCCGTCTTTCCGACAAATCTACAAATAGAGTTACGTAAGCATGCCCTTTAGCTCTTGATGTCTCGTCAACCCCTATCT
The DNA here is from genome assembly GCA_964358925.1 of uncultured Sulfurimonas sp. Taxonomy (GTDB): domain Bacteria; phylum Campylobacterota; class Campylobacteria; order Campylobacterales; family Sulfurimonadaceae; genus Sulfurimonas. Next base: position 876 of record CAYHRD010000285.1, read on the forward strand.
TCGTTACCTGGGAGTAGTTCTCCCCTTGACGCGCTACTCCGGTATAATAGTGCATCATTCTCCACAACTTGTTGTCATCTACATTGATGATTTTAGACACTCTATTGACTGGCATTTCACGAACCAACGTCATTGCAAAACTTTCAAATAAAAAAGTAAAATCTGCTCCTTCTCGTGCCCATGGCACATCCACCTGGTGTACTCCATCTGACGAACATTTTACTCGTGGAACTCTTACTACAAGGTAACATGCATATTGGAAGAAATTCAAATGTCGCCACTCCTTTTCTTGGGTATCGTAAGCCGTAAATGATTTACCACACAATGGACAACAAAATTTACTGCCGCGTGGGAAATCTATCTCTACATTTATTACACCTTTTTTTTCATCAAACTCTATCTTTTCAATTTTCCAGGGGGGGGCTAATTTTAATGCTTTAGTAAAAAGCTCTTCTAATCCGTTCATTTTTAGGCTCCTTTTTTCCTCTCTTTATTTTACCATACCCACTCAATTTGAGAAAGAACCACATAAAATAACAATTGCAAAAACAATAATTATTTTTTTCATGAACCATCACCTCTTAATTGTTTTGCCTGTATGACCAAGTTTGATTGGATTTTCGTGGAGCATAAGCTGGAAATTCATAGCCTTATTGGGTATCAACCATGTCTTATGG
>CAYHRD010000286.1:0-1543 GCA_964358925.1 uncultured Sulfurimonas sp.
CTAAGCTATTTTTTTGACACGCTGCTCGATGAAAATAAAATCTATAAAGATAAAATCAAATCAATTCGCCTTGCTCCAAAAGTAATGCTCAATTTTGACAGCTATTTTGAGTGGCCGTCCCTAAACTCTACCCATAAAAGCGACGGAACTTGCTATGGCTTAAAATCGCATATCGGCATACTTGCAAACGGAACCGTTGTGCCGTGCTGCCTAGACGGTGACGGAATCATATCCCTGGGCAATCTAAATAACACCGCACTTAAAGATATACTAAACTCAAAAAGAGCGACAGATATGATTGATGGTTTTAGAGATGCAAAAGCCGTTGAAGAGCTTTGCAAAAAATGTAGTTATAAAGATAGGTTTTCAAGAACAACGCCAAATCAGATATAATTTCAAATGTCAAAATTTAAAGTACAATCAGATTATTCTCCCGCAGGTGACCAACCGACTGCCATAAAAACATTAAGTGATTCCATCCTAAAAGGTAACCGTTACCAAGCCCTAGAGGGAGTAACCGGAAGCGGTAAAACATACACTATGGCAAGCGTTATAGAAAAAGTGCAGATGCCGACCATCATTATGACTCACAACAAAACTTTGGCTGCCCAGCTTTATAGTGAATTTCGTCAATTTTTTCCAAATAACCATGTTGAGTATTTCGTCTCCTATTATGACTACTATCAGCCCGAAGCTTACATCCCCCGTCAAGACTTGTTTATAGAAAAAGATAGCGCTATAAATGATGAGTTAGAACGAATGAGGCTCTCATCTACCGCAAATCTTTTAAGTTATGATGATGTTATAGTAGTAGCTTCCGTCTCTGCAAACTACGGCTTGGGTGACCCTGAGGAGTATGAGAATATGGTACAGTCCATCGCCATCGGAGACACAATAGCCCAAAAAAAGCTTCTGCTTCGTCTTGTTGAGATGGGTTATGCGCGCAACGACACATACTTCGACAGCGGGCAGATAAGAGTAAACGGTGAGAGTTTAGATATTTATCCTCCCTACTTTGAACAAGAAGCTATCCGTATAGAATTTTTTGGGGATGAGATAGAAGCCATATATACTTTTGATATCATTGACAACAAACGGCTTGAAGATCATAAAAAATTTACTATTTATGCAACTTCGCAATTTAGCGTAAGCCAAGAGAAGATGGCAGTTGCCATAAAACGCATAGAAGAGGAGCTTGATGAGAGACTTGCATACTTTCAAAAAGAGGGAAAACTTGTCGAGTATCAGCGTCTTAAACAGAGAGTAGAGTTTGATTTGGAGATGCTGCAAACTACCGGAATGTGCAAAGGAGTTGAGAACTACTCAAGACTCTTAACCAACAAAAAAACCGGCGAAGCCCCGTATACTCTGCTTGATTACTTTGAACTGCATCATAAAGATTATCTTGTCATAGTGGACGAATCACATGTTTCGCTTCCGCAATACCGCGGAATGTATGCAGGAGACAGAGCTAGAAAAGAAGTTTTAGTCGAGTATGGATTTCGTCTTCCAAGCGCACTCGACAACCGCCCTCTTATGATAG
>CAYHRD010000287.1:0-1505 GCA_964358925.1 uncultured Sulfurimonas sp.
GAGATGAGAGTTTACTGCCGTAGTGTTGCAAGTCTGTTGCATTTTTGGTGATTTGTAAGTATATTGGTTTATCTAAATTAATCTATTTTTAGATATAATCGTATAATGTAAAAAACGATAGGAATAAAAATGGAATCTCTTTTTGGAAATATAAAACATATCTCAAATCAAAAGTTGAGACAAAAACTTCCTGTTTATAAAAGATTTTTATTTGAAAAAATCAAAAAAGGAACTGATAAAATTATCGGTATTTATGGAAGTAGGGGTGTTGGCAAAACTACTTTGATGCTTCAAGTTTTACAAGAGTTAAATTATGCCTCAGATGAGATTGTTTATATATCTTGCGATCATCCTCTTTTTACTAATGTATCTCTTTTTGAGTTTGCAGAGTATTTTTACAAATATGGCGGAAAGTGCATTATAATAGATGAAATTCATGAAGCTAAAAACTTTGAACAAGAGTTAAAGTCTATTTATGATTTTATGGATATAAAAATCATATTTTCAGGTTCAAGTGCCGTTAAAATTACTAATGCCTCTTTTGCAAGAAGATATGCTATGTATAAACTACCGATTCTCTCTTTTAGGGAGTTTTGTGAGATAAAACTTGCCGTTGCACTTCCTAGTTTTACATTTGAAAATCTTTTAAACTCTCATGAAAATATAACTCAAGATATTTTGAACTCTATCAAAGATGAGAAAATTTTAAAGCTATATAACGAATATTTAGAGTTTGGAGCATATCCGTATTATTTTTCAGCCAAAGATAGTTTTATGCAAAAAGTAAGCGATACTATCAATACGGTTCTTTTTACGGATGTAGCCCTTTTATATAAAGTTAGTGCTTCAAATATAGAGATGCTAAAAAAACTTCTCCATACAATATCGCTCTGTAAACCGTTAGAATTATCCATAGAAAGCCTCAGCAAAACGGTAGGCGTATCAAAAGCCACGCTTTATAACTATATAGAGTACCTTCACCGTGCTGAACTGCTGCGACATGTAGTTTACGAGGGTAAAAGGTTCAAATCAATGCAGATGCCTGATAAACTTTACCTCTCAAATACAAGCTTGCTTAAATCTCTTACAAACAGCAGTGATATCGGAACTATTAGAGAGACTTACTTTGCATCGCAGGTTTCATACACTTGTTCTCTTTATTATGTCAAAAAAGGGGATTTTCTGGTCGATGAAAAATATACGGTTGAGATAGGCGGTAAAAATAAAAGTTTTGAGCAACTAAAAGATGTTCCTAACAGTTATGTAATTGCCGATGATATAGAGACAGGGTTTAAAAACAGATTACCGCTTTGGCTTATGGGTTTTTTGTATTAAACTTCTTCTATAAACTAGATTACTTTGTCCTTAATTCCTCGCTAGATGATGGCTTTTGCCATTGAGATTGCCACCCTCGTCAACATTGCGAGCAAAGCGCGGCAATCTGGGTGACAAGCGCGGCAATCTCTTTACTTCTTAAAAACTCTCCCAAACATCACCGTTATGCT